>CAYGBY010000091.1:0-13533 GCA_964348115.1 uncultured Pseudomonadales bacterium
TTTAGGCTCCTCTGGGCTTCCGGGACTTGTTCAGAGGTTCCTTAACACTGTCTGGGTTGGCCCTGCCGGGGACCGTTTTTGCTCCGGGCGAGGCGGAGCGGGCGCGGTGTGGCCGGCGCCACATGAGCGGGCGGCAACGCGGCCCGGGGGAAAACGGACCCGGCCCTTCGGGTTGCGCCCAGGCCGCGCCAGCGACCCACGACGACAAAACAGCCGCCCGCACCCAAGCGCCGCAGAAAGCACTCAGTTCGGGCGGGCCAGGAAATTTCGTACGTCTGGCGCGAATGCTTGGGGATTTCCCGGCTCAGCCCGGGCGGGCCAGGGGTTTTCGCCCCGGGTTTGGAGCGCTGACGCACGGAGAAGTGGGTATTCTTATGAGAGCCTCCCCCGGCTACGGCGCTTCGTCCAAGAACCCGCGGATGCGTCGGCCAAGGGCCTCCAGATCCTGGCCCTTGATTTCGCATTCCCAGATCACCAGCGCCTGCCAGCCCAGGGCCTGAATGCTCTCCTGGTTCTGCCGGTCCCGCTGCACATTGCGGCGCAGCTTGTGCACCCAATAGGCGCGGTTGGTCTTGGGCGTGCGCTGGCCGCGGGGGCAGCTATGTTGATGCCAGAAGCAGCCATGCACGAAGATGACTTTGCGACGCGGCCGAAACACCAAGTCCGGCCGTCCCGGCAGCCCGGCCACATGCAGCCGGTAGCGGTAGCCCATGCCGTGGGTCAGGCGGCGCACGATCATCTCCGGCTGGGTGTTGACCCCCTTTATGGCCCGCATGATGCGGCTGCGCATCTCCGAAGGCGGTTCCACCGGGGCTGGCGGCTTGCCGGCGGCCGGCAAATCAGCCATGCATCAACTCCGGAAGCCCGTCCTTAAGGACAAACCAAGGACCAACCGATCGCCACCAAGCACCCCGCCCAACTTCAGCCGCCGGGCGGCGCACTGGTTTGGCCGGCGCGGTCGGCATCGAGCAGAAAAAGGTCCGTCAGCAAGGTGCGCAGATGGATGGAGGCGTTCAGGTTGTCCACAATGTCTGAACTCAGCACCCTGGCGCCCAGCACCACGGCGATGACCGCCTGAGCTTTGTGGATGTCTTCACGCACCAGCTTATGGAAGGGCGTGGCGGCGGTGTCCAAGATTGAGCGAATGGCGTCAAGGGCCGCCTGCATGGCTTCAAGGATGTTCCGGGCGCGGGGACCGGGGGCTTTCGGATCATCGTCCAAACGGCCTTGGGCGGCGTAGGCCAGCAGGAATTCATAGCCGGACTCTACGGTGTCGATATGCTGGGCGAGGTCGCTCAAGGGGGCTCGGCGGCGACCGCGGCCGGCCGCGAAAGCTCCCGTTGCGCCGCCGGGGCACCGTCCGCGGCGGGTTGCGGATGGGGCGCCGGACGCCAGCGGGCCAAGTCGTGATTGGCCTTGAGCTCCCCTTCGCTGGCCCAACCCTTGATCATGGCGCGGGTGTAGAACTGCTTTTCCGGGCGCAGGGCGAAGTACAGGTGCAGAGCGGTCAGGCCAAGGAGGGCCAAGGTGGCGGCGCCGTGCAGCAGGAACATCCAGCCCAACGCCGCTTCGCTGAGAAAGTTGCTGCGCGCCCACCAAGGGGTGTCGATAAGGGCGAACAACACCAACCCGGTGATGATGGTGGTGAGCACCAACACCGTCATGGCGGCATGCATGGATTTTTGCGCCAAGCTGTACTTGCCGGGAAGACTGTTCCGGTCGGTCAGTTCGCGCAGATCTGTAGGGCCGATGTTCATTGCGAACCTGTCCTTGGACGCCAGCGAGCGGACGATGTGGAACGCAACGGCGGCGGTCAGCACCAGCCCGGCCACCCAGTGCAAGGTGAGCCAAGGAAACTTCAGGCCCAGGATGGGCAGCACGCCGGTGCCCAACAACACCAGGAAGGCCAGGGCGGCGGTCCAGTGGAACCAACGATCGGCGGCGGCGTGACGGGTCAACCGCCGGCCACTCGGGTCGGGCCGCCGTTGGGCGCGCAGCGCCAACATGACGATGGCGTGCAAGATGATCAGGCCGAAGGTGGCGGCGACAACCAGCCACAACAGATCCCAAGAGACCCCCAACAGCACCTCCCGCCCCCAAACATCCTGCTTGAACCGCGCCAGCTCCATCAACGCTCCCTTGCTAGTGTCCTGTCCGATTATTTCCCGTGCTTGTTCGTGGCACCCAAAATTTATGTAACTTATTGAAATAGAAAAATTTTATCTGCTTATGAACGCATGTAATCGTTATGGTTGCTTGTCGGAAAGCACACTAGCCCGCACGGGCGTTCCGCAACGCCCGGCGCACTAGGTTCTGCATCAAGGGAACCTTGAAGTGATTGTGGTTCAACGGCCTTGCGCCTGCACTGGCCAAGCCGGCAAGGTCGGCGGCGGCGGCTTGGCTGCGAGGCTGGCCGACTATGGCCCGCTCCACCGCCTCCAGCCGATGGGGGGTGCAGGCCACGCCGCCACACACCAAGCGGGCGTCGTCGATGACGCTGCCGCGCATCCGCAGGGCGGCGGCGATGCTAACCAAGGCGAAATCCCAAACGTTGCGGTCAGAAACTTTTTCGAAGTGGAAGTCGGCGCCGGCCCAACGGCTGGGCAGACGCACGGACACCAGCAGTTCGTCCGCATTCAGGGCGGTCATGTTGCGAATGTCCAGATCCGGACCCACGAAGAAGTCGCTGACGGGAATCTCCCGGCTGCCCCGCTGGCTGGTTGCAACCATGGTCGCTTCCAAGGCGGCGAGGGCGATGGCGGTGTCGGAGGGGGTCACGGCCACGCAGCGGCTGGCGCCAAACAGGGCGTGCTCCCGGTTCATGGCGCTGGGCGCGTCCGCATAGCATAGGTTGCCGCCCGCCCGATAGCAGGAAAGGCCCCGGCGATAGTACCAACAGCGGGCGTCTTGGCACAGATTGCCCCCCAAGGTGCCCATGTTGCGGATCTGCGGACTGGCCACCACGGATGCAGCCTCCCGCAATAGCGGGTAGCGCCCCCCAATGAGGGTGTTCTGGGTGATCTCCCTGAGGGTGGCGAGCGCCCCGATCTCAACGCCGTCGTCAATTTCCCGGATGCCCTTGAGCGCATCGATGCCCTTGAGATCGATCATCGCCGCGGTGGTCTTCGCCCGATCCTTAAGCCAGCCGTAGGTATCCTGCCCGCCAGCAAGCAGCCAAGCCCCGCCATCCATGCGGGCGGCCAACTCAGCGGCGTCCTGCACCGTCACTGGCTGGTACAGCTCCATGTCCGGCATCTGGTCGTAGGCGGTCATGGCGGCAACACTGCGCGGCCGCCAATGCTTCCGCGCCCAGGGCGACGGCGGACATGGGGCGAGGCGACGGCCAGCCGGCGAACAACGACGTCCAGACGCCGACAAAGGGCGCGAGCGGTCATGGCGACAACCCCGCCCAGCCGTCCATTCGCCCTGCCATTTCGTATGCGGAATCCCCTGTTGGCACCCGTCATGGCGGCAACCCCGCCTGACCGCCCATTCGCCCGTTCCCCCACCGGCGGAAACATCCACATAACACTCGGCAACGGCCCAAGGGCAAGCGTGCCGGCCCGCCATGCGAAGAACCCACAATAGCGTCCAGGGATGGCCGCACCGGCGAAAAGACTGGCTTGCTTCGTGCTGGAGACATAGGCGCACCTACGCATCAGAAGGTGTTTATGGCCAGCGGCCCGCCATGGGGGGAACGGCCGGCCAGATGGTCCAGCACCAGATCCGGGGTTACCGGCGTACGGTTGAACAGGTGGCCGCCCAAGGCGTCGGAAAGGGCGCACATCACCGCCGCCACAGCACACCCCATGGCCGGCTCGCCGATGCCCCGGGCGCCCACCGGATTGTCCGGGTCTGGAATGTCCGCCGCCGCCCAGTCCATTGCACTGGGCACGTCCAGGTAGGTGGGGGGCTTGCACTGGTGGAAGCCCACATTGGCCGGCAGGCCGTTCTGGGCATCGTAGACGTGGCGCTCCATGGAGGCCATGCCAAAACCCCAGACGGCGCCGCCCCGCAGCTGACCGGCCAAGCCCAAGGGATGCACCACGGTGCCGCACTCTCCGACACCGAGGTAGTCGATGATCTCGTGCTTGCCGGTTTCCAAGTCCAGCTCTATCTCCACGAAGCCGACGGCCAAGCCCGGCGCCGTGCCGCGCATCGGCAGGTTGTCCTTGGCCACGCCCACCAGTCCGGTGCCGGCAACGCCAGCCAAGGCTCGCCGGGTGACCTCGTGAATGTCCTCCGGCGCCTCCTCGCCGCTGTACTTGCCGCCCAGTTCGATGGCCTTGACGGCCGCCTCGCCGTAAGTAAGGGCCTTCGCCGGGCTTGCCAGGCTGAAAACCCGTTCCCCATCGATGTCATAGTCCTCCGGCGCGCCGCCCAGGGTGCGGGCGGCAACCTCCTTCAGCTTGGCGATGGCGTCCATCGCCGCAACATGGTTGGCGCGGGTATGGGTGAACAAGGTGTTGCTGCCGGCTTGGTAGCTGCTCCAGGGCAGGTGCAGGGCGGAGTTGCCGTGGACGATCTCGCAACGCGCCCAATCCACTTGCAAGGCCTCGGCCGCCGCCCGCACGGTGGAGGCGTAGGAGTAGGTGCCCAGATTGCCGACGCCGCTGTGCAGATGCACCCTGCCGTCCGGGGCGATGCGCAGCAGGCCATCGAAACCGCTGGCGCCGGCCGAATGGTAGCCCTGCCCCACGCCGATGCCGGTAACCTTGGAGCCCCTGCGCCAACCGCTGCGCTTGGCTTTCTCCGCCCAGTTCCAACGCTTGGCGCCCAGGCTTAGGGCCTGCGCCATGTAGGCGCTGGTCACCGGGGACTGGTCTGCGTCCAGGGTGGCGCCGGGGTCCGGGGCGTTGACCTTGCGAATGTCCACCCGATCCATGCCAAGCGCCCGGGCCGCCTTGTCCAGCATGGGCTCAAAGACGGCGGCTATCTGGTTTTGGCCGGGGCCGCGCTGCGCCCCTCTCGGCGTGGTGTTGGTCAGCACCGGCAGGGAGCGCAGGCGCACGGCCTGGGGCTGATAGAGAATGCTCACCGCGCCGCCGGCGGAGGAGGCATCCCCCCCGGCGCCTCTGCTGCCCACATCCTGCACGATGTAGAGGTCCACCGCCGACACCCGCCCATTCTTTGCGAAGCCAGCCTTTATCCAGCCTTGGAAGCCCACCCGGGCGGAGCCGATGTAGTATTCCTCCTCTCGGGTGATGCGCAGCATCAGCGGCCTGCCTAGCTGCTTGGCGAACAACGCCGTCAAGGCCATGGTGGGATAGGGGCCTATCTTGGAGCCGAAGCCGCCCCCGCAGTACTCCGCCACATAAACCAGGTTCTCCGGGGCGACGCCGACCATCCCGGCCAGATAGGGAATGACGAAGCTCTGGCTTTGGGTGGAGCCGTAGATGAAGCATTTGCCGTTCCGCCAATAGCTCATCGTGGAGCGCGGCTCCATGGAATTGTGCGCATAGCCGGTGGTGACGAAACTCTCCTCCAGGATGAGCGCGGCGGTGTCGAAGCCAGCCTCGAGGTCCCCATAGCGCCACTCTATGGGAGCGTCCTCTGGCGGTTGGCCGCCGCCCAGGAAACGTTCCACATCCTGCTGGCGCCAATGCGCCTCGCTGGTTCCCCCGCCGCCCCTGCGGCGCACAAAGACGTTGCCTTGCTGATGGGCGGTGGGGCCGCCGGGCCTGAGGCTGTCCACCGGGTCCACGGCGAAAGGCAGGGGCTCAAGCTCCAGCCGGATGCGGCCGATGGCGTCCTCTGCGGTCTTTTCATCCACCGCCGCCACGGCGAGGATTGGGTCGCCGATGAACAGCGGCTCGTTGGTCAGCAACGCTGGCGCGCCCCCTTGGGGTTCCGGCAGGTCATCCGCCCTGATGACGCCGTACACGCCATCCGTGGCGAGCGCAGCGCTGACATCGAGCTTCCTTACCCGGCCATGGGGCATGGGACTGGTCAGCAGGCGTGCGTAGGCAAGGCCGTCGGCAGTGAAGTCCTCCGCATACTTCGCCTTGCCCGTGACCTTGCCGCGGATGTCCGGCGGGATGAAGTCCTTGCCGATGTGCTTATAGGTCATGCCCGCTGTCCCGAAGCCCGCAGCACGCCGTTAAGGTAGTGATCATAGGCGCCGCAGCGGCACAGGTTGCCGGAAAGGGCCCGCCGGGCCTGCTCCCGGGTCGGCTTGGGATTGGCCCGCAGCAGGCCAACGGCGGCCATGACCTGGCCGGGGGTGCAGTAGCCGCATTGGGGGGCAAGCTCGTCGATGAACGCCTGCTGCACCGGGTGCAGGCGCCCGCCCGCACCCTCCAGACCCTCCACCGTCAGCACCGCGCGGCCCTTGGCGTTGTGGGTGAGCATGGAGCAGGCGTAATGGGGCACATCGTCAATGAGCACGGTGCAGGCGCCGCATTCACCCCGGTTGCAGCCGAGCTTAGTGCCGGTCAGGCCAAGCTTGTAGCGCAGGGTGTGCGCCAGGGTTTCCTGGGGCAGCACGTCGACGCGCCGGATGCGTCCGTTGACCTGCAAGGACAACAGACGCTCGACAGCGCCTTGGCGGGCGCCGCCGTTGCCAGCGGCCGCCACCCGCCAATGGCTGCCGGCGGCGATGCCGGAAGCGATCACGCCCTTGATGAAGCGGCGCCTATCGAGCCTTAAGGCCATGGTTCCCCCGCCAGGCAATGCAGGGAGTCTAACACCCTTAAGGGGAACATGGGCAAAGGCTTCTCCTTACGCCATGTGTGCGCAAAGGCCAATCAAATCCAGCACCCTGTTTGCCGGCTCAGGCGCAGGCTTGCATGGAAGCGCCCACTTCCCTGCGCGTTAGCGCGGCGGGAGTTTCACTGTCCGCCCACCGCGGGGCACCCTTCGGGAGGGCCTTGTTCAGAGGTTCCCTAGAACTGCACGCGGATGCCTCCCTCGATGGTGCGCCCCGGCGCCGGCGCCACATCCTTGATGAAGGAGGTGTGCAGGCGCTGCTCCGCATCGGTCAGGTTGCGGCCTTGCAGGAACAGGCTGATTAGGGCGCCGTCGGTTTCCAAGCGCCAGGACAGACGTGCCCGCAGGTCGTCATAACCATCGGTGGGCAGCTCGTAGGGCGCCGTTTCCGTCTGCTTGAAGGCGCGCTTGTAATTCAGGCTGGCGAAGAGCGGGCCTTGGGTCAGCGCCAAGCCAACGCCAGCGCGGTCGGGCGGCAGGCGCGGCGGGTTTTCGTCCTCGCTGGCGTCAATATCCGCAGCGACGGCGTCGAACTGTGCTTCCAGCGTCAACTGTCCGCTGCTCCAGGCCGCCAGCACAACGGAAGCCTGCACATCCAGCCCTTGGTAGGTGGCGTCCTCCTGCCTATATTGGCGCAGCGGCAACCCATCCATCTCCTGTCCGGTGTCCGCAAGATAGATGAAGTCGGCAAAATTGGTGTGGTATGCAGTGGCCAGAAAGGACACCCGATCATCCTCATAGCCTAGGGTGGCGGACAGGTTGAAGGCGCTTTCCTCCGCCAAGCCGGGATCGCCCTGCTCGAAACTCTCAGTGGCTAGATGCGGGCCGTTGGAGTAGAGCTCCTCAGCGATGGGTGCGCGGGTGGCGTAGTCGACCAGCCCTGTGACCGTCCAACCGCTGGCTAAGGGAACCACCGCGCCCAAGGAGGCGGACAGACCATCAAACTTCCGCCGCCTGTCGGCCTCCGGATCCTGCTCCACCTGGTCGAAGCGCAGCCCAGCCTCCAGTTGAAAACCTTCGAAGTTGCGCTGCCCAACCCAATAGAGGCCATAGGCCGTTGTGTCCACCGGCGGGGTCAACGCCTCTTCCCCTAGAGCCTGGTAATCCCGCCCGCTGGCCTGAACGCCCAGCACGCCATTCCAGCCGACCCAGGCAGCATGGCTGAGCTCCCCACGGGCTTCCCAAGCATTGTTCTTGAAGACAGTGCCGGGCTCGCCCGACGGCTCCACCTCACTGTGTTCGTAGTCATTGACGCCAACGCGCAGGCGGGCGCTGTGGAAACCCGGAAGTGGGTCGATGAGGGCGGCCTCCAAGTTTATGCGGGTCTGCTCGAGGTCGATGAAGGCAGGGCCTTCCGCTTCCTCGCCATGTTCGTCCTCATGGTCTTCCTCGTGGCCTTCCTCATGGTCTTCTTCATGATCGTCGCCATCATGCTCATCCTCTTCATGCCCATGCCCGTGGTCATGACTGTGGCCGGGCAGCCCGTACTCTGTTTCGAACCGGCTTACAGTCACACCGATTAGGCTACGCTCACCCACATAGGACAGGCCGAATGCGCCGCTGGCCGACTCCACGAAACTGGCCGGCAAGGTTCCTTTGACTTCCTCTTCATCGTGCCCCTCGTCATGGCCTTCCTCCTCGTGGCCCTCCTCCTCGTGGTCTTCCCCTTCGTGGTCTTCATCTTCGTGGTGTTCCTCCTCATGGTCATGTTCGTCTTCCTCCAAGGCGCGCAGCCGTGCGGACTCCGCATAGCCGGGAATATCCAGGTCATCCCCGTCACTGGCGGAGGCGTCGATATGCCAGGCGAAAGACCCGCCGCCGCCGTCCACCCGCAAGGCCCCACGCTTGGCGTTGGCGTTGTCCGCCCCCTGCAGCAGAAACCGTCCGGTGAGCGCATCCGGCACCCGCCTGGGCACCCGGCCAGTGTGCACATCCACAACGCCGCCGATGGCGCCGGGGCCGTAGACCAGGGTGCTGGGGCCTTTAAGTATCTGTATTTCGTTGGCGATGAAGGGGTCCACAGTCACGGCATGGTCACCCAAGGACACGGAGACATCCATGGTGTCCATGTGGTCCTCCGTGACCCGCACCCGGGCGCCAGACAGCCCGTGGATAACCGGGCGGCCCACAGCCGGGCCGAAGGTTGCGGAATGGATGCCCGGTTCCTGGGCGACTGTATCGCCGATGTTGTCGGTGAGCTTACGGGCCAGCTCATCACCTTCGATGCGGTCGAAGGGCTGCGCCGTCCCGTCGGCGGAAAGGGGATGGGCGGTAACCACCATCTCCTCTATTTGGTGGCTATGGGGTTCCTGCGCATTGGTTTGCGCGGCGCCGGCCCAGCAAAGACCGAGCGCCAATAGATGCGTCAGAGCAATTCTCATGTTCTTACTCCATGCAGCCATGCGGCTGCAAGCAAATTCCGTACAGCGTACGCACGCCTCAATCTGTTGGAACGAGGCGGCGCACTCTCCCGTGCGCCGTCCGGCAATGGGTGTGGCCACCCGCTGATATCCTTGCCGCCCGGCCTTATTCAGCCAGCCTTACTATTGGAAGCGAACTAGGCCTCTTGGTCGCGCCCAGGAAGCAAAGGCACCGCATACCGATAGCACTTTTGTTCGCCGGATGGCGCACTGATTCATCGATGTGCGATGCGCACCCCGCCATGGACGGGGGCAGCGGGTTGGCTAGGAGGAAGGGGGCGCCCTTGGATGAATAGAGGTGATTCTGGAACGCACCCAAGGGCGAACCAGCTTGGGAGCCGAGGCGACCCAGCGGCTGCGCTGCGCCGCCATCGCCAGCGGGCCGACGCCGCAGGCGAGTTCCACCCCGGAGAGGGCGCAGGCGGCGCAGGACGCAGCAGCAACGGGCGCGGAAGTTGCGTCGTCCTGCGCATGGCTGTGCAAGCCGAAGACCGCCTGCGCGAACCCAAAGACCAACAGGCAGCAAACCACAAGGGCGCGGCCAAACCTGCGCGTATCAGTGGAAATTCCGCGCTTGATGTGACGCAGCATGGCCTTCTGCCGAAACCCGATCGGGGGAAGGGGAAGCTACGGGATTGCGCGGCGCCTGTCAAGCGGGGCGCGGTTTGGCGGTGCGCAGCCTCAGCTAAGCCAAGGCGAAGACCTTGGGCAGACGCCAGGACCATCCCAAAGTGTTCGCCCTTGAAGGAAAATTTCTGCAAAGCCATTGGATGCCGCAGAATCTTGCGGAATCTTGCGAAAAATATCCATAAACCTTCTATATAGGGCTTTGCCGAGGGCCGGTGGACGACTTTGGGATGGTCCCGGGGCAGACGCGCTTATGATTGACTTACTTATCGACCAGCCGCTTGACGTCAACGGTTACGTCGCCCTCAACCACGTCAAGGTCTTCGCGCATGGCCTGCACCACAGAGCGGAACGTGCCCGCGCCTTCCGCGCAACTGGCGAGTTGGCGCTCCTTGTCCAAACGCTCCACAAAAGCGGCAAGTTTGTGGACCAAGTCCGGGCCAGCGACCAGCGCCACAGCCCGTGCACCGTTTCGAACGGCCTCGACTTCATGGTCGTCGATCCGGCCATCGTCGTCGGTTTTCGCGATGCACTCAAGCAATTCCTGGTACATGGTCAACTTAGACTGAAATAGCTCTATGCGGAACCCGCGCTCTGTTTCCGACTGGTGCTGGAAGTGAATGGTCACACCCACCGATGCGACCACCAACACGACAGCGAGCACGGCCGCCAGAATCTCCACGGCGAGTTCGCTGATCGACATGGAGAACAGCACCTTCAACAAAACGGAAACCGTGACCACAACGGCCACCAGAAGAAACGAGATCACAAAACGACTTACTCTGTCCTGCCTGCTTCTCATCGCAACACTCCGATCAGATCAACGCGCACCGCTTCCCACAGCCAAGATCCACAGCCTGTTTTCCGCAGCTTCCCACCTACCCGGCATATCGTACCAAGCCCCTTGATGAATCGCCAAATGCTGCTGCTTTTCAGCGCCTTGGTTGCAACCCTAGGGGGCTGCGGCCGACCCACCTCTATGGAGAGGAGGACGGATCAGCCGGGAGGGGTCACGGTGAAGCGCTGTGGGCGGTGGCGATGCAGCGGGCGCGAGGGCTTAGTGCTGAGTGTGGGGATGGTAGCGACGGCCGTCGTAGCGCTCGAAATAGCGTCCCAACAGGGGGTGTTCCACTTGGCCCCGGTTCTTGCTCAGGCGCAGGTGGCGCTCCGCCACATAGGTGGTGTGCTCGCCGCCATCCACCAGCACGTGATACCAGGGCGCATCCTTGGGCGGACGGCTGCGCGCCACCGTCTCGTACCAAGCATCGCTAAGCGCAAACCCCGCATCCGCCAGAAAAACCACCCCGCGATAGCCAAACTTCAAATGCTTGACAATCTCCCCGGCGGTGAACTTGGTCATGGCGGCGCCCCTGCCCTGCCTGGCGCAGGCAGGCGCCATTGTGCCAGCATTTGCTTACAGCGTCACACCGCCGCACCGGATTGTCCCCATGTCTTTTCCCCAACCCTGGCGCCAGTCCCACAAGGGCAGACGCAACCCAAATCGCGCCCGTTCAGGCATTCGGATAGATGCCCAATCGGAAAAGCGGCGTCGAGGCTTGGCCGGAGAATCCCCGTAAACGGCGAAAACCCAAGCCAGTCTTCAGTTTCCAAAGACACCTCAAATATCGGAAGCCGATGACGACGTTCAGAATCGGGAGCCTAGAACTCAAGTTCCGAACCACACGGTGATCCTGGTCTCGCGGAGCAATCCGCCGCTCGATGAGCTGGCGCTGCGGCATCGGGGAAGGCGGGGCCGGGAGAGCGCCTTCAAGGGACCGCTTCGAGACATGGACCTGCACCATCCCCTGTGCCGGCGACCGGCACCGGCGCCCTTGCCCGCACCGACCCTCGTGCGGAATCCACCTTCCTGAACCTCTCAAATCCTTGCCCGCTCTCCAACCCGACTTTGACACCATATATATAGGTATCAGTTTTTTTCAAGTAAAAACAATGCCTTGTGGACAAGGCCGAGCACAACTACATACCCTGCAACTGTCAAAGTCGGGCCCAACGAACCATCAACCGAGACCAACGAGCCGGGTGCCACCCTTATCAGGGGATTGAGGTTTCTATAGCGCGGGCCGTCAAGAGCCTGAGATATCTGCAAGTCTCCGCGGCAGGTCGGATCTGGCGTGGAGAAAGTCCAGCACGGTCACTGTATCCGCGTCTTCCACGAATACGATGAAGTGACTTCCGCAACGGCAGAAGCGCAAGTCCTCCGGGAGATTCGGATCGATCAGTAGTCGGCAATCTTGGGAAAGCACAGCGCCCGAGGCAATCCCGGTGCAACGTTCAATCAGATCCTGTTCGTACGCCGCCGCTTGCCGAGGCCCGAACGTATCGAGTGTCCAGCGTGCGATTTCGGTGAGCGACGCCTCGGCTTGGCGGGTCAGGCGCCAGGGCTTGGACATCGGTTCGGCTTCCGCGCCTCCGCGAAAGCACGGTGGATTGCACGCTCGCCGTCTCCCTCGGCCAAATCCCCGGATCTTGCCTGACCCAACCCGGTTGCCAGCCGTGCCCGCAACTCCATCAACTCGACCTCTTCCCGTTCGATCAGCCGCAAGCCGGCACACAGGGCTTCGCTTGCATTCTGATAGCGGCCGGAGGAAACCAACCGATCCAGCAGCTTCGATTGCCCCTCGGTCAAAACGACATTTCTCGTGGCCACGCCCGGATCCTTCAGTTAGCAGATTGGCAATATATGCCAATCTGCTGAAACCGTCTATTTCCTTCGAATCCGCTAACAGACCGCGGCCAAAGTCTAACCTAGCGCCGAAATCGTGTCCCGCGGCCGAAGCGGGAGATTGTCCATTTCACCAAGGCGGTCCTTGTCTGCGCTGCTAAGTTTCTCGCCAGCGTTGACAGCAAACTCGCCGGGCCGTGAACCGCAACAGCGCCGTCCCAGCAGTCTTGGTCTCATGGGCCGTTGTCGACGCCGACCCCTTCGAGCGGCCATAACCCGATGGCAACCAGCGAAGTAATGCATGCCTCTCGGGGACGGCCAACCGCGCAAGAACGATTTCCGGCTCCTTGCTGCGACAAAAGGCGTCCGGCCGCGGGGCTGCGCAGGGCGCGGGGCGCCACTCCAGCAAAGCCAGCCACCGGCCCTAGGGCCGCTTGATCGACCTGCGCCATAGGCACTGAGCCGGCACAAGAGCTTGCTCCATGTTGGCGCAGGTAGTAAATTGGCGCTAAGGGGAACTTCACTCGGGGCTTGGCGCGCCGCGGCGCATCATCAGCACCCACAAAATCAAGTGTTGCAAACATGAATGACAAATCCTACAAATTCGTGGTTCGACTTCCGATCAATATGCGCAGCAAGATAGCCGAGGCGGCCCGCTACTACCACCGCAGCATGAACTCCGAGATCGTGGCGCGTTTGGAGCAATCCTTCGGTTCGCTGCCCAAGCAAAGCACGGAAGAACAGGTGGCGCCGCCTCTGCATCCGCATATTGAGGCAATCTTCCGCAGTACGCTCAACGACACGGAGCAGAAACTGATCCGCATCTTCCGCCGCCTGGAATCCGCCCAGCAAAATGCTCTGCTGGACTTGCTGAAGTAGCCTCCAGCGCCTAGGGCGCGGCGTCCGGCACCCTGATCACTCCCTGTTCAAGGCCGCAAAGACGCCTGGAGACCGGTGGGCAACCCATCCCATCGCCAATTTGCGCAGGCGCGATCTTGCGGGACAGCACACTAGGTGCTCGGATTCGGGCGCACAAAGCCTTCACTAGGGAACCTCTGAACAAGTCCCGGAAGCCCAGAGGAGCCTAAAGGGCGT
>CAYGBY010000092.1:0-13514 GCA_964348115.1 uncultured Pseudomonadales bacterium
CTTCGGGAGGGCCGAAAGGGCGCGCTGGCTGTGTTGCGGCTCATTGTGTGGGACCTGCCACACGGCTTCGCCGCGCCTTGCCATCACGCCCTTTAGGCTCCTCTGGGCTTCCGGGACTTGTTCAGAGGTTCCCTAGGGCTTTTTTAGCCACCACAACCAAAGAACCGCCAGCAGCAGGTCGCCCACCCCCGCCGCCAACAGTACAGGGGAGGCGTCGGCAAACAGCCACAGGCCCAAGGTGACTGCAAAGAACCCGCCCTTGCCGATGGCGCCTGCCGCCAGCAGGGGCTGCTTCGGTCTGTCCTGCAGGGCCAGCCAGGCGTAGATGCAGCCGAACAGCGCCACCAAGTAAGCGCTTAGGGCCGCATACAGGGGGTCGATGGCGGGCGGCAGGTCAAGTTGCCGCCCCAACCAGGAGCTGGGCCGCGCCAGCACATAGGCGGCACCCAGATTGATGGGAAAACTGATCCACAAAGACATCCTTAGCAGGATTTCCGCCAAAACGGATGCGGTCCCGTCGGCAGGGCGCCTGTTCCCGTCAGCCATGGCGGGCGCTCCTGTCGCCGCAGGCGGAGGCATTGACGCCGATCTGCCGACGCCGCTCCTCAGCGGCCGCGGCTAGGGGCGCATCGGGTAGGATGCCAGTGGCGTGCGCCATCTGAGTGACGCCGTTGCAGCCCGCGACGACCATCAAAACATTCGCTGCCTGCTGTACGCACATTTCCCTCGCCCCATGGCCGCGCAAGGTTGCGAGCTTTGAGCATACCCAATCCCGCAACGGGCTGCTGTTCTTTGCGGCGCCCTGTTTTGCAAAGGGGCATCCCTGCCGGGATAATGCCGGGCGTTATGAGCAAGCACACAAGCCCGCGATCCACCGGTTTTGACACCCTGGCCCTGCACGCCGGACAGGCGCCGGACCCCGCCACGGGGGCGCGGGCCACGCCCATCTATCAATCCGCTTCCTTTGTGTTCCCTGATTCGGACTTCGCTGCCGGGCTGTTCAACATCGAGCGCGCTGGCCATGTGTATTCGCGCCTGTCCAACCCCACCAATGCGGTGCTTGAGGAGCGCATTGCCGCCCTGGACGGCGGCGTCGGGGCCATCGCCACAGCCAGCGGACAGGCGGCCATGCACTTGGCCGTGGCGACCATCTGTTCCGCTGGCGACCATATCGTGTCCAGCCGCTCGCTCTATGGCGGCACCCACAATCTGCTGGAGTACACCCTGCCGCGCTTCGGCGTCACCACCAGTTTCGTGGACCCGCGCGATCCGGCGGCCTTCGCCGCCGCCATCGGGCCCAGCACCAAGCTGCTGTTCGGGGAGATTCTCGGCAACCCTGGCCTGGAGCTGCTCGATGTGCCGGCGGTGGCGGCCGTGGCCCATGAACGCGGCCTGCCGTTGCTGGTCGATGCCACCTTCGCCACCCCCTACCTGTGCAGGCCCATCGCCTTGGGAGCGGACTTGGTGATGCACTCCGCCACCAAGTTTCTCAGCGGCCATGGCGTGGTCATCGGCGGGCTGTTGGTGGATGGCGGCGTCTTCGCTTGGGGGAGCGGCCCGCATCCCACCATCAACGAACCTTATGAGGGCTTCCACAGCCTGGTGTTTGGCGAGGAGTTCGGCCCGGCCGCTTTCATTACCCGGGCGCGCAAGGAAGGCATTCGCGATTTCGGCGCCTGCATGGCGCCCATGACCGCATTCCAGATACTGCAGGGCCTGGAGACCCTGCCCCTGCGCATGGCGCGGCATGTGGCCAATGCGCAGCGGGTGGCGGAATTTCTGGCCGACCATCCTTTGGTGGAGTCCGTCAGCTATCCCGGCCTCCCGGACCATGCGGACCACGAACTGGCCAAAAAGCTGCTGCCCAAGGGCGCCGGGGCGGTGTTCAGCTTCACCGTGCAGGGCGGGCGGCAGGCCGGCAGGACGCTCATCGAAGCGCTGAACATCTTCTCCCATCTGGCCAATGTCGGGGATGCTAAGTCCCTGGTCATCCACCCGGCCAGCACCACCCATCACCGCATGGATGCCCGGGCGCTGGCCGCGGCGGGCATCAGCGAGGGCCTGATACGCCTTTCCATCGGCCTTGAGGATGCGGAGGATCTGATCGCCGACCTCGGCCGCGCCCTGGCGAAGGTGAAAAGGATGCTGTCCTAGGGAACCTCTGAACAAGTCACGTTCGCCCAGCACCCCGCTCTCAGCAGCGGGGGATGGCGTTGCGGCCACGGGAAGGCAACCCGCAGAGCAGAGGGCATTCCACGGTCCGCGCGCCGCGGGGCGCCCTTCGGGAGGGCCTAAGGGCGCGCTGGTTGTGTTGCGGCTCATTGTGTGGGGGCAAGCCACAGGGCTTCGTCGCGCCTTGCCGGGAGCCAAAATGGCCTAACGACCTAAACCCACTTACCTGCGGGACAGCACACTAGTGCCCGCCGTGCTCAGGCCGTCATGTTCCAGCTCAGACACGTTTGGCGTACACTTGGCAGTGAGTGGGAGAGCGGCGCCGAGGCCAGTGGATTCCCGGACTGGGGCCGGATCGGGCAGCCTTCAGTGAACGACAAACCCGCTGAAAGGAGACCGATTCATGAACATCGAGCCCATGCGGATCAAATCGCACCGGGGTTTCGCCGTCGATGAGGCTTGAGGTGGATGGCAGGGCGGCCTTCGCCGCCACAGGCAGCGGCGCCCACAGGCCCGGGCAGGCCGCTGTGGCGTTCATTCACGGCGCTGGCATGGATCACAGCGTATGGGTGATGCCGGCCCGCCACTTCGCCCGCAAAGGGCTGAATGTGCTGGCGGTGGACCTGCCCGGCCACGGGTGCAGCGCCGGCCCGGCCTTGGGCTGCGTTGCCGATATGGCCGACTGGGTGGTACGGGCGATGGACGCCGCCGGCTTGCGGCAGGCCGCCGTGGTGGGCCACAGCATGGGTGCCCTGGTCGCCTACGCGCTTGCCGTGCGCCACCCCGCCCGCTGCCGGACCTTGACGCTGCTGGGGCCTTCCGCGCCCATGCCGGTCACTGCTGCGCTGCTCGATGCCGCTGCCGACGATGATCAGGCCGCCATCGATATGGCCAACACCTGGAGTCACAGCCCCCGCGCCTTGCTGGGCGCCAACCAGAATCCGGGACTGTGGATGCTGGGGGGCGGCCAGCGCCTGCTGGAGACGGCCTCTCCCGGCGTCTTTCACGCCGATCTCGCCGCCTGCAACGCCTTCGACCCGGATGTTGACGCCGGTCCTGTGCAATGCCCCGCCCTAGTGGTAGTCGGGGAGGCGGACCAGATGACCCCGGCTAAGGCTGGCATCCGCCTCAGCGAGCGTTTGGCCAAGGCCGCAGTGGTGCGCCTGCCCGGTTGCGGCCACGCCATGCTTAGCGAGCAGCCCAACGCCATCCTGGACGCTTTGATCACCATCGTTCCTTAAGGAACCTCTGAACCGGTCGCGTTTGCCCAGCGCCCCGCTCTCAGCAGCCGCAGATGTCGTTGCGGCCACGGGAAGACAACCCGCAGCACGGCGGTCGATGCTCGCCGTCGCCTGCCAGCTGGCGACGACGTTGCGGCCATGGGAAGGCAACCCGCAGCGCAGCGGGGGTTGCGCGGTCCGCCCGCCGCGGGGCGCCCTGCGGGAAGGCCTAATGACGCTTGCGGTGTTGCGGCTCATTGTGTGGCGCCTGCCGCAGCGCTTCGCCGCGCCTTGCCATCAGGCCCTTTGGGCTCCTCTGGGTTTCCGGGACTTGTTCAGAGGTTCCTTAACCCCGCATGTCCTGATGCGCGATTGGCCCATGCAGTCCCGAAATTGGGGTGGCTGGGCTGAATCTGGGGGCTGGTGTCTGCAAAGGCGGCCTGCTGGTGTAGGCTTGCGCGATGCCCCATGCAGCGGACACCCCCAGGCGCGCCAATTACCACGAATTTCGCCGTGGTTGGCCGGTGGTGTTCGCCTCGGCCGTCGGCATTGGCCTGGGCATGTCGCCGTTGCCGTTCTACACCATCGGCGTGTTCGCCGATCCGCTGGCTGGGCAGTTCGGCTGGGGCCTTGGCCAGATCATGTCGGCGCTTGTGGTGTTCACGATCGTCGCGGTCGTCATGAGTCCCATCATCGGCCAGATAACCGACCGCTTCGGCCCCCGCCCCGTCGTGCTCAGCTCGATAGTCCTGTTTTCGCTGACCATGATGTCGTTTTCGCTGATGAATGGGTCCTTCCTCATGTATTTGGGCATCTGGGCCATGCTCGCCGTCACCGGCGCAGGGACCTTGCCGATTACCTGGACGCGGGCGGTGAACGCTTGGTTCATGGACAGACGCGGCCTCGCGTTGGGACTTTCCCTGATCGGCACGGGTTTGTTCGGATTGCTGGCCAAGCAGTATGCGTTTGCTCTGATCCAGTACGTCGGCTGGCGCGGCGCCTATGTCGCCGTCGGCGCGCTGCCGCTGTTGGTCGCTTGGCCCATCGCCTACTTTCTGTTTCGGGAACCCGGTGACAAGGGGGCTGGCTCGGATCGCGCCGGCGGCGCCATGGGCGCCATTGGGCAAGGCGGGTTGAAGCTCTCAGAGGCGCTCCGGGATTGGCGGTTCTGGCTGCTGGCCTACAGCTTCATTCCCATCTCGTTCGCCGTGGGCGGGCCCATACCGAACCTGGAGACGATGCTGGGCAGCAAGGGCTTCACCGCCCGCGATGCCGTGACCTTGGCGAGCCTTATTGGTGTTGCGGTCATCATCGGCCGTGTGCTCGGCGGCTTCCTGCTGGACTACTTTTGGGCGCCGGCTGTCGCCGCCGTGGTGCTCAGCCTGCCCGCCGTCGCAACGTTGCTATTGGCGCAATCCGATCTCAGTTTCATTGCCGCGGCCATCGCGATCCTGATCCTTGGCGCTGCCGCAGGCGTGGAATACGACCTTATGGCGTATCTGGTGTCGCGGTATTTCGGCATCGCCCACTACGCCGCCATCTATGGCGCCCTGTACGGGTTCTTCGCCCTTGGCGCCGGCGTCGGTCCGTCGGTGTTTGGGGCCGCCTATGAATCCCAGGGCGACTACGACAGCATCCTGCGCATCTCGTCGCTGTTGTTTGTTGCCGGCGCCTTGCCGTTGCTGCTGCTTGGCCGATACCGCGACTACCGGCAGCCCCACCAGTAGGTGAATGCGCCGGATTTGGCCGACGCGTGGTGGCTCAGTTTGACTTTGCCGGCTGAATGAACAGGTGGAAAAGTACTTGCAAAACGCACAATGAAGCTGGTTGTGGTTGCGGCGCCGAAGCCGAAGGAGCTCGGCCCGGCCAAGGGAACGAAATACCGGCCCCGAAAGTCAAACTGAGCCGCTACCTAGTGTGCTGTCCCGCAAGTAAGTGTGACTATTCGTGGCCGTTTCGGCCCCCGGCCGCGTTGCTCCTCCTTGTGTGGGGCCTGCCACAGGGCGTCGTCGCGCCCTGCCGGGCGCCAAAACGGCCTAGCGACTAAAACCCACTTACTTGCGGGACAGTACGCTAGATGGCGGGAGATTTGCTTTTTCACCATGGGGCGGGTAGCGTAACGCCTTCCCCCAAGGGCTTGAATGAGGAGCGCAGTCCATGAAGGAGGTGATTGGCCTGTGAAGAAGTGGCAATGCATCGTGTGCGGATGGATCTACGACGAAGCCGAGGGCTGGGAGGAGGATGGCATTCCCGCAGGCACCAAGTGGGAGGACGTTCCCGAAGACTTCGTATGCCCGGAATGCGGCGTCAGCAAGGAAGACTTTGAGATGATCGAAATCGGCTGATCTGCGGGCTGTGCGCCTGCGCCACCCAGCCGGGGCGGCGCACATAACCGGGAAGGCGTGAAAACGGGCAAGAGCGTCAACGCGGGGACAAACGGGGAGGAATATGAACCTGACTATCCGCATTCTCATCGGCATGGCTGCGGGTCTTGTGCTGGGCGTGGCCGTGCAGCAGGCGCAGTTGGCCCCGGACGGCTTTGTGATGGGCCTGTTGGTGGGCGGTCTGCTGGATGGCGGCGGCAAGGTGTTCATCGCCAGTTTGAAGCTCATGGTGGTGCCCTTGGTGTTTGTTTCCCTAGTGTGCGGCGCGGCCCGCCTAGGCGCCACGGCAGGCATGGGGCGTTTGGGCGGCAAGACTCTGGGGCTCTATCTGCTGACCACCGCCCTGGCGGTGACCTTGGCGCTTACTACGGCGCTGGTGGTGCGGCCAGGGGCAGCCGCCGAGGCGCCGCCCACGGCGGTGGACTACCAACCCGCCGCCCAGCCCAGCATCAAGGACACCCTGGTGAATATCTTCCCCAGCAACCCAGTGGAGGCCATGGCGGAAGGAAGGATGCTGCAGGTCATCGTCTTCGCCCTGCTGTTGGGCATCGCCATCGCCCAGGCCGGCCAGGGCGGCGCCCGGGTTCGCGCCTTCTTCGACGACCTCAACGGGGTGCTGATGCGGCTGATCACCTTGCTCATCCGGCTGGCGCCCTATGGCGTGTTCTGCCTGATGACCACCCTGTTCGCCCAAGTGGGCTGGCAGGAGATCTTCAAGCTGCTGGGCTACTTTCTAACCGTGGCCGGCACCTTGGCGCTGCATGTGGCGTTGGTGTATCCGGCGCTGCTGATGCTGTTGGGCCGGGTCAATCCGGCCGCCTTCTTCATCAAGATGCGGGAGCCCATGCTGGTGGGCTTCAGCACCTCATCCAGCGGGGCCACCCTGCCGGTGACCCTGCGCACAGTGGAGCGGCGCGTGGGGGTGCAGAACGAAGTGGCCGCCTTCGCGGTGCCCTTGGGGGCCACCATCAACATGGACGGCACCGCCATCATGCAGGGGGTGGCTACCGTATTCATCGCCCAGTTCTACGGCATCGACCTGGCGTTGGTGGACTACCTGACGGTCATCCTGACCGCCACCTTGGCCTCTGTGGGCACCGCGGCAGTGCCTGGCGTGGGCCTCATCACCCTGACCATGGTGCTCACCCAAGTGGGCCTGCCGGTGGAGGGCATCATGCTGATCATCGGCGTGGACCGGCTGCTGGATATGATGCGCACCGCCGTGAACATCGCAGGGGACGGAATGGTGGCGACGGTGGTGGCGCGCAGCGAGGGCCGCCTGGATCTGGACACCTTTGCCGACCCGCAGGCCGGACAAGTGGAAGAGGTCAAGGGCGCTTCCAACTAGGCCGGTAACCCCATCTCCGGCAGCAAACAGCGGGGTGCTGGGCGAACGCGGTGGTTATTCCCGCACGAAGGTGGCGGTTGGCGCACTAGGATTGAACGGGAGGCTTATTCGGCGGGGGTCGCCCTGCTGGCTTTGCAGCCACAGTCCTTGCGCATCGCGCCAGGCGATCAGACCATCCAGGAATTCCACCTTGGAGCTGTCCACCGTTTCGCCCAATAGGCGATCGCGCAACAGATAAAGCGTCATGTCATGGGATATGCAGATGTCAAGCTGCGGGCTGGCGATGGGCGCCTGGAGCTTCCCCACCATCACGCACAGCACCAGTTTGGCGGCCAAATCCGCCGGCATCAGGGCATCCTGGGGCGTCTTGCCTTCGAACCAAGCCTGCAGGTAGGCGGTCATGCCGCCCGCCTCAGCCAGGCCGCGCCACATTTTCATTTGATCCAGCGCATAGAAGACGCCTAGGCCCTCTACCGGACGATGCCGGGTGGTCGGGCCGCCTGCCTCGCGGTGGGCGGCGAGAATCAGTTCCGCTGTGTCCAGACAGCGTTGCGCTGGGCTGGCGTAGGCGCGCAGAGTCAGCGCCTTGGGCAGCCGCCGACCAACCCGGTGGCACAGGGCGCGGCCTTCGTCGGTTAGGTTGTTCGCCAGATCGTGCAGATTCTTCTCGAAAGTGCGTGCGGAGTGGCGCATCAACACCACAGCGTGGTCGACGCCGCTGCGAAAGGTTTGCTCAATCAGCGCCAATACGTCGTCACCATGCATTTTCCCTCCCTGATCCGGTGCGGTGGTTGTTGTGAAGGACATTTTCAGGAAAACTGGCGCCGGCTGCAAAGCCAGCGCTTAAGGAACCTGTGAACAAGTCCCGTAGGCCAGATGAGTCCAAAGGGCGCCCCTAATTCACAGAACGCCGCGCGCGACCGCCATCGCCCTGATGCGCAAGTGGCTGGGGTCCAAAGGGCGCCCCGGATTCACAGACCGCTGAACGCCGAAGCCTGCGACCTTTCGCTCGACTTCCTCGTCCAAAGGGTGGCCCTAATTCACAAAACGCCGAACCTGGGCATTGCCCGGCCTTCCCGCGCCTTCAGCACGGCTAGATGATCGGCTTTGCCGAACAGGCTATCGAGCATGGGCATAAGGGGGCGGTCCGGGTGATAACGCCGCGCAAGATGTAGGAAGCGCAGTGTTCGCAAGGCGTCAAACCACTGGTGTAGCGCCTTTCTCAATGTATGCGGGCGCCTATGGCGCGCCTGCGCCTTGGCGAACATCTGGAAGAACCCCAGGTCGTCCAGCAATGCCCGGGTTCTGGGCTGCACTGGCGTTTCGTCGTCAATGAATTCAACAGCTTCCCGGAGCAGCCCAAAGGATTCGTGGGCGTAGCTTGGAAAAGCCTGGACATCATGCATCGCGCGCAGCGCCGGCCCGGTGCCGAAGGGTGTGCGGCTGGACAGTCTGGCCTTGATGAGGATTTCCGGCCCAGGTTGAACGTGCACGGGCGCGGTCTTGGCCGCCTTGTTTAGGAGATGGAAATCCTCTCCCGCGTTGCGTTTGGGCACGCCTCGCACCTTGGCGTACACCCCGGCGTGAATGGCGATGGTGCTGCCGATGGTGTGAAAGGCATAGGGCGAACCGGCGTAGCGCAGCCGGTCTACGTAGTAGCGCAGGTGCAGTTCGTAGCGCTCCGCTCGTGCGGCGAGATGGCGGGGGGCGAGGTGCCGGAACGGCATGACGAGGCAACCGGGCTGTGCCCCGGGGTCGTTGGCGTAGTCCCGTGGCAGCCGGACATCCGCATCGGTGAAGTAGAGCCAGGGAGAGCGTGCGGCGCCCCGGGCGAACAGCGCGCAGCCGATGTCGGCGCCGATCTTCCTTGCCAGCCCCACGCCTTGGCGCCGGGGCAGCTGCCGTTCGGGACCGGCACGATTGACGGCGAGAACCGGGATGCCGTGCCGTGTGCGTGTCCAAAGGAGGGGCTCGTTGGAGCCGCCTGTTAGGGATGCCCAGAGTGCCCGGGTACGCGCAAGGGGCCCAGGCGGGGCGTCTTCGGGTGCGTTTACCACTACGACAGCCAGCAAGGAGCCTTCGACCTCGCCCAGCACCTGATCCAAGCAGCCCAGCCTCTCATCGTAGCAAGGTATCACCACAAGCTTGCCGTACTCGCCGCTGGGCATCGGCACAACGGCGGCTTCCGGTTCCCCGTAGCGCGCCAGATAGGCGCGGATGGCGTCAATGCACACGCGGCGGCGGGCCGGCTGCACAGGGTCGCCCCTGACGGCCATCCAGATAGGCGCGGATGGCGTCAGTGCACACGCGGCTCCAAGGGCAGTGCGGCGACGATGTCGGCCTCCGCCGCCACCAGCGCCCGCAGGCGCGGCTCGACCGCATCGGGCCGGCAGTGCTTGCGGGCGAGGTCCAGAAAAACCGTCCAGTGACGTGCCTCGCTTTGCGTTATCGCGGCGAAAAAACGTTTCTCAGCGCCCTCCGGCAGCGCGTCGGCAACCAAGCCGAACCGTTCGTGTCCTCGGCGCTCTATAATGGAGGCCACCAGCAGCCGGTCGAGCAGATAGAGATCCGGGCCGCGCCGGATGAGCGCGTTGAGTGCGCGGACGTAGGGATCCCTCGTGTCCGGCGCGATGCGCGAACCGCGTTTCAGGAGCAGCCTGACCACTTCCCGGTAGTGGGACAGTTCCTCCACGGCGAGGTCGACCATGGCGTTTACCACGGCCGGTTTGTCTGGATAGTGGGCGGCGATGGAAAGCGCCATGCCGGACGCCTTTTTCTCGCAGGAGGCGTGGTCTTGGAGAAAGCGGTCAAAATCGCCCAGCACCACGGCGACCCAGGCTGGGTTTGTTGCTGCGAGTTCCATGCCGCAGGCTAGCCGATTTCCATTCCCTTATCTCCCCGCCAGGGTACACCCATCTTCCGGGGCAGGGTAGGCAACCCTATGACCTGTCGGGTGATGGACGGACGGCCCGACGCGGCAAGGCCGCCAATTCGCCCGATGAATCGGTTTCTTAGCGCAAAGCCGTTGACGGCATTCTATCTCTTGTGCCATCAGCATCATCCACGAAAAAGTTGAACAGGCTGGCAGCGGTGTCGTCACTGGTGGGTTTCTGATAAAGTTCGGTCATGCACGGCGGCGAATTGACCGAATCGCCAACATAGTGAGCGGAGGAGACGCACAGTGGCAAACCAGACCAAGCGGTGCTCGGGCTCCAGACGCGAGCAAGAGCGCGAAGCGATGATCGAGGCTGCGCTTGCCCGACCCGGTGTTCGCGACCTCATGGAGGTCTATCGCGGGTGGCAAGAGCAAGATCGCGGGCTGGACGCCCTCCGTTCGGTTACGAAACCGGCCGGGCGCGTCACCGCATCGAACTCTTCCAAAGCGCTCTGGCCTAGCGCGTGAGGATGTCTCGAGGTGCCCATCTGGAGCGAGATTCTTGCCGAGTTGGCCGGTGGACAACCACCGGACTTCGACGGCGTTCGTCGAAGATACCTCATCGACCTCCATCAATATACCAAGCGAAACATCATCCTCTACGCGTCGGGGTGGTTGCAGAGGGAATCGCCGCCCAGGCTTGTTTCGATCGGCGACGAGGATATGCAAGCGTTCATGGAAGTCAGCCAAGGACTTGAAAGCAACCACCTCGATCTAATTCTGCATAGCCCTGGCGGTTCTCCGGAAGCCACCGAAGCAATCGTGTCCTACCTGCGGTCGCGCTTTTCTCACATTCGGGTCATCGTGCCGCAGCTTGCCATGTCGGCGGCGACCATGATCGCCTGCGCCGCGGACGAGATTGTTCTGGGAAAGCACTCGTTCCTCGGCCCCACCGATCCACAGCTTCTGATTGACACGGCG
The DNA here is from genome assembly GCA_964348115.1 of uncultured Pseudomonadales bacterium. GTDB lineage: Bacteria > Pseudomonadota > Gammaproteobacteria > Pseudomonadales > Azotimanducaceae > Azophilus. The sequence goes on from CAYGBY010000092.1 coordinate 10,981, forward strand.
TTGGGGGTAAGGGCAGTTCCGGCTCAGGCGGTTCTGGATCAGTTTGATCGGGCGCAACGCGAATGTGCAGACCCCGCGAAGCTGTCCGCCTGGCTTCCGATGCTGGCCCAATACGGCCCCGATCTGCTGGTGCAATGCGAGTCCGCGCTGGAGATGTCGAAGGAGCTCGTCACGACTTGGTTGAACGCGTACATGTTCAAGGAATTGGATGACGGCGCCGAGAGAGCGGGGAAAATTTCCGACTGGCTTGCTGGCCACCAGAATTTCAAGAGCCACAGCAGGCATATTCCGCGGAGGGAAATCGAAGAATGCGGCTTAACAGTCGCTCGACTGGAGTCCGATGAAAAGCTTCAAGACCTCGCGCTTTCCGTGTTTCACGCGGCTACCCACACGTTTAGCAACACTTCTGCAGCAAAGATCGTCGAGAGCCATACCGGCCGCGCCTTCATCAAGCAACACGTCGTTTCGCCTGTTCAATCGATCCAGCTCGGTGTTGCACCGATCGTTCTGGAAGGACCTGACCAAGCGTAGAAACTGGACTTGCAGCAGCGGTCCACCGGAGCCTGCTGATGTCCTCGAGTCGCCGGAAGCTGATCTAGGTGTCGATGTCCCTGTTCCTCGCGGCCATCCATGTGCGTAGATTTGGCCATCGGGAGCCGTCCCTGGCGACCACCGTGCGCAAGCGGCGCACTGAACACTTCGGTGGCCCGTTAGATGTCAATGACCGGCATGGCGGTCATCGACTTGATCGAGGTAGTAGGTGTTGCCGTCCAGGTCGCGAAACATCGCCATGAACCCGCCCCAAGGCTGTTTCTCGGGCGGCATGGTGAACTCGACGCCTGCGGCCGCAAGTTCCTGATGCGCTGCGACGAGATCCTTAACGCCGAAACCGACGCCGGTGTGGCGCCCGACCAGGTTCATGTCGTCAGTCCGGACGATGGCGAACCTGACTTGGCCGGTTGCGAAGGACGCATAGCCGAACTGGGGGTCCTTGGTTTCGGCGGCTAGCCCCAGTACGCCCTCGTAAAAGCCCAATGCCCGTTCGAAGTCGGCGACGAACGCGTTCACGTACCATAGCCGCATGGTCTGGCCTCCAGTGCTCCAAAATTTCCAGTCTAATGGATCGCACGAGGCTGGGACACAAAACCGTCTTAAAGTGGTTCACAAGCTGTTGACGGAGAATCGGACTTCATAGCGCTGAACAACCGCGCCTGGTCCGCAGGTGCTGGCGAACGGTCGACATTCTCTTCAGCGCCATATGGGGCCGTGGGGTCAGCGGCGCCGACTGCCTGATGGCCGTCAAGGCGAACGTCCCGGAGACCTTCGCCCTTCTTGAAGGCATCGACTGGAACGTCGCCACGGTGGCTGGTGCACGGGGGAGCTGGCCAAGGCCCACCGCCGGCTCGAACGGCGCACGATCGACATCATGACGCCGTTGCCCGGCGCGGTCAGCTACCCCGGCCTCCGAAGGCGTACGTCATAAATGTGGTGTTTGTGTGGCTTGCCCCCCCATTGCCCTTATTCCATGAAAATAGCCGTTTTCTGCCTCTTATTGCCGCTTTTCCTTCAATTTGGGTGGTTCAATGCCCGATAAGTCAAGAAAGTCGCCTGCCGCAGCGGTGGACGCAATGCCAGAGGCATTTGTGTCGGATGCGGGCATCAGCAGCGAGGTTTCGCGCAGGGTGGCGGACGGCCGGCTGCGGAAACTCGCGACGCGCCTATATACACGAAATCTACAGGATGATGCGCGCGACATCGTTCGGCGCAACCTATGGGACATCGTTGCCGGATATTTCCCCGGCGCTTTGATCGCCGACCGCACGGCGCTCGAAATCAAGCCGGCAAGCGATGGTTCGGTGTGTTTGGTTGCGTGTCGCGGCGCTGAAGTTGAGCTGCCGGGCGTTGTCCTGCGCCCGCGCCGGGGCGCCGGCCCACAAGGGGATGACCTTCCTTTCATGAATGGCCAGCTGCGCTTGAGTTCGCCCGCCAGGGCCTATCTCGATAACCTTCGTGCTTCGCGAGCGAGGCGTGGCAGGGTGCCGCGAACGCTGTCGCGGCCTGAAGTGGAGCATCACATCGAGAAGTTGATGGCTTCTTCCGGCATCGAGGCGTGCAACCGACTGCGGGATCAGGCGCGGAGCATTGCCGAGGATGTCGATAGAGCCTCGGAGCTGAGGCAACTCGACGCGATCATTGGCGCGATGGCGGGAACCCGCACCGAGAGCCTGTCGGCTCCAACCGCTCGCGCCCGCGCACGGGGGCGTCCCTATGACCCCAACAGAATCGCGCTGTTCGAGGACCTGTTTCGAACATTGCGGCGAACGCCAGCCCTGACGCGCCGGCCTGCCGCCCGTGATGGCATCGGCAACGCGACCCTAGGGAACCTCTGAACAAGTCGCGTTCGCCCAGCGCCCCGCTCTCAGCATCCGGAGATGGCGTTGCGGCCGTGGGAAGACGACTTGCAGCGCGGCGAGGATTGCACAGTCCGCCGCCGCGGGGCGCCCTTCGGGAGGGCCTAAAGGGCGCGCTGGCTG
>CAYGBY010000093.1:0-13493 GCA_964348115.1 uncultured Pseudomonadales bacterium
CGCGCAAGAACAACGACCTCAGCTCGGGCTCGGTCATGGGTTGTTTCCAGATCGGCGCCCAGACCTCGGCCTCCACGTTGCCAGCCTCCTTCTCGGCTTTTGGCGACACGGCCGTCGTTATGAACGGGAACGCCCCCTTGGATTGACGGCGGCTGCCAAGCCGCCGGGACGCCCCGCCTGCGAAATATGGCAGGCCCTCACATGCCAGCGCCATCGCCCACGGCGTCACTTCTCCTTCGCGATACGCTTTCCTTGTGCCGTGGTTGAAGATTTTGTTGGCGGCTCCGAACCATGATCCGGCGTTGAAGCCGCCGAGATGCTTGCACCCATGCCCATCGAGAAACGCCTTGAGATCATTAATCAATGAATCCCTGGTTGTCCTTTCGGGTGGCTTCTCAATGTACTTGACGGCCTTTTCCCAACCTATCCTGAAGTTTCGCTTTCCCGTATTGCCCCCGGTGCCGAGCAGGGGATTCATCCATATCTGGCCATCGAGCGCCAGATGCGCCCCGAAGGCGGGCAGTGAGCGCTCCTCCGCCTCCAGGGCCCGCCAACGCGTCGTCTGTGTCGACACCTTCTTCTTTGTCTCCCGCGAGATCCTTGTATCCGCCCTCTTAACCGTGTCCCACGGCATGTCGTATCGCGTCCAGCGGTTCATCTCGCCCACATCGCCCACATACTCGACAATGCGATCCAGTGTGGCGGGCCCGCCGACGAGGTGGAAGCGGGCGTTCCGCCAACAGCACCGGACGCCCTGCCATTCCGGGTTCCGGGCGGCGAGCGAGAACAGCCCGAGCGCCGAAAGGTAGACGCCGAGCGAATCCGCGCCCAGCCCGTTAAGCGATACGACGGGAAGACGGTTCACGGGTCAATTTCCTGCTTGGCACTGGGCGTCTTGCTGGCCCGTGCGTCGGCGCAACGCACCAGCGTCTCCAAATAGGCCAGCGCGAACGGCCCGAGATTGCGCGGCTCGCCACATGGCACGGCGCCGCTAACACCCGGTGGCTGGCCATCAGGCTCCCATGCGCCAAGCAGGTCGGCGACAAGCCCGGTCCAGCCGGGCGCTTCGAAGATGAACTCCGATCCGTCTTCCGAGAAGCGGCCCGACGCGCCATCGACCGCGCAATCGAAGTCCAATGGCATCTCCTTCCACGGTAGCGGGTCAGTTGTCTTCCCTATCCCGCACACATCCCCGCCGTCCGTTGTTCGGGACGTGAGAACCGTTCGCACCTTGCCGTGGTGTGCAGCGGAGAGATATATCGACAGAGCGGGGAAGTCGCTGTCCTTCGCTCGGTAGTAGCTGTGCCACAGCGCCAGGGCCGTCGCCGCCTCATGGCGAAGGCCCGGGCGAAAGGGGACATTCCACGCCCACCGGACGCACGGTAACGCCTGGACGAATTCGAGTGCATCGGGAGGCACTTTGGAGTTCGTATGCCATGTAAGCCTGATGTTGTCGACTGTATCCCTTTCTTCAACGCGCTCGCGCACAGCTTGGCTATGCCGTACGCCTTTCGTCCGAAGAATGGCCTCGGTCTTGCTTGCGGTGGCGGAGGCCGTGCTGATATCCGTGATGAGCACAAACTGATACGGCGCCTTTGCCCATACGATGCCTCCCTGCGGCGGCTTGGGCAATTTCCCCTGCCATTGCGGCAACGCTTTGCCAATGTCGTGACATGAGGATGCGCGAATGACCGCCGAGGCCACGTCGCTATCCAGCTTCAGCGCCTGGACAATTTGTCCGGCCTCCCTTTCGGTGTCCCCTAGGTGGTCCGCCAATGTGACCCAGTGTCCGCTCTCGCTGTATAGATCGTCCTCGAACCTCTCGTGCGGCACCCCGGGGTGCGGCGCCTCATCCAGCTTGTCGGCCTTGCTCCCGGTCCAGCCGAGTTCGCGGGAATACCCTCCATCATCGCGCCGGAGCATCACGAGCATGCCCGGGCGGATCTCTCCATTGCGAACCGGCTCCCATGTCTCGCGCTTGTCGTCCCAAATCCAACCGTTTCTCTTCTGCTCCCTCTTAAGGAATTCCCGCAGTCTGTGGGTGGCGACGGGGCAGCCTTCGTCGCGGGCAAACGCCGGTCCGACCAATCCCTCCGAACGCTGCAACTCGGTGCCGGAATGCCACTCGCGCCAGAAGACCGTTATGTCGGCGTTGTCGTCTTGGCTTCGGACAAATGGGCTCACATCGGTGAAGCCGCCGAAAACATCCGGCTCCGTCGAAAAGAGTCCATGCACGTCGAGGGCCCTAGGGCACGGTTCTGGCGCGGGAGTGAGTGCTTCCTCCGCCCAACCTCTCGCTTCGTCACATGTTCTCAACCTTTCCAGGGCGTCTTCCGCGGAGAGCGCGTCGTCGGAGTCGCACACGGTGGCCAATCTCTCGATGAGTTTGTGCCCGAGCTTGACCGCCTGGGCTTCGTAGGGGCCGATGAACGGCGCGCCCCTATTCGGCTTCTCCGGCCCTTCCCAGAAGAAGGCGTAGGCGTTTCTGTTCAACCGCCCGTCCCGATTCAGTCTTCCGAGGCGCTGGATCGTGGGCGGCCAGGGGGCGATCTCCGACCATAGCCGCCGCGCCGATATGTCAACGCCGGCCTCGATAACTTGTGTTGACACGCAAATGAGCCCCGGAATCGAAACAGTCTCATCCGTGACGGCGCGTTTGCGGGCCACCTCAAAGTCGAGAAGTTTACCTTGGTTTTCGTCGCGGTCCCTCGCACGGAAGCGCGAGGTTAGAAGAAGAGTGTGGGAGACACCCCGGTAGGCGCCCCGAACGGCATTGTATACCCGTTGCGCAAGCGAGACAGTATTGCAGACGACAAGGCTCAAACTCCCCTCTTGATGCTCACTGGCCACGGCTTCGGCCAGCGCTCGTGCGAAGAAGGCTAGCGGCTTGGCTTCCGGCAGGGTTGTTTCCACGTCTCCTGCGGGCGGGGGTGGTGGCTTCCACAGCTTGCACGGACGACGTGCCTGAAGAATCTCGTGTGTCCGATCAAGCTCCTGCAGGCTCACGAGCAGCGGTTCGGGCAGTTTCTCGCTCATTCTTCGGTCAAGCGTATCGAGAAACTCGGGACGAATCGTCGCACTCATCCACCACGTTACACAGGGTTTCAGACTCTTGAAGCGATCATTCCTCATCCAGTCGAGTTGCGCCGATGTCCAGACCCCCGGCCCCATCAACTGCACTTCGTCCATGACCCACAGGCAATCGTTGTTCAGAAGTCCGAAGTGCATCGGCCAGCGATACCGGCTCATCCCGTAGCCGCGATTGAGAGCGCGGGAAAGCAGCATGTCCTGCGTGCCCACAAGCACTGCGTTCCGCTCCGCATGAACATCCCATTCGTCGACATCTTCGCCTCCCATTAGCACATGGAGGCCGACTTCATTGGATAGATCAAGGCTCTCCAGCCACTGACCAACGTTCTTCCTGGTTTGTTCGACCAGCGTCCGCATCGGCAGGCAGTAAACGAGACGGCGCGGCCAGTCGCTGCGCCGTCTCACAATACGGTTCCAAAGCCACGCCAGTACGACCGCGCTTGTTTTCCCGAAACCCGTGGGTATGTCGATGAGCGTCGACTCACAGGCGCTGCTGTTGTTCAGCCAGTCATCACGACCTCGCGCCCGGCGCTTGCCGCAGGCAAGCCGCACCTGGTAATCATGCGGACTGAACCCCGTCGCCTTCTCGAACAGGCGATCAAACCTGATCTGTTGATCTGTTAGTCGGTGTGGAATATTGCCCCCTGAGTTAAACACAACAACCTAAGTCATTTTAGCAGGAACGGACGAGTATGCGTTGTACTTGCGGGACAGCACACTAGGGAACCTCTGAACAAGTCGCGTTCGCCCAGCGCCCCGCTGTTTGCGGGCGGAGATGGCGTTGCGGCCAAGGGAAGGCGACCCGCAGAGCAGGCATTCCACAGTCCGTGCGCCGCGGGGCGCCCTTCGGGAGGGCCTAAAGGGCGCGCTGGCTGTGTTGCGGCTCATTGTGTGGGGGACAAGCCACACGGCTTCGCCGCGCCTTGCCATCACGCCCTTTAGGTTCCTCTGGGCTTCCGGGACTTGTTCAGGGGTTCCCTAGCTCAGTCAGGCACATTTTAAAGTGCCGTAGGTGGGAGCGGGCTGTTCGGGGCTGTTGGGCGGGGGCGGGTCCGATGGAGGGCTTGGATTGGCTGTTGAGCCGCCGAACATCTCTAGGAACCCTAGGCAGTGCCCATCACCCTATCCCATTCCGCCCGTTCGGCGGCGTCCCGAACCGGGCGAACCGCCACCTCCGAAAGGGGAAATCCCAACATCTTCGCCACCTCACCCATCGCCAAACTCCCAAACAACAGCCGGAAGCGCATTGTGAACCCTCCCGCGGGTTTTGTTCACCGCGGATGTTTCGCCCGCCAAATCAACGGGTTGGGATCGCCTTTAAGATGGCCTTGGGGCTGAGCCGGTACACCGAATTGCCCTGACCTAGTACGGCTGTTAGAATGCCCGACCCGAAGGATGCCATCATCTGGCTGGAGAAGACGTTGACCAAGATCCGGGGAGAATTATCGTGAGTCGGATGGACGAGCTTCTGAAATTGCGTGGACCCGCCATGACGGTCGATCAGATCATGGAAGTATTCGGCGAAGCGAGAGAAGTGCACCAGCAAGCCCTAATCGCAATGGGACAGCAAACCATCTCGACCAGTACCCCTGTCGTGTCGACTGAGGGCGTAATTAATTTAACTCCCGACTTCAGTTCGAGGACGGACCACGGCTAATGGACCAAGAAAGCAAGCCTCCATCAGAAGGGGCGGATTCGGACAATACGATTCTGGATCCGCTACCGAAAACATACGGGGAGCTGCTGCAGTTGCTCCAGCAGAAAGGGGAATTTAACCCCTACAAGTTTCGTCTCGCCGCTTAAAAGGTCTACGAAAACTCATTGGGTATAGCTTGGGGTCGGGAGCACTCATCCCAGGTAGTCAATATGCCGATATCTACTCCAGGACGATCACCGCCCAACCACTGAACCCTTTTCCCGTCTACATCCAGGGCGAGCATCTAACCCGTATCCGTCACCAACTCGACGGCGTTGGTTGAACGGGCAGGCTAACGGCTGGGGGTTCCGCATTGCGCCCGAGCCCAGTGTGCGCCAGTCAGGCCTAGACGTCGCTGACCGTGCATCAGAACGTAGGCGAAGGGCGCGAAATGCAGCCGCAATTGGTTGGTGTGCAGCGTCGTCGTGCTCTTACGGTCGGCGAACAGATCGATCTGACTCTCTTTTTTGCGGTTTTCCACGTCGTCGCGGGCGCAATATAGCTGTTCGTGGAGTCGTTGCAGCCTGGCCGCCTCCCGGCCCAAGCTGGCCACCACGAAGTGGGGGTTGGGGCCCTTTGCCAGATGCTTGGCCTTGGCCACCACGCGGTGCGCACGGCGCCAGGATGTTCGGATCCGGTAGCGAAACGTCTGGAGCCGCCGCGAAGGCGCGCCCATCGTGGCATGGCGGCCGTGGGATTCATGCAGGTTGGCGGAACTCCGGGTCAGCTTGCTGTATAGTTGCGGCCCCATGCACCCTTTGCAGTCAAGCGCCCCACTCATCGTCTATGTGGACTTCAAAAGCCCCTACGCCTTTCTGGCCTTGGCGCCCACTTACGAGTTGGAGGAGGATTTCGGCATCGAAATCGACTGGCGCCACCTGACCTTGGACATCGGCAGCTACTTGGGCACCGCCAAGGCGGACACCAAGGGCAGGGTGCTGGAAAGCAGCCGCTCCAAGGATCAGTGGGCTTGGGTGCGGTACGCCTACCGGGACGCCAAGCGCACTGCCCGCCAGCGCGGGCTGGTGCTGAAGGGCACCGTGAAGATCTGGGATTCCTCGCTGGCCGGCATCGGCCTGCAATGGGCCAAGGCGGCCGGCCGGGAATGCCTGAAGCACTATCTGACCACCGGCTATGAACGCTTCTGGCGCCGTGAGTTGGACATTGAGGATCCGGCGGTCATTACGGCCCTGCTGGCGGAGGCTGGCGCCCCCACCGCTGGATTTTCGGACTACCTGAAAGGACCGGGCCGGGAGGCGCACGATGCCTTGCAGAGCCGGCTGCTGCCTGCGGGCATATTCGGCGTTCCCACCTATGTGTTTGGTGATCAAGTCTTTTTTGGCCGGGAACACCTGCCGGTGGTGCGCTGGCATCTAGCTGGGCGCAAGGGCCGCGCCCCGGACGTCGCCTACCAACCCTTCTAACCGCATGGCCGCTATGCAACTGGTCGCCTACATCGACTTCAAGAGCGCCAACGCCCGCTTGGCGCTGAAGCCAACCTTGGCCTCGGTGGGCGAAGCCGGCGCATCCGTGGACTTCAGGCCCCTTCACCTGGAGCGTCGCTTGTCGAAGCTAAGAACCGCCGGCAGCGCAAGGGGCAAGCTGCACGCCGAAGTTCGTTCCGCCTATCGCCGCCGCGAGCAGGCGTTTTACGCCCAGGCGCAGGGCATTGCCTTCCTGCCGCCGGACAGGATGTTCGAGAGCTTTGCCGCCAACGCGGGCTTGGCTTGGCTGCAACGCCAAGGCGCGGACTGGGCGCGGCGCCGAGACTACGTGGCGCAAGTGTTTGAGGCCGTTTGGGCGGGCCGAATGAACCCCGCGGACCAGCAAGCGGTGGCCGCCGCCCTCGCTGCGGTCGGCGACGCGCCCAGGGGCTTTGCCGCCTACCTGCGCGAGCAGGCGGAAACGGATCTGGCCGAAGTGCGCGACGAGGCCCGATCCCTAGGAGCCAACGACACCCCCGCGTATCTGGTGGGTGGCGAACTCTACGTGGGCCGCGCCCACCTGCCGGTCATCCGCTGGTGGCTCACCGGGCAACAGGGCGAACCGCCCATCGGCTGACGGCGCCCGCTTCTCTACGGGACCTCTGAACAAGTCCCGGAAGCCCAGATGAGCCTAAAGGGCGTGATTGCAAGGCGCGGCGAAGCCCTGTGGCTTGCCCCCCACACAATGAGCCGCAACACAGCCGGCGCACCCTTTAGGCCCTCCCGAAGGGCGCCCCGCGGCGCACGGACCGTGGAATGCCCTCTGCTCTGCGGGTTGCCTTCCCATGGCCGCAACGCCATCTCCCGCTGCTGAGAGCGGGGCGCTGGGCGAACGCGACTTGTTCAGAGGTTCTCTAGGCAAAACTCTCGAGCATGGCGTAGCATGATGGCACCCCAACATTGAGAGAACCTATGGCGCGAATTCCCATTCTCACGGTCTTGGCTTTGAGCTTGATGGCCTGCAGCGAGCCCTTTGTCACCATCCCGGGCGGTGAACTCGCCGGCGCCCACCAAGCCCCACCGGAGGCTTGGAGCGACGTGCCGGACACCATCCAACTGGAAACCCGCCCGCAAGATCCTTACTCCATCAACATTTGGGGTTTGGGCCTAGGCCCGGACCTCTACGTTGCGACCAGCGATGATGGCACCAACTGGACGGGGCACATCGCTGAGGACAATAACGTTCGGGTGCGCATCGACGGGCGGCTGCACCACCTCAAGGCCAGCCCCGTGCAGGATGCGCAGGAGCGTCGCCGCGTGGCCGAAGCCTACTTTGAGAAATACGATGTGGACCCTGAAGACGGCTGGGTGGCGGGAGGCATGGTGTTCCGCTTGGACCGGCCTTAAGGTGACCCACTTGTTGCAGGGCGTCCGCGTCATGCCTGGTCGATTGGGCGTACGAACGGGAGGGATGCGCTGACATGGCCTATCTGCTTGAGGGCATCCGCGTCATCGATGCGGCCTCCTTTTTGGCCGCACCAGGGGCCGCCACGGTGATGGCTGATTTCGGCGCCGACGTCGTCAAAGTGGAGCCGCCGGAAGGGGACGGCTACCGCAAGTTGGTGGGCAAGTACCCCATCCCCTACCATTGGCAGCTTACCTCCCGCAACAAACGCAGCATTGGCTTGGACCTGACGCGCCGGGAGGGTCAGGCGGTGCTGCATCGCTTGGTGGCGGAGGCGGATGTTCTGTTCACCAATTTCCTTGATGGGAAGCTGGCGCGCTTCCGCATGACCTATGCGGAGATGAAGGCCATCAACCCGCGCCTCGTCTTCGCCCAACTGACCGGCTACGGCACGGCTGGGGCGGAGGTGGAGCGCAAGGGCTTCGACATCACCGCTTGGTGGGCGCGCTCCGGGCTGATGGATTTCATTCGCGAGCAGGGTCAGACGCCCCTGCACGCCGCCCCTGGCATGGGCGACCACGCCACCGCCATGTCCATGTTCAGCGCCGTCATGACCGGGCTGTATCGGCGGGAGCGCACCGGACAGGGCTGCCAAGTGACCACCTCCCTCGCCGCCAACGGCCTGTGGGCCAATGGGATGGCGCTGCAGGGCGTCATCGCAGGGCTGGATTTGGGCGCCTTCCGCCAGCAGAAGGGTTGGCGCAATCCGCTCACCGCCAGCTATCCCACCAGCGATGGACGTTTTGTGGTGCTGGCGATCATCAACTTCAACCGGGAGTGGCCGCAATTGGCGGCGGCCCTTGGCCATCCGGAATGGGCGCAGGACGAACGCTTCGCAGACCGCGATGACCTGATGCGCAACCGCGAGCCGCTGATGGCCCTGATTGCAGCGGAAACCGCGAAGCTTACCCAAAAGGACCTGATGCAGCGCCTGGACGAACACCAGGTGACCAGCGGCGTGGTGGCGCCTATGGGCGACGTGGTGCATGACAAGCAAATGAGGGCTAACGACATGGTTCTGCCCACTGGCGACCCGGGGGAGGACTACCGCCATACCATCAACTCCCCCATTTTTGTGGCGGAGGAATCCAAACGCCCGCCCTCCCGCGCCCCGGAGGTCGGCGCCCACACCCGGCAGATCATGCGGGAGGCGGGCTATGCCGAGGATGAGGTGGACGCCTTGATAGCGGCGGGTGTGCTGGTGGCCGCCGGGTCCGCCGCGGCGCCCTAACCCGTCTACATCAACAGTCCTAATACGGCACAGGATGACGTTAGGAGGTAGGCGGTTCCATGCCAAGGTGTTCGCTCTTGAAAGAAAATTGCTGAAAGGTCATTGGATGCCGCTGAATATTGCGTAGTCTTGCGAAAAATATTAATGAATCATCTGTATAGGGCTTTGCTCAGGGGCTGGTGGATGACTTTGGCATGGCCTTGAGGGGTATAGGAAAAGCTAGGGAATAGCGCGTCAAATTCCATTCAAGGAGACCCTCTTGTGGACAAAGCGTTGAAGTTGAAGATCGAACGCTACGTCAATCGTTCAGATCGGGAAATCGAACCCGTGTTCGTCGGACGCCAAGATCTGTTCCGAACCGTGGCCGCCGCCGCGAACGCCTGCGCGGACGGGCATCCGCGCGGCCAGACCGTCTGCTTGGCCGGGCCGCCGGGCATCGGCAAGACCGCCTTCCTGGCAGCGCTCCGTACGCGGGGCCTGTCTGGAGATTGGGGCGGCCCGCCTGTTCTCATGGCGGAGGTCAGCCCGGCGAAGCTGCATGACCCGCACTTCGTGCTGGCCGCCGTCGCCCGCGCCTTGCCGACATCCTGGCGCAATGCCCTTGACGAACGCGCCCGCCAGTCCGTGCAGGACCTCATCCGGCGGGTCGTCTCCGTTTCCGCCTTCGGTGCGCAGGTAACGCTGTCTAGCCCCAATCAGGCAGCGGAGTTCCTTTGGGAGGGCATTCAGAGGCTGACGCCGAAGGGTCACAAGGCCGTTTTGTGCATTTGCGTGGATGAGGCCCACAAACTGAAGCCGACGCCTGGCGGGCAGGACAACCTTGACCACAAACTGAAGCCGACGCCTGGCGGGCAGGACAATGAAGTCCTGGCGGAACTGCATTTCGGCTGCCCGCAGGACAGCCCCCCGGCGTTCGCCCTGCTGGCAGGTCATTCACAAACGCCAAATGTCATTGAAACCTCCGTCTCCCGACGCTTGGCGACCGAACGTCTCGTTCATATGCAGCCGTTGAGCCGTAGCGAATCGATCGAATACGTCCGGAAAACCCTTGATTACTGCGGCGTCCGGGGCGTGGGCCGGCGCCGCTTCGCCGAGTGGGCGGCGGACGAATGCGGGGGCTTTCCGCACCATTTGCGCAATGTCATGGCGGCGGTGGGCGAGGAGATGCTCCGCAGCGACGCCGCCGAGCTCTCCAAGCTGGACCTGAAACGCATCGCCGCCGATGTTGGCAGGCGGCGTACCGTTTATTACAGCGCCCGGTTGTCGGGATTGGAGGCCGCCCGACCGCTCATCAACCACCTCCTGCTAAAGTGGGCGGACAAGCCGGTCTCCCTCGATCGGGCGATGCGGGATGTCTTCGACGCCATTGGAAGCTGCAGCGTGGACGACCGGCGCTTCTTGGCGGGCGCCGGCCTCGACGATTACGTCCAGTTGGTTGATCGCATGATCACCAAAGGGTTCCTCGCCGCTGTGGACCGCGATGGGTTGAAGTGGAGCTGCATTGTTCCGTCCCTGTGCGAGTATGCGCGAACGGACCGCCATGAGACCCGTGCGCCGAACATTCCATCGGAGGTCCTGCAAGAGTCAAACTGACACACTGCCGGCAATCTGGCTTTTCTACCATAACTAATTGATATAAAATAAGTAATTTACTCTTTTAAACTTGGCCTAGGCAAAGCCCCCAAGCGGGGCGTAGCATAGGGCGTTCCAACAATCGAGGCGTATCTATGGCGCGAATGCCTATTCTCACGGTCTTGGCTTTCTGCTTGATGGCCTGCAGTGAACCCTTCGTCTCCATACCGGGTGGTGAACTGCCTGGCGTCCAACAGGCACCACCAGAAACTTGGAGCGATGTGCCGGAGACCATCCAACTGGAAACCCGCCCGCAAGATCCTTACTCCGTCAACATCTGGGGTGTGGGCCTAGGCCGGGACCTCTACATCGCCACTGACGACGATGAAGGCAACAACTGGACGGAGCACATCGCGGAGGACAACAACGTCCGGGTGCGCATCGATGGTCGGCTGCACCACCTTAAGGCCAGCCTCGTGCAGGATGCGCAGGAACGCGGCCGGGTGGCTGAAGCCTACTTTGAAAAGTACGGCGTGGACTACTTGGCGGGCGGCATGGTGTTCCGACTGGACCGGCCCTAAGGCGACCACAGTAGGTAGGTGACGCGGGAGGCGGGCTATGTCGAGGAAGAGACGGATGCCCTGATTGCGGCGGGAATGCTAGTGGCCACTAGGTCCACTGTGGTGCCTTGAACCAGCTACTGGCCGGCTAGACTATGCCGCGAAAGGATACGGCTTGCGAAGAATGTGGTTGCACGCTATTCCCTGTGCGCTGGCCCACCAAGGACGAAGAGGACTTGTTCGTCACGGAATACATCAAGTATGAGGAACTCGAACGGATCCGCGAGGAACGGGAATCGGCCAGCGAATTCCACATTGCCATGATCGTATTAGCGATCTCCGGCGTAGCGGTTGCAGGCTTTATTCCCTGGGCATGGGATAAACCTCATGTATGGCTGCTGTTGATTTTTGTCGTTCTCATCTTTGGTGCTTTTGCATCGCATGCAGTACTTCGTTGATCTCCACCGGAGCGACTAGAGCGTGTTAACACTGATAGTTACGGTGATGTTGTCCTGTGTCAATGGAACTCACCGAAATTCAATTTGAAGGCATAGCGCCACGTCTTCCAGTGCAGGGTGGAAATGTCAGCGTTTCGAACCGCAAAGTGCTCAACGCCATCCTGATTCAATAGAGTCTCAAAACTTTACGTATACTGAAAACTCTTGAGACTGGTGCTCTTTGATCTCACCGCAACCGGCGATTTCAAGTACTTTTGAAAGGGTAAACTCCAGTTTTCCGTTGACCAGAGTGCTTTGATCGAAGTCACGTTCCAATGTATGCTCAGAATCCACAAGCTCCCCCCTTCTGTAGTCATCTAGTAGTTTCTTAAAGAAGGGATCGTCCCTATACCAAACACTTTTCTGAAGCATCGATTCATCAAACTGAACATGGTCGCGACGCCGATCATACTTGACTTCGTATAGAAACCTCTTCCTGTCATTTTTGCAGGTTTCTCCAATACCCTCGAATCTCAAGAATTCGCTCTCAGAACTTTCCTTGTCAGTTTTCCTTGCCGAGAGATTTATCGTTGAACTTGCCTTACCAGCTTTCTTTGCCGAAAGATTTATCGTTGATTCGACCCGCAGGTATCGGGCCCCCATGGCTACGAGCAGACGCTCCGCTTCCCAAAATTGATCCTCGAACGAGTGCTTGAGCCCTACCAAGCACCGACTAATTACCTTCCGCCGAATCACAGCCACCGCCAAAACGGCAGGCCGCGTTACACGATAAGCTGGTCCAGATAACAACCACAGGGCAGCGAGAAGTCCGGCGACACCTATCGGGGAGATTCTCGCCGCTGTCGAGAGAATAGCAGCGGTGGCGCCCCCAGTCGCATAAAAACTAGTCCCAAGGATAAGTGTTTGCATTGCGTCTTCTGCTTCAGCCCGTGAAGGGCCGTCGTGCGGATTGAGCTTCTTCAACAATGCATCCTCGATCCTGTGTGCTGACTCATCCGACTTAATCTCCACTTTTTCCTTTTTGCATACGTCGATTAGTACTTCCCAATATAGAACCCCCTTGCCCCCTCTGACCATCGTCGCCAACGTATTTCCTCCAAAGCACTGAATTTCGGCGGCAATCAGATCCCAGTACTTCTTGTGGTTCGGATGATGCTTCTTGTAGTGCTCATGCACAGTAAGCTCTTCGGTCAATCTGGAATTACCGCTTTCGGTCTCGGTCAACACTTTCACGAGCGGACTTAACTGGTCATTTGAACAGTATTGGAGAAACTCCAGATCTTTATCTTTCTTGTACGCCATGCTTGGATTGTCCTCCTAAACGAATTTTGGTTGCCGGTTTCGGCCGGTACGTCGACATCGAAACCGAGGCGCGATGTTTGTCCTGGAGCGGATAGATAAACAGGTCCATATTCCGAAATATCCGGCTCACTGCCAGCCGCCTCGTTGACGGTGAACGTAGTCGTCGGCGTCTTCATTGGCCCATATCTCTTTGCCGAGGCCGCGCAGAGCCAGAACGGGGTCCTCCGCTTCGCAGTTCTTCACTGAGTATTCGCCGTGATACCAATCGATGAGGTCGCGATATTCCATCGGCAGCGCGTCATGGGCGGGGACGTTCTTGCCGGTTGTTCGACCTGGGTGGCAGGGGTCCCCCGAACGAAACAGGCGACGCCGACCGGATGAGGTCTCATAAAGCATGCGGTATCGGCCGGGATTGGGCGGTTTGTTGGCGACGCAATGCTGATAGATGTGGATCAAGACGCCGGGACGCAGGGCCTTGCCTGTGACATCGACGGCCTCGGCCTGGGCTATGATCTCCTTGATGGAGAAGTCGGTTCGATTCGGATGCTTTCGGTGGAGGGTGGCGGCTGCGACCCAGACTTCGTCAGCGACCTTTACTCTGTTGATTATTTTGACAACCTCCCCGGCGACATTTATACAAGGAGAAGTGGTCGGGCAAATCTGGACAGTCTGCTAAGGTAGTTTTCGGTCCAAGG
>CAYGBY010000094.1:0-13367 GCA_964348115.1 uncultured Pseudomonadales bacterium
AGATGGCGTTGCGGCCAAGGGAAGGCGACCCGCAGAGCAGGCATTCCACAGTCCGCCGGCGCGCTCCTTGATGTGCTGCGGGATAGGCGAAAACATCCCGATTACCGCAGGTGATATCATGGCCGCCAGCCATCCAGCCACCCGACAACCGGAGCACTGATGGAGCCATACCTCGATCTGTTGCGCCAAGTGCGCCATGGGGGCGCACACCGGGATGACCGCACCGGGACGGGCACACGCAGCATCTTTGGACACCAGTTGCGCTTTGATCTGGCTGCCGGGTTTCCGTTGGTGACCACCAAGAAGGTGGCCTTCCGGCTAATCGTGCATGAGTTGCTGTGGTTTCTGTCCGGCAGCACCAACATCCGCTACTTGAGGGACCATGACGTCCACATCTGGGATGAATGGGCCGACGAGAACGGCGAATTGGGGCCAGTGTACGGCGCCCAGTGGCGTTCCTGGCCAGCGCCTGACGGACGGCGCATCGATCAGATCAGCCAGGTGATGGAGAGCATCGTGCGCAACCCCAGCTCCAGGCGGCATATCGTCAGCGCCTGGAATGTCGCGCAGGTGGACAGCATGGCCTTGCCGCCTTGCCACACCCTGTTCCAATTCTACGTTGCGGATGGACGGCTGTCCTGCCAGCTGTACCAGCGCAGCGCGGACCTGTTCTTGGGCGTGCCCTTCAACATCGCTTCCTACGCTCTGCTGACGCTGATGGCGGCCCAGGTTTGCGGCTTGGCGCCCGGAGAGTTCGTTCACACCTTCGGTGACGCCCATCTGTACGACAACCACGAGCGCCAGACGGACATCCAGCTGTCCCGCACACCACTGCCGGCGCCGCAGGTGCGGCTAAATCCCGCTGTCAAGGACATATTCTCCTTCACCGTTGATGACGTTACGTTGGTGGACTACCAATGCCATGGCGCGATCAGGGCGCCCATTTCCGTGTGATATGCGCATATTTGGGCGAATCGCAACAGGGTCAGGCGGGACGCATCGACGTTCCAATGCAGGCGGACTTTCGCAGCGGGCTGTTGGGGGACCTCTGCACAAGTCGCGTTCGCCCAGCGCCCCGCTGTTTGCGGGCGGAGATGGCGTTGCGGCCATGGGAAGGCGACCCACAGCGCAGTGGGGGTTCCGCAGTCCGCGCGCCGCGAGGCGCCCTTCGGGACGGCCCAAAGGGCGCGCTGGCTGTGTTGCGGCGCATTGTGTGGCGCCCGCCACACGGCTTCGCCGCGCCTTGCCATCACGCCACCTAGGCCCATCTGGGCTTCCGGGACTTGTGCAGAGGTTCCCTAGGCGCCCATTGCGGAAAATACGGCGTCATGCCGAGAGCGCCGAGGCGCCCTAGCTTGGGAACGGGCTGCCCGGCTGCGGGACGGCGCTGCCTCAGCCCATGAAGCTGGCCTTGATCGCCGCTGTGGGGCGCAATGGCGTCATCGGGCGCGAAAACGACCTGCCTTGGCGGCTGCCCGATGACATGCGCCACTTCATGCGCACCACCAAGGGATGCCCGGTGATCATGGGCAGGCGCACTTTTGAGTCCATGCCGGGTCCCCTGCCCAAGCGCTTCAACATCCTAGTGACCCGCACAGCCCGGTACGCAGCCGCGGGCGTGGAAGTGGTCAGGGACTTTCCTGCGGCGCTGGCGGCGGCGGCGCGGCATTGCGCCCAAAACGGCATTGCAACGGCTTTCGCCATCGGCGGCGCCGCCATTTACCAAGAGGCGCTGCAGACCGCGCACAAGCTCTACATCACCTGGGTTGACGCCGAAGTTGCCGGCGACACTTGGTTTCCAGAGCTGGATTGGCGGCAATGGCGGGAAACCTGCGCAGTTGAGCATCCAGCGGATGGGCGGCATGAGCACGCCTTCCGCATCGTCATCTATGAACGGCGGGCGGCAGCCGACTCCAGCACCCCAGCGCCGCGCTAACAGCCTGCAACCCACATATTGCGCCAAGCCGTTCGGTGGGCCGCGGAATGCTGCGCCTTTGCACCGCGTTGGCTGCAAGTCCTGGGGTTCGCCGCCGCCAACCCTGCTGTCCGCGCCCTTGATCATCAGGGTTCCAAGCGCCCAAGGTATGATGGCGCTTTGATTCCGGCTGGACTGCTCCATGATCATCAAACCCCGCATTCGCGGCTTCATTTGCACCACCGCACATCCCGTAGGCTGCGCCGCCAACGTGCGGCGGCAGATCGACTACGTGCGCAGCCAAGGGCCTATAGACGCCGGCATTCGCAACGCGTTGGTGCTGGGCTGCTCCGCAGGCTACGGCCTGGCCTCCAGAATCCTGGCTGCGGCCGGCTGCGGCGCCAACACCTTCGGCGTTTCGCTGGAAAAACCGCCAACAGGAACCAGGACCGCCTCCGCCGGCTGGTACAACAACGCCGCGTTTCAAGGGGCTGACATTGGCCCCGGTTGCCGCACATTGAACGCCGACGCCTTCGCCGACAGCACCCGCGAACAAACCATCAAGGCCCTAAAGGCGGAATTCGGCCCGCTGGATCTGCTGGTTTACAGCCTCGCTTCACCTGTGCGCCAGCATCCTCATACCGGCCGGCTGCACAGATCCGCCATCAAGCCCCTAGGGGCGCCGCTGCGCATGAAGTCCCTGAACGTGGACAAGGGTGAAGTGCAGGAGGTGGAGCTGGCGCCCGGCAGCGAAGAGGATGTCGCCAACACAGTGGCGGTGATGGGCGGGGAGGACTGGGAGTTCTGGGTGAACGCCCTGCTGGAGGCGGGTGTATTGGCGCCCGGCTTCCGCACCCTGGCCTTCACCTATCTGGGCAGCGAACTCACCTGGCCCATCTATCGGGGCGGCACCCTCGGCAAGGCCAAGGAGGACCTCGACCGGGCCGCGGCCACCCTGACCAAGCGTCTGCAGCCATTGGGCGGCGAGGCGCGGGTGGCGTCCCTGAAGGGCGTGGTCACCCAGGCCAGCAGCGCCATTCCAGTGGTGCCTTTGTACATCTCCCTGCTGTTCAGGGTGATGAAGGAGCAGCAGGTGCACGAAGGCTGCATCGAGCACATCCATCGGCTGTTCGCCACCCAGTTCGCCAAAGGCGTCGACCAGCGTCTGGACGACTTTGGCCGCATCCGCATGGATGACCTGGAGCTTTCCCAGCCAGTGCAGGACGAGATCGAACGCCGCTGGCCGCTGGTGACGACGGAGAACCTGCCCCAGCTTGGCGACTTGGCCGGCTACAAGGCGGACTTCCTGAACATCTTCGGCTTCGGCATGCCCGAAGTGGACTACGACCGCGACGTCGAGATTGCCTAGAGCCCGACGGCGGCACCCGGGCGGGCGCCGCTTCAGGCCCACCGCCAAGGGTTAAGGAACTCTAAACAGGTCCCGGAAGCCCAGAGGAGTCCGGGTGGCGTGATGGAAGGGCGCGGCGACGCCCTGTGGCAGGCGCCACACAATGAGCCGCAACGCCATCTCCGGCTATAAATCTCCGGCTATAAACAGTGGGACGCTGGGCGAGCGTGACCTGTTCAGAGGTTCCTTGAGTGCGCCTATGCGCCTGCAGCGGCGCCGTGCGCGGAATCGCCCCTGGAGCGCCAGCCGGAGAGCGGCGCCATGCACGAGGTATGCGCCTGCGTCGGCGCCGTGCGGGAAATCGCCCCCGGGAGCGGCGGGGCGATGGCTTACAAAAAGTCGGGAAACTGGCCACTACCGGCGCAGGGTTCGGCGGCCCCACAATGGCGCCATGCTGAAAGCCAAGAGACTAGCCGCCAACGCCCGTCCCTTCCGCTACTTCGGCTATCCGATCATCGGCTTGGGTTTCCTCATGCTCGATGCGCCGGCGCCCTGGCAGGCCGCGGCGGCTTTGCTTTGGTGCCTGCTTTGGCCGTTGGGCGCGGACCTTGTGCAGCGCCGCATTCTCGCCCAGCCAGCCGCTCCCGCGCCAGCAGGAACGCAGCCGGACCGCAAAGCCGACCTTCAGGGCAGCAGCGATACGGCCCGCGCATCCACCATCCTGCGCATCCACCTAGCTGAAATAACGCTGGCGCTGGGTCTGTTCGCATGGTTGGGCTGCAACACCAACCTGCTGTACGGCGTCGCCACCATCATGGTGGCCAGCAACGCCCTGCAGGGCGGCATTCGCCATGCAGTTCCAGCCATCCTGGCAGGCGCCTTGGGCGTGGTGGTGGGTGGCGCGCTGTCACCCGCCGGCAGCGCTTTCGCGGTGTCGTTGGCGTTCGTCTACTCCGGCGCGCTGGTACTGATCTACTGCGCCCTGCTCGGTCATGTGGCCTACCGCCAAGCCCTGGCCATCTCCACTGGACGGGCCGAAGCGCGCACCCTGAACATCCGCCTCAGTCAGTATCTTCCCCACACCTTGGCGGAGCGCCTGCTGCAAGCGCCGGAACCCAGCCTGGAGCGCCGCTGGCTGGTGGTGGCCTTTGCGGATCTGGCCGGCTTCACCCATTTGGTGGAGCGCCTGCAGAACGAGGAGCTCGCCACCGTGCTGGACAGCTATCTTCAGACCATCGCCAAGGTCACCAAGCGCTGCGGCGGCACACTGAGCAAGGTTCTGGGGGACGGCGCCATGCTTGTGTTCGGCGAAGCTGGCGACGACGCCCGCGCAAAGCTGGTGGCGGACGCCTTGCTATGCTGCCGAACGCTGCATGAGGAACTCGCCCAACTAGCCGCCGCCTGGCGCAGCCAAGGCATGCCGGCGCCAGTGCGCCTGAAGGTGGGCATGGCCAGCGGCTACTGCTCCCTAGGGGACTGGGGCGGCGGCGGGCGTTTGGAATACACGGTGATCGGCCACCCGGTGAACTTGGCCAGCCGCCTGGAGGGCTTGGCTGAGGCGGACGAGGTGCTCATATGCGAACGCACCGGCCTGCTGGCGCAGGCGCAGCTCTCGCAGGTGCTTGAGCAGCCAGTGAAGGGCCTGGGACCCGTGCGCTTCCAAAAGGTGCTAGGGAACCTCTGAACAAGTCGCGTTCAAGTTGTCGAATGAACGGTTGCGCCGCCCCCGCGCCTTGCGGCACGATGCCCAGAGCCAAACACAAGCGCCAAAATGACCAAACACCCCAGCACGCAGTTGCGGCCTGCGGACAAGGAAGCCTTCTGGCGGGACGGCGCCATCGCCCTGCGGGGCGTGATCGAACCAGCTTGGCTTGCTGTGTTGGCGGACGCCATCGAGGCGGACATCGCAAGCCCCGGACCTTACTATCACGGCTACGAACCGCAGGATGGGCGCGGGCGATTCCACGGCAATTTGCGCACCTGGGAGGCGCACGAGGGCTTCCGGCGCTTCTGCATGGATTCCCCGGCCGCGGACTACGCCCAAGCCATCCTGGACGCCGCCAAGATAAACCTGCTCTACGATCAGCTGTTCGTCAAGGAGCCCGGCACCAGCCACCCGACCCGTTGGCACAATGACCTGCCCTACTGGCCCATCAAGGGCAACAAGGTGCTGTCCATCTGGGTGGCCCTGGACCCAACCACCAAGGAGACCGGCGCCCTGGAGTTCATTCGCGGCTCGCATCTCTGGGGAAGGCTGTTCCAGCCGGAAGTGTTCGGGCGCACCTCATTGATGGCCTACGAGCGCAACCCGGACTACGAACCGATGTTCGACGTGGAGGCGCAGCGCGGCCAACACGACATCATCAGCTTCGACCTCGCGCCAGGCGACGTCTATGTATTCCACGCCCTCACCGTACACGGCGCCGGAGGCAACCAAGCCCGGAACGCCCGTCGTCGCGGCTATGCAGTGCGCTACACCGGGGATGACATCCGCTACTCCGGCCACCCAGGCGTCAACGCCGGGCTGTACAACCCGAACCTCGTCGATGGTTCGGTGCTGGATTCCGACCAGTACCCCGTGGTGCGTGGTGGCTGACCAACAACAGGCGTCAAGCCCCCCATCGCCCACAGCCGCCGTCGTGAACAAGCCCTTTCTGCAGGCTTGTCGGGGCGAACCCACAGGCTTCACCCCCATCTGGCTGAACCGGCAGGCCGGCCGCTACATGCCGGAATACCACCAAGTGAAGGGCGGCCTGCCAAGCCTGGCGTTCTTCAAGCACCCGGAACGGGCCGCCCGGGCCGCCCTGGATGCGCAGCGCATTCTGGGGGTGGACGCCGCCATCCTGTTTGCGGACCTTCTGCCCATGCTGGAGCCCATGGGCCTGCAGCTCGACTACCAAGTCGGCACGGGGCCGGTGTTCGCCAACCCGGTGCGCAGCGCGGGGGACGTGAACGCCCTGGCCACGGCGCCAGCGGAGGAGGCCACGCCCTACATCGCCCAAACCATCCGCAATATACTTTCCGATCTGCCCAGCCATGCGGCTTTGATCGGCTTCGCCGGCGCCCCCTTCACCCTGGCCTCCTACGCCATCGAAGGCCGCGGCTCGCGCAACTACCTGTACGTCAAAAAAATGCTGCACCGCGCCCCGGCCCTGTGGGCGCAGTTGCTGGACAAGCTGACAAACCAGCTCCTAAGCTATCTGGACCTGCAGATAAGAGCCGGGGCGGAAGCCGTGCAGCTCTTCGACACTTGGGTGGGCTGCCTATCCGTAGCGGACTTCCAACGCCATGTGCTGCCGCACACCAAGCGTCTGCTGGACGGCCTGCGCGAAGCGCACCCCAATACGCCCATCATCTACTTCGGCACCGGCAACAGCCACCTGCTGCCGGACATCGCCGCCCTGGCACCCGACCTGATCGCCCTGGATTGGCGCGTCCCCTTAGGGCCGACCTGGGCGAGCCTGGGCTGCCGCGCCATCCAAGGCAACTTGGACCCCATGGTGTTGTGCGCGGACCGCAAGGCTATCGCCCGGGAAGCGCAAGCAGTGCTGGATTCGGCAGGCGGCCGCCCTGGGCACATCTTCAACCTAGGTCACGGCATCGTGCCGGAGACGCCCGTGGACAACGTGAAGTTCCTAGTGGACTATGTGCACGAACGGGGCTAACAGCCTTTCAAACGTCTATGGGCAAGGCGACAAGGACGCATAAAACGCGGCCAAGTCGTCGATGTCCTGATCCGTCAGCCCAACCATGAACGGCTGCATGGTGACCTCCACCCTTTCCTCATCGCGAAAGGCTTTCATCTGCTTCACCAGATAGCCTGCCTGCTGGCCGGCCAAGCTTGGCCAGAGGGGATTGACGCTGATGCCCTTGGGACCGTGGCAGGCGGCGCAGAGAGCCGCTTGGCGCTCCCCCTGCGCAGCGTCGCCTTGGGCCCGGGCCTGGGTGGCCAAGCCAAGCCACAGCAAGACCGCAAACAGCGCGGCAGCAGCGGCGGTCCGCCCAAGGGGCCCTACTCCCGACGCCCCCATTTCCTGCGGCGACCGCAGCATTCCGTGCGCCGCCACCCTAGCGTGCTGTCCCACAAGTAAGTGTGATTGTTCGTGGCCATTTTGGCCCCCGGCTGCGTTGCTCCTCCTTGTGTGGGACCTGCCACAGGGCGTCGTCGCGCCTTGCCGGGCGCCAAAATGGCCTAGCGACTAATACCGACTTACTTGCGGGACAACACACTAGCCGGCAGCCTTGGCTGGCGTGATCACCGTTTTGGCGGGCCGGGTTTCCCCACGGCCGATGCTCAGCAGATCCCAAAACAACAACAGCATGCCGGCGGTCATCACGTAGCCGAACACCATGCGCCATTGCATGCCCTGCACGAACCAAGGCTGGGTCTGGCCTTCGAAGTAGGCCTGCCAAGTGGAGCCGCCAATGGCCCGTTCGATGAAGGATTGCTCGTATCCGGCGATCAGCAACGCCACGGTCATGCCCAACATGCCGATGCACTGCAGGGCCAAGGCCCACTTCCACTTCCAGCCCCCATCCGGCAGCCCGCCGGACATCCACACATCTCCCCGCCACTTCTGCAACGCCAAGTAAATGAAGGCGAAGTTGATGGTGGCGTAGGCGCCAAAGAAAGCCAGATGCCCGTGGGAGGCGGACCACTGGGTGCCGTGGGTGTAGAGGTTGATCTGCGGCAGGGTTTGGATGAAACCCCAGACGCCGGCGCCCAGGAAGTTGCCGAAGGCGTGGGCGATGAGCCAAGCCAGGGCGGGATGGTTGCTGCTCTGGAAACCGTGGCGACCCGCGTCATAGACAGCGTGCACCACCATGGCCACCAGCGGTATGGGCTCCAGGGCGGAGAAGAAGCCGCCGATGGTCAGCCAGTATTCCGGGGTGCCGATCCAGAAATAGTGATGCCCCAGCCCAAGAATGCCGGAGCCGAACATCAGCGCCACCTCTATGTACAGCCAAGTGGTGACAATCTCCCGGCGGGCGCCCAGGGTCTTCATCAGGCCCCAAGCCATGATGCAGCCAACCAGCACCTCCCAAGTGGCCTCCACCCACAGATGCACCACCCACCACCACCAATATTGGTCCACAGATAGGTTGGTGGTGTAGAACATGCCGGCCAGGTACAGCCCAGCCAAGGCGATGAGGTCCAGCACCAGGGTGCCGGAGATGCCGCTCCAGCGGCCGCGCATGAAGGTGGCCGCCACGTTGAAGAAGAACACCAACATGCAGACCACAATGCCGATGTCCGCCCAGCGGGGCGCTTCGATATACTCCCGGCCTTCGTTGATGAGCCAAATGGAGCTGTGCCGCCCCGGGCCCACCTGCACAACGAGATAGACAACGACCACGGCGGCCACGGCGGTGGTGAGCACCCAGAAGTTGACATTGGCGAGCTTGGCCCCCACCAGCGGGACGCCCGCTTCATCCTCCACCAGCCAATAGATGGCGCCCATGAACCCAAACAGCATCCACACGATCATGGCGTTGATGTGGACCATGCGGTTGACGCTGAAGTCCAGCACGCCGTAGAGGAACTCCGGGTGGAGGAACTGCAGGCCGGCCAGCAGGCCAAACAGCATCTGCGCCAAGAACAGCCCCATGGCCACGGCGAAGTACTTGAGCGCCAGGCGCTGCCCTTCCGTCAGGCCGGCGGCGGCCTGCTCCATGGCGGCAGGGCCGGCGTCCAAGGTTGCCTGGGCCACGACTACGCGCCCCCTTGGGGCAGGGCTTCAAAACCGCGCGGGAAGCCGTTGGTGTCCACCGCGGAGAGCCATTTGAGGAAGGCGACGACACCCCGCGCCTCGTCCTCCGTGATGCCCAGATCGGGCATTCGCCGGTTGGTGCCGAAGGTGCGCGCGTTCGTCATCGGGTCCCTCAGAAACATCAGCATCAGCGTCTCCCGCGCCTGTTCATTGCCCCAGCCCGGATCCAGCCAGGCCTTGGTGAGATCCGGCGCATAGTAGGCGCCGTTGCCCAACAGGGTGTGGCAGTTCATGCAGTTCTTGGCCTGCACCGTCAGCTTGCCGAGATCCACCAACGCCCGCGCCTCCGCCGCATTGAGCTTGTTGCCGAACAAGGGCGCCTCCTCCCCGATCACCGGCACCTGCATGTTGCGCTCCGCGTCGAATTCATAGTGGATGCGGTGGTTGATGACGGTGTAGTCCGGCACCCGATCGCTGCCGCTGGAGATGGCGGAAAGGGTGTGGAACGTCAACAGTATCAGCACGACGGCCATGAACGCCGTGACGAAGATGGCGCACTTGCGCCAGAAGGATTCACTGGCCCACCAGTCGCCGTTAGCCATGCGCCGCCTCCGAATTGCGCCCCAAGGCATCACCACCGGAAGGCAGGCCGCCTGAGGCAGGCATTTCGTGGGTTTCGTGGGTGGCGACGGACAGTCGCCAGATGGCCCGGGGCGCCGTGTAGTAGCCGATGAGCAGAATGCCGATGAGCGCCAGCCAAACGCCCTCAAGCCGCAGCGCCCAGGCGAAGGTCGCGGTGAAGACCACCACCGCGGCGTAGCAGGCCCCCGCCACCCGCCGCAGGCTGCGCAGGCCGCGGAACCGCCCCAACGCCAGAAACAGGGCATAGCAAGCGGCGAACAGCACCATCGCCCCCGCCGACAAAGTGGCGATCATGAGACGCTGCACCTGCACGGGCTCGATCATCATTCCCACCAGTCCAGGGAACCAAGTTGATTGTAGCCCGCCTTCAGCGGAAGGCAACAATCTTTGTACGAAGTCCCCGCGTCCCCGCCCATTCGGGGGGTTAACCCACAGCAGGCGCCATGCGAACATGGAGGTGGCGAAAGTGCGCAAGGACGCCAGATGATCCAGTTCACCGGGCAAGCCCATGCCCAGCCTTGACAGCCTGCGGGCGGCAATTCGGCAAAGCCATCACGCCGACGAGCGGGAATGCGTGCAGGCGCTGACCCGGGCGGCGGAAGCCGGGTTGGGCGAAGCGCAACGCGCGGCCATTCTGCACCGCTCCGGCCGCTTGGTGGCGCGGTGCCGGGCTGCCGGGCACCGGGCTGGAACCCTCGATGCGTTCCTGCAGGAATTCGGCCTGTCCAACCGCGAAGGCGTCGCCCTGATGTGTCTGGCCGAAGCGCTGCTGCGGGTTCCCGACGAAGCCACGGCCGATGCATTGATTGCCGAGAAGATCCGGGCCGGGGATTGGGATGCCCACCTCGGCAAGTCGGTCTCGGCCTTTGTCAACGCCTCGGTGTGGGGGTTGATGCTGACCGGTCGCCTGGTGACCCTGGAGGCGGAGACCCTCACCAACACCCTGGACTGGGTGCGCCGGTTGGTGGCGCGGCTGGGCGAGCCGGTGGTGCGCCGGGCGGTGCTGCAGGCGATGCGGATTCTGGGCCGGCAATACGTGCTCGGACGCAGTATTGAAGAGGCCCTGCGCCGGGGCCGGGGGCTCGATGATCCCGGTGCGCGCTTCTCCTTCGACATGCTGGGGGAAGGCGCCCGCACGTTCGCCGACGCCAAGCGCTACTTCGACGCCTATTCCCACGCCATCGAGGCTATCGGCCGCGCCCAGACAGAGGCCGACGCGGTGGGCAACGACGGCATATCGATAAAGCTGTCGGCGCTGCACCCACGATTCGAATACGCCCAGCGGCAACGGCTGGCGACGGAGCTCGCACCGGCGGTTCAAGGGCTTGCGCTGCGGGCCAAGGAGCATGGCCTGGGCTTCAGCATCGATGCGGAAGAAGCCGCGCGCTTGGAGCCAACCCTGGATCTCTTCGAATGCCTGGCCCAGGACCCGCGGCTTGCCGGCTGGCATGGCTTGGGGTTCGTCCTGCAGGCCTACCAGAAACGGGCGCCCAGGGTTGCCGATTGGCTGATCGCCCTAGGGCGCGCCACCGGCCGACGCCTGATGGTCCGCCTAGTCAAGGGGGCCTATTGGGATACCGAAATCAAGTACGCCCAGGAGCAGGGGGTCGCCGACTATCCGGTATTTACGCGCAAGGCGCATACGGACCTCTGCTACGAGGTTTGCGCCGCCCAGCTGCTGGCTGCCGGCGATGCAGTGTTCCCGCAATTCGCCACCCACAATGCGCACACCGTCAGCTTGGTCATGGAACTTGCCGGACAATCCGGCGCCGGAACCGCCACGAGCCTAGGCCAGGACGGCGGCGGCTTCGAGTTGCAGCGGCTGCACGGCATGGGGCAACTCCTATATGCCCAGCTATTGCGCGAAGCCGAACCGCAACTGCGCATCTACGCGCCGGTGGGTTCGCATCGCGACCTGCTTCCCTACCTGGTGCGGCGGCTGCTGGAGAACGGGGCCAACAGTTCCTTTGTCAACCGTTTCCTGGATGCCAAGGCGCCAGTGGACGAGTTGGTGCGCGATTCCCTGGCCACAGTGCGTGCGGAGGACGGCCCCCGCCATCCGCACATTCCCCCGCCGCCGGACCTTTACCGCCACGCCGGCGAAGACCGCGCCAATGCGGCCGGCATCGACCTCGACGATCCACGCCGCCTCACCGAGCTGACGGGCGCGGCGGTTGCGGCGGCCAACCGTTCCCATCGGGCGGGGCCCATTGTCGATGGCGAGATGCGGGCGGGCAACGCTATTCCCGTCCGCCGCCCGTCGGACCGGCAGAATGTCGTGGGCAGGGTGACCGAGGCCCGCGCGCCTGACATCGATGCCGCGCTGGCTTGCGCCCAAGCCGCACAAAACCGCTGGAACGAGCGCGGCGGCGGCGACCGGGCGGCCATCCTGGAGCGCGCCGCGCAACTGCTGGAGGCCAGGCGCGAGCGGCTGATCGGGCTGCTCGGCGCCGAGGCCGGGCGCACCCTGGCGGACGCCCTGGCCGAGGTGCGCGAAGCCGTCGATTTCTGCCGCTACTACGCGCTGCAGGCGCGGCAGCGGTTCGGCAAGCCGATGCAACTGCCAGGGCCAACCGGCGAACGCAACGACCTGAGCCTGCACGGCCGCGGCGTGTTCGCCTGCATCAGCCCCTGGAACTTCCCCCTGGCGATCTTCACGGGTCAAGTCACCGCCGCGCTGGCCGCGGGCAACAGCGTGGTCGCCAAGCCCGCCGAGCAGACGCCCCTGGTCGCCGCCGAGGCCGTGCGCCTGCTGCACGAGGCGGGCGTGCCGCGCAATGCGCTGCATCTGCTGCCCGGCGATGGCGCAAGGGTCGGCGGCCCGCTCGTCCGGGATCCCAGGGTCGCGGGCGTCGCCTTCACCGGATCCATGGAGACAGCCAGCCTGATCAGCCGTCAACTCGCGGCGCGGCATGGCCCCATCGCGCCGCTGATCGCCGAAACCGGCGGCCAGAATGTCATGCTGGTCGACTCCACCGCACTGCGGGAACAGGTCGTTGACGATGTCATCGTCTCGGCGTTTCAGAGCGCCGGCCAACGCTGCTCGGCGCTCCGGGTTCTGTATCTACAGGAGGAGATCGCCGACCAAGTGCTCGCCATGCTGGCCGGCGCCATGGAGACCCTGGTGATCGGCGACCCTCTGGACCCGGCCACCGACATCGGCCCGGTCATCGACGACCAAAACAGGGCATTGCTCGAAAGGCACGTGGCGGCGATGCGGCGCACGGCCCGCCTAGTGACCGAATGCCCACTGCCGCCGGGCTGCGAGGGCGGCTCGTTCTTTCCGCCCACGGTGTTCGAGATCGATTCGATCAAGCGCCTTGAGCGCGAGGTGTTCGGCCCGGTGCTGCATGTCGTGCGGTTCGCAAGCGCGCAACTGGAACGGGTGCTTGAAGAGATCGAGCAGACGGGCTTCGGCCTGACGCTGGGCATCCACAGCCGCATAGATGGTTTCGCCCGGGAGGTGTACGCTAAAACCCGCGCGGGCAACGTCTACATCAATCGCAACATGATAGGCGCGGTGGTGGGCGTACATCCCTTCGGCGGCCGGGGCCTGTCCGGCACCGGGCCCAAGGCGGGCGGGCCGCACTATCTGCTGCGCTTCGCCACCGAGCGAACGCGCAGCGACAACATCGCCGCCAAGGGCGGCAATGCCGAACTCCTCGCCCTCGGTCAATAGGCGCCGACCTTGGGCTGGCCCGCTAGGGAACCTCTGAACAAGTCCCGGAAGCCCAGAGGAGCCTAAAGGGCG
>CAYGBY010000095.1:0-13342 GCA_964348115.1 uncultured Pseudomonadales bacterium
TCACGCCCTTTAGGCTCCTCTGGGCTTCCGGGACTTGTTCAGAGGTTCCCTAGGGTCCCGCGGGCAGCGCGCCGCAACCGGTCCAGGTCCGCACCATAGGTGCGGCGGTGCACGCTGGCGCGGCGGGCGCTGAGCCCCTCTGGTTGTGTTGCCGCAGTTCTGCAAACGGCAACCAATGGGCCGTCGCGCCTAGGAAACCTCTGAACAAGTCGCGTTCGCCCCTCGGGAGGGCCTAAAGGGTGCGCTGGCCGCGTTGCGGCTCATTGTGTGGGGGGCAAGCCACACGGATTCGCCGCGCGGTAGATGTGGCCACGACTGGCCAGGGCGCCATATACGCACAGAAAGGGAGAGGGGGGCTTGCTCCGTGCCGCTGTGCTAGAGTTCATGGATGTTGCTTGTGCGCACAGTCCTTGCTGTCGGTCAGCCATGACCAAGGATGTCATCATCACAGGCATCCCGCGCTCCGGCAGCACCTTCCTCTGCGCGTTGCTCGACCGCTTGCCGGATGTGGTCGCCCTCAACGAAACCATGAATCTTGAAGGGTTGTTGGCAGCTAGGGACGATGCCCGCCGAGTGCAGATCATCGCGGATTACCTAGCCCAAACCCGGCGCATCATTACCCAGACGGGCAAGGCGCCGCGGCAGCGGTTGGCCGGCTCTGGCGACAACATGTTTTTGTGCAGCCTTGGCGGTGGGCGAAAATCCGCCAAGGTGGGCAGCGCTTGGGTGGAGGTGGGCAAAAACCTGCCCCAAGGCTTCACCTTGGCCCTGAAGCACCTAAATTGCTTTGCGGCGCTTCTGCCGCAGTTGCGCGGACGCTTCAGTTGCCTCGCCTTAGTGCGCAATCCCTTGGCCACCTTGGCTTCCTGGCACACGCTGGATCACACCCTCCGGCATGGGCGCGTGGCGGTGGCGGAGGCGTTGGACGATGCGCTGGCGGCGCGTTTGGCTGGCTTGGTCGATGCCCGCCAGCGCCGCTTGGCCTTGTTGGACTGGTACTACACCCGCTTTACGGAACTGTTGCCGCCAGAGTGCATACAACGCTATGAAGACATCGTGGACACGAACGGCGGTTGTTTGGCGAAGGCCGTCTCCCCGGCCGGCGCCCTGCCCAACCTGCTCGATGCGCCCTTGGAAAGCCGCAACGAAAGCCGCCTGTACGGCGCTGCGGAACAGGCCTGCGCGGATGCGGAGGCGCTGCTGCGGGACCCAAGTCACGCTTGCTGGCGGGTCTATGAACCGTCTGCCGTGGATGGCCTGCTGCAGGCGTACCGGCGGAACGCCAAAGCGCCCCAAGCATGCAGGACTGAGGCCGCAAAGGCGGTTGTCAACACAGCAAACGCCCATCGACCCAAGGTGGACTTCATGATTGTGGGCGCCCAGAAATGCGGCACATCAGCGCTTTGGAAGTATCTGGGGATGCATCCGCAGGTCGGCATGTCCTCCCCCAAGGAGGCCCATCTCTTCAGTTCCCCGGACTACTGTTCGCACTGGTCTGCGCGGCAAATTGACGAACGCTACGCACGTTGGTTCCGCCATTGTCCGCAAGCCGACATTCGTGGCGAAGCCACTCCAATCTACATGTATTTTCCTGAGGTGGCGGGTGAGTTGAAGCGCTACAATCCGAAACTGAAGATAGTTGTGCTGCTGCGGGACAGCGCGGAGCGAGCCATTTCAAACTATTACATGGAGAAGGCTCGGGGGACGGAAAAAGCACCTCTTTGGCTGGCGCTGCTTGCTGAGCCCTGGCGTCTTCGGAGATGTTCGGACCCGCGAACTATCGGGTCCTCAGCGCGTCTCCACAGCTACCGCGCACGGGGCCTGTACAGCCTGCAGTTGCGCAATCTCCATCGCCACTTTCCCCGCGATCAGGTGCTGGTTATCCGCACCCCGGAACTTGCGGACAATCACCAGGCGGTGCTGCGCCGCATCTTCGGGTTTTTGGGCGTTGACGAGGACGTCCTCATGCCGCGCCACGTTGCCCTATCTGGGAGGAAGCTGCATGGCAAGCGCAGCCATCCCGTGCTGTCCTGGCTGCTGCGCCTAAGCTTCCTGCCGGAGCGCTGGCGGGCGCGGGGTCTTTATTCCCTGTGACAGGCGCGGCATTGGTGGTGAGCCGGTCGCGAATGCTGCGGTCGGTTCACCAGCTATGGGCTCCGCAACAAGCCCCAAAGCCGAGCCATTGCCTTTATGGACGCAAGCTGCGCAGTTCCGCCTCCAGTTGGGCGATGCGCGCCTCCGCCGCCAAGCGCTTGTCCCTGTCTTCGTTGTAGTTGGGCAGCCAGTTGCCTGTTGCCGGATCATGAAAGCGCAGTTCTTCGCCCATGGGGCACAGGTCCAGGCCCAGCACTTCGCTGCGGACGCTGTAGGCGCCCAGCGCCTCTTCGCTGGGTCGGGAAGCGGCTTTGCCCATGCGCAACGCCTCCTAGTGTCCTGTCCCGATGTGGGGCATCAGTGGAATCTGACCGTAGCGCAGCCGAAGCCCATGGGCAAAAGCAACAGCCATTGTCCATGTCCGGCAATGGGGAAGGCGGCAAGATCGCAGGCCGGAGCGTACGACATTGGCCATCGGAGCAGTTGCGGGGAAGGGAGGCTTTGGCGCTTGATTTGAACATGGCAGGTGCGCCGTGCTAGTGTTGCCCGCCGGTGCAGCGGGCGGCCGCAAACGGCGGCCTAGCGCCTGCATGTCGGCAGCAACTCGATTGGGGCGGTTTAGTGGACCTCAGCCGCGGCAAGCAGGCGTTCTTTCAGTCCATGATTCGCCAAGGCGTGTTGCGCTTTGGGAACTTCACCCTCAAGTCCGGGCGCAAAAGCCCCTATTTCTTCAACTTGGGTGATGTCAGCAAGGGGCCGGCGCTCGCCGAATTGGGCGGCTTCTATGCGGGCGCGATCGCAGCCTCCGGCATCCACTTTGATGTGCTCTTTGGTCCTGCCTACAAGGGCATCCCCATTGCCGTGGCGGCGGCCATCGCCTTGGCGGAGCAGGGTCGCTGCGTCGGGGTGTCGTTCAACCGCAAGGAGGTCAAGGCGCACGGCGAAGGCGGGCGGCTGGTGGGCGCCCCCTTGGCCGGCCGCGTACTGATGGTGGACGATGTGGTCAGCGCCGGCACGGCGAAGGCCGAGGCGGCGGCGATCATCGAGGACGCTGGCGCGGTCCTGGCTGGCATCGTCATCGCCTTGGACCGCCAAGAGATCATTGTCGATGGGCAAACAGCCGTTTCCCGGCTGCAGGAAAGCCTAGCCGTTCCGGTTGTCAGCATTGCCGGCTTGGCGGACTTGATCAGCTATATGCAAGCTGCGGATGCCGCGCAGGAGCCGGGTGACCTGGCGGCCTTGCTGCGTCATCAGCAGGCGTTTTGCATTCCCACGACATAGCCGAGTGCTGGCGACTCGTTCCGACCTGTCAGGCTCCTTTGATTTGGGTGCCGATGCCGGCGTCCGTGAAGATTTCCAGCAGCAGCGCATGGGCTTGGGTGCCGTCTATGATTTGGGCGCTGCCAACGCCGTTGGCCAAGGCGTCCAGAGCGCAGCGCACCTTGGGCAGCATGCCGCCGACGATGCTGCCGTCCGCAATGCGCCGGTGCGCCTCGTCGCTGGACAGGCTGGGCAGGGTTGCGCCGTCCTGGCCGAGTATGCCCTTGGTATTGGTCAGCAGGATCAGCTTTTCCGCCTGCAGAGCCCTTGCCACCTGTCCGGCGACCAGATCGGCGTTGATGTTGTAGGACTCGCCTTGCCCGCCCACGCCCAAGGGCGCGATGACCGGGATGAACCCCGCCTGGATCAGGGTGCGCAGCACTGCGGCGTTGATGGCCTCCACCTCCCCCACATGGCCGATGTCGATGATTTCCGGTGCGGTCAGTTCCGGCCCCGGGCGGGTCAATTTAAGCCGATGGGCGCGGATCAGGCCGCCGTCCTTGCCGGTTAGGCCCACCGCCCGGCCGCCCTGGTGGTTGAGCAGGGAGACAATCTCTTGGTTCACCTGCCCGCCTAGCACCATCTCCACCACATCCATGGTGGCGGCGTCCGTAACGCGCATCCCGTCGACGAACCGGGTGGGGATTTTCAGTTTCTCCAGCAGGGCGCCGATTTGCGGGCCGCCGCCATGCACCACGACCGGGTTCATGCCCACCAGCCGCATCAGCGCGATATCTCGGGCGAAGGTATGCTTCAAGTGGTCTTCCACCATGGCCGCGCCGCCGTACTTGACCACGATGGTGCTGCCGTGAAAAGCGCGAATGTAGGGCAGCGCCTCGGTCAGTACGCTGGCGATGGCGGCCTGCTGTTTGAGCCGGGTCATGGTGCGTCCTGGAAAGCCAGGCTTGGGTCTATGCGGCGCAGCTGTGTTTGGAAAACGTTTCGAATGCGGTCCAGGGCCGCCTGCCCATCCGCCTCGAAGCGCAGGGTGAGCGTGGGGGTGGTGTTGGAGGCGCGAACCAGCCCCCAACCGTCCTTGTAGTCGATGCGCAGGCCGTCGACAGTGGTGCGTTTCCCATCGCCGAAGTCGGCCTGGTTGGCCAGCGCTTCCATCAGGGGAAACTTGTTCGTCTCCGTCGTGTGCACCTTGATTTCTGGAGTGGAAATGCCTACGGGCAGTTCCTGAAACAGGGCCTGCGCCCCCTCGGGGGAAGTGCGCAACAACTCCAGCAGACGCACGGCGGCATACAGGGCGTCGTCGAAACCGAACCAGCGGTCCGCGAAGCAGATGTGCCCGCTGAACTCCCCGCCGAGAGGGGCGCCGGTCTCCCGCAGCTTGGCCTTGATGTGTGAATGGCCAGTGCGCCACATGCGCGGGCGGCCCCCGGCCTGCTGGACGAATGCGCCCAAGGCGCGGCTGCACTTCACGTCATAGATGATTTCGGCGCCTGGTTGACGGCGTAGGATGTCTTGGGCGAACAGCATCATCAGGCGATCCGGCCAGATGATTTCGCCCGCATCGGTGACCACGCCTAGGCGATCGCCGTCGCCGTCGAAGGCCAACCCGCAGTGCGCTCCCGTAGCTTGCACTTCGCTGATCAAGTCCTGCAGGTTCTCCGGCTCCGCTGGATCTGGATTGTGGTTGGGAAAAGCGCCATCGACGGCGCAGAACAACTCCACCACTTCGCAGCCGAGGCGATGCAGCAGTTTCGGGGCTATCAGGCTGGCCACGCCGTTGCCGCAATCCACCACCACTTTCAGCGGCGGCGCCGCGCCGCGAAGGTCGGCTTGCGCCGCAACGGCGTCGCTGTAGCTTTCCAGAAAGTCACGCCGACGGATGCAGCCTTGGCCTTGACTGAATTTCCCAGTCAGAATGCGGCTGCGCAGGCCCTGTATGGCGCTCTCGCTCAGCGGCTTGCCGCCCAAAACCATTTTGAAGCCGTTGTAGTGGCCGGGGTTGTGGCTGCCCGTGACCATTACGGCGGCGCCGGCCCCGTTGGTCTGGGCGGCGAAGTAGAGCACCGGCGTCGGCGCCAGGCCGATATCCAGGACGTCCATGCCGCCCTCGGCCAGACCTTGGTTCAGGGCTTCGTGCAGGGCGGGTCCGGAAAGGCGGCCGTCCCGTCCGGTCAGCACTTCGCGGCGCCGGGCGGCTTGCGCCTCGGCGGCGAAGGCGCGCCCGACTTGGTAGGCCACTTCCTTGGTCAGGCTGTCCTCGACGACGCCGCGGATGTCGTAGGCGCGGAAGATCGTCGGGTCTAGCACGGCGATCCTGTTCGGTCTGTGGGGACAGCGGGCTGCTTGGCGAATGCGGCCGCCCTAGGCGCCAAGACGCCCGTCTGGCTTCCGTCGGCTTGGATATGTCCGAAGAACAGCGCCGCTAAGCGCCTGATGAGGTCCGCAGCCAGCGCCGCCTTTGTTTGTTGCGGCAGTTCCGCCTGGCCGTTCGCCCAAATCAGGGTGGCTGCATTCTCGTTGCTGTTGAAGCCAATGGCTTGATCGGAGACATCATTCACCACGATGGCGTCCAGCCCTTTGCGCACACGCTTTTGCTGGGCGTTGGCCAGGGGGCTCTGCGTCTCTGCGGCGAAGCCCACCACCACGGGGCGGTTGGGCAGGGCGGCCACTGCGCCGATGATGTCCGGATTCTCCACCAGCGACAGGGTCATGCCCTGTCCGTTCGCGTCTTTCTTGATCTTCTGTTCAGCAGGGCTGGCTGGGCGGTAGTCCGCTACGGCCGCCACGCCGATGACCAGCGCTTGGCTGGGCGCTTTGGCCAGCACCGCCGTGTGCATCTGCTGTGCGCTGGTGACCGCGATGCGCCGTACGCCAGCCGGCGCCGGCAAGGAGCAAGGGCCGGAAACCAGCGTGGTGCGGGCGCCGGCGGCGGCGGCGGCTTCGGCGATGGCGTAGCCCTGCTTGCCGGAACTGTGATTGGACAGGTAGCGAACCGGGTCCCAGGCCTCTTGGGTGGGGCCGGCGGTGACCAGCACATCGAGGCCCCGCAGACAAGGGTGGGATAGCAGGCGCCGGCTGCTGGCCAGCAGTTCCTCCGGCTCCGCCATGCGGCCAGGACCAACATCGCCGCAGGCTTGGCTGCCCTCGGTGGGGCCGATGAAGCGTCGCCCGTCGGCGCGCAGGGTGGCGAGGTTGCGCTGCGTGGCCGGATGCCGCCACATGGCTTGGTTCATGGCCGGCGCCAGCAGGATGGGCGCATCCACCGCCAGGCACAGGGTGGTCAGCAGGTTGGGGGCAAGGCCTTGGGCCAGACAGGCCATGAAGTGGGCGGTGGCTGGGGCCACCACCACCAGATCCGCCCAGCGGGCCAGCTCTATGTGGCCCATGGCGGCCTCCGCCGCCTCATCCCAAAGGCTGGTGCGCACCGGGCGCCCGGAAACGGCCTGCATGGTGGTGGGGGTGACGAACTTTGCCGCCCCCGGAGTGAGCACAACTTGGACATTAGCGGCTTCCGAACGCCAATGTCTCACAAGCTGGGGGACCTTGAAGGCTGCCACTCCTCCGGTGACTCCCAGCAAAATATTCCTGTCAGCAAGCGTCATGCCTGCATTTTACCAGCATTGGGTGGCCGATGAACCGAACAGGGGTTGCGGACGAGCGTAGCGGGGACAACCCCCGGGACTGGCTGCTGGAGGCGGAAAGGGCCGACCCGGCGGCGGCCGATCTGCTGGCCGCGCTGCTGGGTTCCGGGCGTGGGGGCGCGAGCGCCCTGGAGCTCAGCAACCGCCTGCTTGCGGAATACAAGTCCATTCGCGGCGTACTCGATGCCGGAACCTCGGATCTGCTCCAGCAGCCTGGGCTGGATGCGGCGCAGGTGGCCAGCCTGAAGGCGGTGCTGCCCTTGGCTGGGCGCTATGCGGAGTGCCGGCTGAAGGAGAACCGCACTTTGGCCAAGTCCTCAGACACCGCCATGTTTGTCATTGCGGAATACCAGGGCCTGGAGCGGGAGGTGTTCGGCTGCTTGTTCCTGGATGCGCGCAACCGCCTGATCCGCTTTCAGAAGATGTTTTGGGGATCTATAGATCGCGCCTATGTCTTTCCCCGGGAAATCGCCAAGGCGGCCTTGCAGTGCAACGCCGCCGGCGTGGTGTTCGCGCATAACCACCCGTCTGGCCAAGCCGACCCTTCCCGGGCGGACCTCGAGCTTACCCACAATCTGGTTAAGATCCTTGGAGAGCTGGATGTGCGGGTCTTGGACCACGTGATCGTGGGCCGGGATCGCACCCTGTCTTTGGCGGAAATGGGGCATGTGTGAAGCGCGCGGCGTTGGCGGGTGAATTTCTGTGGACCTTGCTTGCGCAATTTGGTAAAAACGCGCCCTCAATCTCCGATGGGGCGAATCATGTCTCAGGTTTGTCAGGTGACCGGCAAGCGGCCCATGGCCGGCAACAGCGTAAGCCACGCGCAGAACAAGACGCGGCGGCGCTTCGCGCCCAACCTGCATTTCCACCGGTTCTGGGTGGAGGGTGAAAAACGCTTCGTGCGGCTGCGGGTGTCCGCCAAGGGCATGCGCATCATCGACAAGAAGGGCATCGAGGAGGTGCTCAGCGACCTGCGCGCCCGCGGCGAAAAGGTGTAGCGCCACAGGATGTTGTGATGGAGGATTTTGTGATGGAGATTGCGGCTTGGGCAAAAGCATGGGAAAGAAATAGCGGCGTCGGAAATTTGAAGTGTGGTTTGAAGTGTGGAAAGAAGGAGTCGATCAATGGGCAGTCGTGAAAAAGTCAAGTTGGTGTCAAGCGCCGAAACCGGCCACTACTACACGACGGACAAGAACAAGCGGCGCACGCCGGACAAGCTGCAGATGAAGAAGTTTGATCCGGTCATCCGCAAACACGTTCTTTACACTGAAGCCAAGATCAAGTAGCCGGCATATTCCGCCAAGCCCCATGATGACAATCCCCTTGATGCTTGGCCGAATGTTGCTCCATTGCAGCGCCTTGGCCGTCAATTCGGGGGCGTTGCCGCCGGTGTGCGTCCAAGGATGGAATCCAACGTGATCATCAGGTCCCTTGCCGGAACTGCCGGAGGTAGAAACCACCCGCCGCGGCCTTGAAGGCCGCATCGTCGGGCGTTCGCTTGCGGCTTGGGCCGTCCATAATGCGGCGCTGCGGTGGCCGGTGCAGTTGCCGGACGTGCTGGCTGGCAAGCGTCTGCTGTCCCTGAGCCGACGCGCCAAGTATCTGCTGTTCGCATTCCAGCCGGGCGTTGTGTTGCTGCATTTGGGCATGTCCGGCAGCTTGCGCTTGGCGGCCGGGCCTTTGGGGGCGGACCTGCGGCGGCATGACCATGTGGAGCTTTCCTTCGGCGCCGGCCGCGTTCTGCGCTTCAATGATCCGCGGCGTTTCGGCTGCGTGCTCTGGCAGCCGCGGCAGGGCGCCTGCCATCCCCTGCTGGCCCACTTGGGCGCGGAGCCCCTAAGCGAGGATTTGACTGGACACTACCTGAAGGCGCGCGCCAAGGGGCGTCGGGTGGCGGTTAAGAATTTCATCATGGACAGCCGCATCCTGGTGGGGGTGGGCAACATATACGCTGCCGAGGCCCTGTTTCTGGCCGGCATTCGCCCAGCCAAGGCGGCTGGACGGGTGTCGTTGAAGGCTTTTGCGGCTCTGGCCGAGGCCATCAAGCAGGTGCTGGGCCAGGCCTTGGCGGTTGGCGGCACCACCCTGCGGGACTTCGTGGGCAGCGACGGCAGGCCGGGGTACTTCGCGCAGCAGCTCAACGTCTATGGGCGGGCGGGGAAGCCCTGCCGCCGCTGCGGCGCCCTTTTGCGGGGGCAGCGCCTAGGCGCCCGCAGCACCGTCTATTGCCCAAGCTGCCAGAAGCATTGAACGCCCTGGAGAGCGTTTGGACCTTCCGCAACAGCACACTAGATGGCATCGAGATGGCTAAGCCGTTGGCGCACCGCAAGCATGGCGCCGACCACCCCCAACAACGCCCCGGCGCCCAGCAGCATCAGCACAAAGCCTAGGTCAAAGCCGCTTAGGGCCAGGGATTGACCGAAGCTGCCCAGCAGCGCCTGCAGGGGGGATTCCAAGATCAGAAGCCCAACGCTCACCAGCATGGCGGCGAACAACCCGCCGCCGGCGCCATAGAAGGCGCCGAAGTACAGGAACGGCGTTCTAATTTGGGCGTTGGTTGCGCCCACCAGCTTCATCACCTTCAACTCGTCCAACTGCGCTTCAATGGCCAAGCGCACGGTGGTGGCGGTGACCAGCACCGCGCCGAGGCCGAACAGCGCGCCGATGACCAAGCCCAAGGATCTGGCGAGACGCGCAGCGGCGTTGATGCGGGTGAGCCAAGTGCGCTCCACCACCACTTCCGCAACGCCGCTTTCGTTGCGCAATTGCGCGGCCAGGGCATGCAGTTGCTGTTCGGTCGTGCCGATGGCGAAGTTGACGCGCAGCGACGCCGGCAGGGGATTGGTTTCCAGGCCGCTTAGGGGCGCCTTGAGGTCCGTGTGGGCCAGGAATTCCTGTAGGGCTTCATCCTGGCTGGTGAAAACGACGGACTGCACGCCGGGTTGTTGCTCCAGCCGCGTGGCCAGCAAGGGGGCGTCCAGGGCGCTTAGGGCGAAGTAGACGGAGATGCCCGGCTGCCCGCCCCAGTCTGCGGTCAACCTGGACAAGTTGGATTGGGCAAGAATCAGGCTGGCCGGCAAGGCCAGCGCGATGCCCACCAGCGTCCACACGAACAGGCTGGCGCCCACCCGGCTGAGCGTGAAGTCGAGCACCTCTTGGACGACGCGCCTGTGGTCGTTGCGCCAAGTGGAGGGGGAACGCTTTTGGGGGAAAGGATGCTGTCGGGTTTTGCGGGGCACGGAGGCTGTCCTCAGTCCGGGGCGCCGTCGTGCGTCAGGACGCCGTGGTCGAGGGCCACCACGGGTTTGTTCATGCTTTCGATCAGGTTGCGGTCATGGCTGGCGACGATGACCGTGGCGCCCACTTGGTTGAACTGGTGAAACAGGGCCATGATGTCGCGGGAAAGCTCCGGATCCAGGTTGCCGGTGGGCTCGTCGGCCAGCAGGATCCTGGGGCGAATGACCACCGCCCTTGCGATGCCCACGCGCTGCTGCTCCCCGATGGATAGCTGCATCGGCAACATGGCCTCCCGCTGCAGCAGCCCCACCCGGGTCAGCACGGTGCGCACGTGCTTCCCCACATACCGCTCCGCCATGCCGGCCACGCGCAGGGGCAGCGCCACGTTGTCGAACACGGTGCGCTCGGCGAGCAGGTTGTGGTCCTGAAACACAGCGCCCAGGTTGCGCCGGTAGTACGGCAGTTGGCGGGCGCCGAGGCGGCTGATATTGACGTTGTTGACCAGAATCTGGCCTTGGCTGGGCCGGTCCAGGCACAGCAGCAGGCGCAGCAGGGTGGTCTTGCCGGCCCCGGAATGGCCGGTCAGAAAGGTCATGGAGCCTTCCTGGAAGACCACCGAGATGTCCTTCAGCGCTTCGAACCCGTTGGGGTAGCGCTTATAGACATTGTGCACTTCAATTTGGCCCAAGGCGCCCTCCCGCTAGTCGTCCGGCGCCAGCAGCGCGTCCACGAAGGCGTCCGCCTGGAAGGGCCGCAGATCGTCCAGGCCCTCGCCCACGCCCACAAAGTAGACCGGCTTGGGTGTGTTTGCCTGGCGCAGTTGCTCCGCCACGGCGAAGATGACCCCAGCCTTGGCGCTGCCGTCCAGCTTGCTGAGCACGAAGCCGGTCACCCCCACTGCGGCGTCAAACTCCGCCACTTGGCTTAGGGCGTTCTGGCCCACTCCGGCGTCCAGCACCAGCAGCACCTCCTGTGGCGCCGAGGGATCCAGCCGCTGCACCACACGGCGCATCTTCTTCAATTCCTCCATGAGATTGGCCTTGGCCTGCAGGCGCCCGGCGGTATCGGCCAGCACCACGTCGATGCCCTTGGCTCGGGCGGACACCAGGGCGTCATGGATCACGGAGGCGCTGTCCGCTCCCCGGCCCTTGGCCACCACCGCTACGCCGTTGCGTTGCCCCCAAAGCTGCAGTTGCTCCACGGCGGCGGCGCGGAAGGTGTCCCCGGCGGCCAGCAGAACACTGTGGCCGGCCTCCTGCAGGCGCCGGGCCAGCTTGCCCATGGTGGTGGTTTTGCCAGCCCCGTTGACGCCCACCATGAACACCACGAAGGGCCTTGCCGCCCCCACTTTGAAGGGCGCCTGCAAGGGGGCAAGCTGCGCCTTAAGCAGTTCAGCAAGTCCCTGCCGCAGAACCTCCCGGTGGCCAAGCTGGCGACGCTGCATCCGCTGCTCAAGGGCCTGCACGATGCGCCGGGTGGCCGGCGGCCCAACATCGGTCATCAACAGGGCCGCCTCCAAGTCAGCCAGGATCTCCGTGTCGATCTGAGGCTTGCCCAGCAGCAAATCCCCCAGCCCTTCGGCGAAGCGCCGCCGCGTCTTGCGCAGGCCCGCCTTAAAGCGCCGCCAGCCGCCAGCCGGCCCGCTTTCCTGATCTTTGGGTTCTTTCATTCGCTTTGGGTCATACTAGCCGTCGCCGTCCGCCAAGTTTACCGGCAACCCATGCCGCGAAACCAGATTCGCATCATCGCCGGCCGCTGGAAAGGGCGCCGGCTGCACTTTCCGCCGGCTGCGGCGCGCCGGCCGACGCCCGCCCGGGTGCGGGAAACGCTGTTCAATTGGCTGGCGGCGGACATCGAGGGGGCCGACTGCCTGGATCTGTTCGCTGGCAGCGGCGCCTTGGGTTTCGAAGCGCTGTCCCGAGGGGCGGCCACGCTGTTCCTGGTGGATAGCGACCGCCGCGCCGTCGCGGAGCTTAAGGAAAACTGCGCCCTGCTGGACGCCGCACGCACCTTGGTGCGCCGCCAGTCCGCCTTGGGCTTTCTGAACTGGGCGGCCCATGCGGGGGCGCAGGCGCTGGGGAAGGACATGCCGGGCTGGGACGGCATCTTCCTGGACCCGCCGTTCGCCAGCGACCTGCTGCCCAAGGCGTTGGCGCTGCTGCAGGATGGGTGCGTTCTGCGCCCGCAAGGCTGGGTTTATTTCGAGGCGCCGCGCCGTGCCGCGCTGCAATTGGACGGTTGGGCGGTGCATCGGGAAAGCGCCGCCGGAGACAGCCGCTTTGGCTTGCTGCGGCGCTGTTGAAGTAGGTTGCGAGCGGTTCGCCGACAAGAGCGAACGCTTTGAGATGGTCCTGTGCGGCCCATTGCGACCCCTTGCCACGTTTTGGGGGCGTCGCTATCATCGGTTTCTTTTCAGCAGGCGGATGCATGTCCACGGTCGTTTATCCGGGCTCCTTCAATCCCATCACCAATGGCCACACAGATCTGGTCAAGCGGGCGCTGAACCTGTTCGACCATGTGATTCTCGCCATCGGCACGTCCACTCAGAAGGATCCTGCGCGGGACCTGAAGGATCGCATAGCGCTGTGCCGCACGGTGCTGGCCGGGTTTGGCGATCGGGTGTCCGTGGAGGGGTTCAACACGCTGTTGGTGGATTATGTGCGCTCCCGCGGCGCCACCTTCATCCTGCGCGGCTTGCGCACGGTCACGGACTTCGACTACGAGTTTCAGATGGCGGAGATGAACCAGTCCTTGGATCCGGGAATCGAGTACGTCTTTCTGCCCACGTCCAAGGAGTGCTCCTTCATTTCCTCCACCTTGGTGCGGGAGATCGCGGCCTTGGGCGGCGACATCCGCAATTTCGTGCATCCAGCGGTGGCCGCCGCCCTAGGGAACCTCTGAACAAGTCGCGTTCGCCCGGCGCCCCGCTGTTTGCGGGCGGAGACGGCGTTGCGGCCATGGCAAGGCGAGCCGCAGAGCAGGGGCATTCCACAGTCCGTGCGCCGCGGGGCGCCCTTCGGGAGGGCCTAAAGGGCGTGCCGGCTGTGTTGCGGCTCATTGTGTGGTGGGCAAGCCACACGGCTTCGCCGCGC
>CAYGBY010000096.1:0-13304 GCA_964348115.1 uncultured Pseudomonadales bacterium
TGCCCGACCTGATTGAGGAGATCTACACCTTCCTGCGGCAAGCGGATGCAAGGGAACTGCGCCACCTGTTCGTGGAATTGGATGAAGCGCGCGCCGCGGGCGCGGACCTCACGAACATCCTTTCACGCATCGATGACTTCGAAACCCACGTGGTGCCAATCATCGCCGACATCGACGCCGGCTTCGGCAACGAGGAAGCCACCTACCTGCTGGCCAAGCGCATGATCGAAGCCGGCGCCTGCGCCATCCAGATCGAAAACCAAGTCTCGGACGCCAAGCAGTGCGGCCACCAAGCCGGCAAGGTCACCGTGCCCCATGAGGACTTCGTCTCCAAGCTGAACGCCATACGCTACGCCTTCCTGGAGCTGGGAGTCGAAAAAGGCATCATCGTGGCGCGCACTGATTCCTTGGGCGCCGGCCTGACCATGAAGATCCCGGTCGCCAAATCCCCCGGCGATCTCGGCGATCTGTACTGCAGCTTCCTGCAGGCGTCCGAAGTGCATGATCTGGACGAGCTTCTGGACGGAGACATCACCATCCACCAGAACGGCAAGCTGTGCCACCCACTGCGGCTGGACAACGGCCTGTACGCCTTCCGCGAGGGCACCGGGCCTGACCGCGTGGTGCTGGACTGCGTCACCAGCCTGGAGCACGGCGCGGATTTGCTGTGGATCGAGACGGAGCGGCCCAACCTGAAGCAGATCAAGAGCCTAGTGGACGCGGTAAGGGAGAAGGCGCCGCAGGCGAAGCTGGTGTACAACAACTCTCCCTCTTTCAACTGGACCCTGGCTTTCCGGGAGCAGGTGTACGCCGAATGGCGGGCGGCCAGCAAGGACGTATCGGCCTACCCGGACCCGGCGCAGACGCCCAAGGGCCTGATGGCCGCCCAATTCGACGACACGCCCCTGGCCGAGGCCGCCGATGCGCTCATCGCCCGCTTCCAGCAGGATGCGGCCCGGGAGGCCGGCGTCTTCCACCACCTGATCACCCTGCCCACCTACCACGAAGCCGCCTTGGGCACCGACATGCTTGCGGAAGGCTACTTTGGCGATGAGGGCATGTTGGCCTATGTCAAAGGGGTGCAGCGGCGCGAGATACGCCGCAATTTGGCGGCCGTAAAGCACCAGGATCTCGCCGGCTCCAACATTGGGGACGACCACAAGGAGTACTTCCTTGGCGAAAAGGCCCTGCTGGCCGGGGGCGCGGCCAATACGATGAACCAGTTCTAGGGCCTGCTAAGGAACCTCTGAACAAGTCGCGTTCGCCCAACGCCCCGCTGTTTGCGGGCGGAGATGGCGTTGCAGCCATGGGAAGACAACCCGCAGCGCGGCGGGGATTCCGCAGTCCGTACACCGCGGGGCGCCCTTCGGGTTGCGCCCTAGTCCACGTATTGCGCCACGCCGCCTGATGGGTCCCCCAGCAAGCGCTCCAGCGCCTCGTAGCTGTC
The DNA here is from genome assembly GCA_964348115.1 of uncultured Pseudomonadales bacterium. Classification (GTDB taxonomy): domain Bacteria; phylum Pseudomonadota; class Gammaproteobacteria; order Pseudomonadales; family Azotimanducaceae; genus Azophilus. The sequence continues at coordinate 1,448 of CAYGBY010000096.1, forward strand.
TGCGGTGGGATGCTGGGGGTTCGCCGTGCACAGGGCTTCCGGCGCCCGGAACAATACGCCTAGGTCCGCCTCCGCCAGCATTGGCAGGTCGTTGTAGGAATCTCCCGCCGCGCATACGCGGAAGCGCAAGGCCTTAAACGCCTTGACGACGCTGCGCTTGGGGTCCGGCTGGCGCAACAGGCATTTCTGGATGCGGTCGTCGCGCACCCGGAGCCTATGGCACAACAGGGTGGGCCAGCCGAGCTTCTCCATCAGGGGGGTGGCAAATTCATAAAAAGTGTCTGAGACAACGGCCACTTGCCAGCTCCGGCGCATCCGCTCCAGGAAAGCGCCTGCGCCGGGCAGAGGCTGCATGTGCCGGATCACATCCTGGATGAGGGAGAAACGCAGCTTCTCGCGCCGCATCACCCCTAGGCGAAAGTCCATCAGTTCGCCGTAGTCCGGGATGTCCCGAGTGGTTTTGTTCAGTTCATCGATACCGGTGCGCGCCGCCACCGCCTGCCAAATTTCCGGGATCAACACCCCCTCCAAGTCCAAGCACAGAATGTCCAATGCCCACCTCACAGCAAAAGACGCCTATTCTAGCCCGCATAGGGCGCCAAGCCCTTCCATGGGTCGCCTAATGTCAGCAATGCTCACTATGGGACCTCCGAACAAGTCGCGTTCGCCCAGCGCCTCGCTGTTTGCGGCGGAGATGGCGCTGCGGCCATGGTAAGGCGACCCGCGGGGCGCCCTTCGGGAGGGCCTAAAGGGCGCACTGGCTGTGTTGCGGCTCATTGTGTGGGACCTGCCACACGGCTTAGCCGCGCCTTGCCATGGCGCCCTTTAGGCTCCTCTGGGCTTCCGGGACTTGTTCAGAGGTTCCCTACGGCTTTCAGCCCCTCCACAGGAAGGGTTGGCCGGTCGATTTGGCCCGCATAATGCCGGAAATGTGGGGTGTTACGCGCCGAACAGTAGTGTTGGACGCCAAATGAGAACTGTCGGCCGCATATCGCCCCCTTTCAGCGCGTTGCCCGACAATCCTTGGGGGTTGCCGCCGGCGCCAACCACGCTGGCCGCACGCCCGATCGTCGCCGCCCTTGGCGCGGCCTGCAGGCCAGTAAAGCCATAGTACGTAGTAAGCATATAGCGAGACGGTATTTCCGCGCCTTCCCACCGGCTGCTAGGGTGGCGCCTCATCCGAATGGGCGGCAGGAGCCAGCGCATGGGGCTGCAGAATCAACATCGGGACCGTCGGGCCGGGACGCACCAGCAGCCACGGCAACTGCTGCGGGAAATCGCCAGGCGCTTTGCGCCGGAGCGGGTGGCCATTTCCTTCAGCGGCGCTGAGGACGTGGTGCTTATCGACATGGCCCACCGGGAGGGCTTGGACTTCGCCGTCTTCTCCTTGGACACCGGACGCCTGCACCCGGAAACCCACGCCTATCTGGAACAGGTGCGGGAGCACTACGGCATCAGGCTGGAGACGTTGATGCCGGACCCGGCAGCGGTGGCCGACCTAGTGCGCCGCAAAGGTTTGTTCAGCTTCTACCGGGACGGCCACGGCGAGTGCTGCGCAGTGCGCAAGATCGAACCGCTGCGCCGGAAGCTCGCCAGCCTGGAGGCCTGGATCACCGGCCAGCGCAAGGATCAGAGCGTCACCCGCACCCATGTGCCCCTGGAGCAGGAAGACAGCGCCTTCTCCACCAAAGCGCACCGCCTGATCAAGTTCAACCCCCTGGCGGACTGGACTTCCCAGGACATCTGGGCCTACATCCACACCCATGCAGTGCCCTACAACGAACTGCACAAGCGCGGCTTTGTCTCCATCGGCTGCCAGCCCTGCACCAGGGCTGTCGCCCCCCACGAGCATGAACGCGCCGGCCGCTGGTGGTGGGAGGAGGCCAACAAGAAGGAGTGCGGCCTGCACGCCCAAAACGTGGTGAAGATGGCGGGGTGAACCCTAGGAAACCTCTGAACGAGTCGCGTTCGCCCAGCGCTTGGCCGCCTAGCGTACCGGCAACGTCAGGCTGGCAAACAATTCCTCCCGGGCGGTCGCCGTGGGCAATCTGACCGCCTCATCCACGATCTGCCGATGCAGATGGGAAGCAAACAGGCGGATGAAGTCGTACATAAAGGTGCGCAGGAAAGTGCCCCGGCGAAAACCGATATGGGTTGTCGATGGGGCAAATAGGTGGGATGCGTCCATGGTTGTCAACCCTTGGTCGACCGCCGGGTCGAAAGCCATGGCGGCGATGATGCCCACGCCGAAGCCAAGGCGCACATAGGTCTTGATGACATCGGTATCCGTGGCGGTGAAGGCCACGTTGGGCGTCAGCCCCTCAGCGTCAAACGCCTGATCGAGCATGGATCGGCCGGTAAAGCCAAACACATAGGTGACAATGGGTTCGGGCGCCACATCCGCCAAGGTGAGCGGCCTTTTTTTAGCCACGGCCTGCAGCGGGTGGCCCACAGGCACGACGAAGTCCCGGTACCAACGATAGCAGGGCAGCATGATGAGGTCCTTGAACAGGTGCAGGCCCTCGGTGGCGATGACGAAGTCCAGATCCCCGGCCGCCGCCAGCTCCGCCAACTGAACCGGGGAGCCTTGGTGCATGCGCAGCGCCACGTCCGGATAGAGGGTGCGGAACCTGCGCACCACCGGCGGCAGGGCGTAGCGCGCTTGGGTGTGGGTGGTGGCTAGGGACAGCACCCCGGTCTTCTCGTCGCGGTGCTCATCCGCCACCCTGTGGATGTTCCGCAAACGGTCGAGCACCTCATCCACTATGCCCAGGATGACCTTCCCCACCGGCGTGATGGCGGTCAGGCGCTTGCCGTGGCGGACGAAAATCTGCACGCCCAACTCGTCCTCCAGCAGGCGGATCTGCTTGCTGATGCCAGGCTGGGAGGCGAACAAGGTTTCCGCCGCCTTGGAGACGTTAAAGTCGTGGCGGACCACTTCCGAGAGATATTGCAGTTGCTGCAGCTTCATCATAGGCCTCCGATGCAACTCGTTCCTTAGCCCATAGGCCTCGGATGTGCGCCACGCCCTGGATCAAGGTGTGGCGGCGGCCGACCCGCGGAGGCCGCCATTGTAGGCGGAAATCCCACAAATATGCGGAAAGTGATATAAAAACTCAATTGCTAATAACAAAAACATCTATAGAGCATTGAGGAGCCGCTGAACAAGTCCCAGAAGCCCAGAGCAGTCTAGGTGGCGTGATGGCAAGGCAAGGCACCCTACCTTTAGGGAACCTCTGAACAAGTCGCGTTCGCCCAGCGCCCCGCTCCCAGCAGCGGGGGATGGCGTTGCGGCCATGGGAAGGCAGCCCGTAGAGCAGAGCGCATTCCACGGTCCGCACGTCGCGGGGCGCCCTTCGGGAGGGCCTAAAGGGCGCGCTGGCGGCGTTGCGGCTCATTGTGTGGGGCCTGCCACACGGCTTCGCCGCGCCTTGCCATCACGCCCTTTAGGCTCCTCTGGGCTTCCGGGACTTGTTCAGAGGTTCCTTAGGTTTCTTGGGGGGCGCTTTAAGGCCTTATCGAGCTTGGTTGGTCACGCCGGTGGGAACATGGCCGGCGGAGGTGTGGGCGGCGGCCTCCTGGCAGTGTTGGGCTTGGTCATCGAAGAACACGTCAGCCGCGAACGCCTTGAGAAACTCGCCTTTGGCCTTGCCGCCCAGGAATAGAGATTCATCGAGGCGGATGTCCCAGGCGCGCAAGGTGCGGATGACCCGCTCATGTGCGGGCGCTTCCCGGGCCGTGACCAAGGCGGTGCGAATGGGACAGTTCTCCTGTTCGAATTCCTGCTGCAGATCCTGCAGAGCCCGCAGGAAGGCTTTGAAAGGCCCGCCGGGCAGTGGCTGCGCAGCCTTGTGGGTTTCCTTCTCCGTAAAGGCGTCCAGCCCCTCGGCTTGATAGATGCGCTCCGCTTCATCGGAAAACAGCACTGCATCGCCGTCAAAAGCCAGACGCAGCTTGCTGGAGGCCGAGTGCTGTTGGCCGGCGGCCGGGCTGCCGCCCGGCAGCAGGTTGGCCGCCGCCACACCGTGGACCAAGGCGTGGCGCACATCGGGGCCATGGGTGCTGAGGAACAGATCGCAACCGAAGGGGGTGATGTAGCGATAGGGACTTTCGCCGCCGCAGAATGCGGCCCTGGTGATGTCCAGCCCATGATGCTCGATGGAATTGAACACGCGCAGCCCAGTATCTGCGGTATTGCGCGAAAGCAATATGACTTCTACTTTCTTTTTTTCAGTTAATTCATTGATATTTAGAAGTTTTTTTACGAAATTGAAGCCCTCCCCCGGCGCCAGGGGCTGATCTTCCCGATCGATCTGGAAGTGCCGGTAGGCGGCTAGCCCCTGCTCCTCGAACACCGCGTTGCTTTCGTCAAGATCAAACAGCGCCCGGGATGAGATGGCCACCGTCAAGGGCTTCGCAGCCAAGGCGTTCATGCGTCCAAGTCTGGTATCAATTCGCTTTCCAGCTTGGCGATCATGTCCTTGAGCTTCAGCTTGCGCTTCTTCAGCCTTTGCATGCGCATCGCGTCCTGATGGCCGGTCTTGTGCAGATGGTGGATGACCTCATCGAGGTCGCGGTGCTCCATGCGCAAATCCTCAAGCCATTTCTGCGTGTCTGCGCTGTCCATCACTCAAACTGGCCTCGCCCGGCGCGGGAATGATGCCGGCTATGATAGCCTACTGCCTTGGGTCGCCGCCAAGAGAACCGAACCCAAGCTGCGCCATGATCGCCATTCTGCTCGGCCTTCTTGCCCTCGCCGCCTTTGTGGTGCTGATGCGCCTGCTGTGGCTGCATCCCCGTCGCCCCGGCAAGGGCGCTGTCATCGGCGCCTTGGCGGCCCTGGCCTTGGTGGCCGCCTTGGCGGTGTTGGCGGCCACCGGGCGCCTGCACTGGCTGGCGGCCGCGGCGGCCGCGCTGCTGCCGTTTATGCGCCGGGCCTTTACGCTGCTGTTTCGCCTAAGCCCGCTGTTGGGGCGTCTGTTCACCGCCTTTCGCCAGCGGCCGGGGGCCAGCGGCGCTTCCGGGCGCGGCGCAGGCGCGGCTGCGGGGGGCGCCATGACACGCCAGCAGGCCTTGCGGATTCTCGGGCTGGCGGCTGGCGCCAGCCGCCAGGAAATACTGGACGCCCATCGCCGCCTGATGGCGAAGAACCACCCGGACAGAGGCGGCTCCACGTTCATCGCCCAGCAACTGAATGAGGCCAAGCAGGTGCTTTTGGGCTAAGGCGCCTCGGCGCTCCCGGCACTACGCCAGACCTTCGCCAAGAGCTGCCAGCAGTTGCGGCAAAAGGCCGCTAACGCATGAAAGCCAAGGCTTCGGACTCAAGGCTCAGCAGCCGCCGCACCCAATTGTCAAGCAAGCGAAACTCTGCGTCATCGATGCCGAAGCCGCGGCTGATCTCGGCCAGCAGGCACTCCTCTTCTATCTCAAAGGCGCCGTCCGCGTAACTCAGGCGAATGAGGTTCAACAGTGCGATGATGCGCGACTTATGGGTATCGAAGGTGGTTTCTATGCCGTCCAAGGCCAGATATTCAGCTTCATGGGCCGGATTCAACTCCATCTCGCGCTTGAATTCGTCCAGCATGCCTTCCTCGTTCGGGTCAAGCAGACCATCCGAAACCACCACATTGTGCGCCAACCCGAGCAAGGCCTCGCGCTGCTTGCCGGTGAGGGCTGACAACCACACTGCCCTGTCCTAGCCACCGAAGATGATGCGCAAGTTGTCCGCCAAGCTGGCCACCATGATGAGCACACAGAGCCAGCCCCAAGCGATTATGCCCTTCATAAACCAGCTCTGTGCCATGAAGTCCTTGAATAAAAGCCGCATTTGCCAGCCCCCGTGTTGGTTTCCCTGTGCCTGAACGGCGCAGCCCCGCGCAGCGGCCAAGCCCAGCGGAGTTGGCGCGAATTGTAGCCCCCCGATGGCGAAATTGCCATCGAAGCTGTCCGCGCATTGGAACCATGCCAGAATGGCGGATATGGCCGATGGGTCGGAACGCCCCAAAGCCAATCCAGACAGCATCAACCGGCCCGAATGCCAATTCACTTCACCCGCCTGTCCCCCGCCCTGATTGAAGCGGCCGCCGCAGCGCAGGTGCTGACCCCCAACGAGCGGCTGGCGCGGGAATTCCTAGCGGCCTACGCCCAGCATCAGCTTGACCAGGGACGCAAGGCTTGGCCGCGGCCGAAGGTGGCCAGCCTGCAACGCTATTTGCGCACCCATCGCCAGGCCCAACAAGAGGACGGCGCCGCAACCAGTTCGCATCCAAAACTGCTGAGCCGGGACGCGGAGCTGCTGCTGTGGGGGGAGATGGCCGAACCGGACCGGGCGCATCTGGCGGAGTTGGCGGCCAATTCTTGGGCTGTGGCCAAGGCTTGGCGCATCAGCCTAGACGTGACCGATGCGCCGGCCACCCGGGAGGTCCGCTATTTCCGCCGTTTGGCCCATCGCTTCGCCGTCCGCCTGCAGGAGGACAACCTGCTCACCGAGGCCCAGCTGCCCGACCTGCCGGACATTCACAAGGGCGCGGCGCTGCACCTGTTCGCCTTCGATCATGCGCCGCCCCAACAGGCGGCGTTTCTGCAGCGGGTGCGGGGCACCGGCCAAACCGTCCGCCACCACCCGGCGCCAAGTCGCCGCCCAACCAGCGAGGGGCGCATCGCGTACGAGGACCGCGGCGAGGAAATCCGCGCCGCCGTGCAGTGGTCACGGCAAATCCTGCAACAGGACCCGCACGCCCGCATCGGCGTCGTCTTCCCCTATTTGGCGGAACGCCACCACGCCATCAGCCACGCCTTCTTCGTGGAGTTTCAGGATGCGCCGGAGGCTTATGACATCTCCGGTGGAACGCCCCTGGCCGCCCAGCCGGTTTGGCGCTGCGCAAGGCTGCTGCTTGCCCACTTGCTGGAACCCACCGCAAAATCCGCGGCGAAACTGCCGGCGGCGCCCTTTCTCAACCTTGAAGGCGCCCGCGGCCAAGCGCTGCTGAGGGCGCTGGCGCACCATGCCAGCAGCGTTCAAGCGCAAACATTCGCCGCCTGGGCCGGCCTGTTCGCCGGCTGGCTGGGTCAAGCCCAATGGGGGGTGGGCGCGGGCAGCGTTCAACACCAAGCGCTGCAGGCCGCCAAAGACGCCTTGGGCCAGTACGCCGCCCTGGCCAAGTCGCCCCGCTGCGGCGGCGCACAGGCGCTGCGGACCCTTGACGACCTGCTGGCGCTCAAGACCTTCGCCCCGCAACGCCCTCCGGCGCCCATCCAGGCGCTGGGCTATCTGGAAACAGCGGGCCTCGCATTCACCCACCTGTGGGTGGCGGGCCTAACGGATGCCGGCTGGCCCATGCCTCGGCCCAGCAACCCCCTACTGCCGATGGACGCCCTGCGCGCCCAGGGCGTGCCCCGCATCGACCAGCGGGCGGAAGAAGCTTTCGCCCGCCGCCTCACCGAGCAATGGCGCCATGCCGGCGAGCACCTGATCTTTAGCTGGCCCCTGGAGGACGAGGGCGAAGAACACCGCTGCAGCGCCCTGATCCAAGACATTCCCGAAGCGTCCGCGGATGAGGTGATCAGGGCGCGGCGCCGCTGCTGGCATCCCTGGCTTGCGGCGGCCCCAACGGCTCAATTGCAGGAGGCTGCTCCGGATCAGGGATCGACCTTGGCCGAAGGCGCACTGCAGGGCGGCGCGACCCTGCTCCGCAACCAAGCGCTCTGTCCCTTCCGCGCCTGGGCCGTGCATCGTCTTGGCCTAGGGGATGAACGAACCGCCGAAGAACTGCCGGACGCGATGATCCGCGGGCGGCTGCTGCATGAAGCCTTCCACATGCTCTACCGCGATGCCGAACCGGCCCACCGCAAGGCGGCCATCGACCAAGCCGTGGGCGCAGCAATCGAGAGCGAAATTCCGCAAGCGCCAGCCATCTACCAGCAAAACGAGCGCAGCCGCATCGCCGCCATCATGACGCGGTGGCTGGAACTCGACGCCCTGCGCCCGGCGTTCCAGACCGTCGGGCTGGAGCAGGAGGCGCTCCTCACCCTGGACGGCACCCAGTGCAAACTGCGCATCGACCGCATGGATGAGGACAGCGCCAGCGGACAACGCATCGTCATCGACTACAAGACCGGCCTAGTGTCCTTGACCCCCCTGTCGCGGGGGCGGCTGACCGAACCGCAATTGGCCATGTACGCTTTGACGGATGCGTCAATCGGAGCGGTGTGCTTCGCCAGCATCCGCAATGGAGAGGTGAAGCTGACCGGTTGGGCGACGGAGGAACTGCGATGCGCCGTGAAGTCCAAGGTGGACATCAGGCCCTTGCGGGAAGCGTCCTGGCGAGCGACGCGCGAACGCTGGCGCAAGCAGCTTGAAGCGCTTGCGCGGGAGCACTGGCAGGGGCTGGCTACGGTGGCGCCGAACTCAAGGAACGTTTGCCGCAACTGCCATCTGGGCGCTTTCTGCCGCGTTCAGGCCCGGATGCCCGACAGCAATGGCGCAACTGCGGGCACGGGGGACGGGCCGCCATGACCGCCAAGGGTTGCGGCGCGGACGATGCCGAAGCCCGCGCCCGCGCGCTGCGGCCGGAGGTCTCCTGCATCGTCCAGGCCCCGGCCGGTTCCGGCAAGACCACGTTGCTGGTCAACCGCTTCGCCGCACTCCTGGCCAAAGTGGAGCTGCCGGAACAGATTCTGGCCATCACCTTCACCCGCAAGGCCACCGCGGAGATGCGTCAGCGGGTGCTGGCCTTGCTGAGCCCGGATGGACTGAACGGGCTGCGCACGCAGGAGCGGGCGTTGGCCGAAGGCGTCCGGGCGCGGGATGCCCAGCAGGGCTGGAACCTTATCGACAATCCCGCACGTCTGAAAATCCAAACCATCGACAGCTTCGCCGCCTCCCTGGTGGGCGCCCTGCCCCTGGGGGCGAACACAGACCGGCGGGCGCAGCCCACGGAGTTGGCCGGCCCCCTTTACGAGCAAGCCGTGGATGGGCTCTTCAAACGCCTGCGCGAAGACCCCTTAGGCGCCGATGTGGGGCGCCTGCTGATGCTGCAGGACAACAACCCCGCCACGACGGGACGCCTAGTGACGGAAATGTTGGCGCGCCGCGACCAATGGCTGAACGCGGTGCTGGAGGTGTTTCACCTGCATCAGGAACAACCCGAAGCCTTGGGGCCATTGCTGAACAACGCCAGGGCGGAGCTGGTCGAGTCCATCGCCAACGGCATGGCGCGCGCATTGGGCCCCGAACTGATGGAGGAACTGCGCTGGATGATTGATCTGGCCGCTCGCCACCAAGGTCCCCAAGGTTCCTTCTGGGCAACGGCCAAAGCGCTGTGCATGACCGCCGCAGGCCAATTCCGCAAGCGATTGGACAAGCGCAACGGTTTCCCAGCGCACCTGAAGAAAGCCAAACAACGGGCGCTGCGGCTCATCGAAGCCCTGCGCGGCCTTGGATTGGAACGGCGCCTCGCCGCCTTGGCCAATCTGCCCGAGACGCCCCTAAGCGACTGGCAAATCCAGGAGCTTGCCTCCGTTTGCGTCGCCCTTGCCTTGGCCGTGCTGGATCTGAACGCCGCCATGGCTGAGCAGCGCGCCACCGACTTCCCGCAGCTCAACATCGCCGCCGCCCGCGCGCTGCGTGATGGGGACGCACCCACCGATCTGGCCTTGGCGTTGGACTATCGCATCCGCCACATCCTGGTGGACGAATTCCAAGACACCTCCAACGCGCAGTTCGAGCTGTTCTCCCTGCTGCTGGAGGGCTGGAGCCCAACCGGCGAAAACAGCTTCTTTGCGGTCGGCGACCCCATGCAATCGATCTACCGCTTCCGCGACGCGGACGTCGCCCTGTTTCAGCGCGCCCAAGAGGACGGCATCAACCAATTGCCCTTGCAGCCCCTGCGGCTGAACGCCAACTTCCGTTCCGCGCCCGGCCTAGTGGATTGGTTCAACAACCACTTCCCCGCCATCATGGGCAACAGGGCGGACAGGCTGACCGGACAGGTGGGCTACAGCCCTTCCACGGCGCGCCGGGCGGGCGATGGCGAGGTCTCTGTCCGCCTGTTCGCCCGCCCATCGCTGGAAGCCGAAGCCTTGGCGCGGCACGTTCAGGCGCTTCGCCGGTCGGAACCGAAAAGCAGCATCGCAATTCTGGTGCGCAGCCGCGCCCATCTGCCAACCATCCTGGAGACCTTGCGGCGGCAGGGCATTCCCTGGCAGGCCACCGATATCGATCCCCTCGCGGAGACGCCCGCCGTTCTGGACCTGCTGTCCCTGGCCGCCGCCCTCAGCAATTCCCGGAACCGGCTGGCTTGGCTGAGCGTCCTGCGCACGCCTTGGGTGGGGTTGGACCTGCCCGATCTGGAGCGGGCCGCCAAGCTGCGGGCATTCAATCCAGAAAACCTGGCGCACCTGAAGCCCCAACTGACGTCCACCGGCGCCGACCGCCTAGGTCGGCTGCTGAAGGCTCTCAACCGCTGGCTGCCACGCCGTTACGAAGGCGCGCCCCGCACCCCTCTGGAGGCCGTTTGGCTGGAGTGCGGCGGCGCGGCGGCCTATGCCGACCCGGCGGTGCTGGACCATGCGCAACGCTTCCTGGAGCTTGTGGACCGGCTAGGCGCGGATGGCTGGGACGTCGATCTGCTGCGGCAATTGGCGGAAGGACTTTTCGCCGCCGACAGCGGTGAAACCCAACTGCAAATACTGACAGTTCACAAGGCCAAGGGTTTGGAGTTCGACCATGTGCTGCTGCCCTGCCTGGACAAGGGGGTGCGCGGGGACAGCGCGCCGGTGCTGCGTTGGCGGCTGCAGGGGCGGCAACTGTTGATGGCCACCAAGGGTTCGGGCGCCCTCTACGGCTGGCTGGCGGAGGAGGACAAGGCCCGCACCAGACACGAACTGCAGCGTCTGCTGTACGTAGCCTGCACCCGCGCCAAGCGCAGCCTGCTGCTGACGGCCTGCGTCGGGCTGGAGGAGGGCGAGGCGTCCACCACGACGACGGTCGCCATGATCAAGCAGCCGCGAGAGGGCTCCATGCTGGCGCTGCTATGGCCGGGCATGCGTGAGGAGATGCCAACAGTTGAAACGGGCGGCGCGGCGGCGAATCAACCAGCCAACGCTGTGGAAACAAACGTAAGATCCGACGACCTAGTTGAAACGGGTGGCGCACCGGCGGATCAGCCAGCCGCGCCGCTCAAGCTGCACCAGCTAAGGGATGGTTTCGTCTGGAGCCCTCCCAAGCCCCAGCCGCTGGCCCTGCCGGACACCTTGGCGCCCAAGCAAGGCGGCGGCGAGGATCCGGCCGCCGGCAGTCCACAGGTGATCCTTGGCGAACTGGTGCACCGGTGCCTGTGCCTCTGGGGCCGCAACGGCCCCCCGCCGGATGTCCATGCTTGGCTGGAGGCGCGGCGCGGCCAATGGCAAGGCGAGCTGCTGGCCACCGGCCTAGCGGAAGCCGAACGCCGCCATTGCATCGCGGAGGCCGAGCGGCAACTCAGCAACGTGCTGCTGGACCAGCAAGGCCGTTGGCTGTTGGCGCCCCACGATCAGGCGGCGTCGGAATTCGCCGTCATGGGGGTGTTGGACGGCGTCCTCGTGTCCGCCTACTTCGACCGCGTCTTCAAGCATGAGGGCATGCGTTGGATAGTCGAATTCAAGACCGACCGAACCGCCAGCGACCCGGCTTCCATTCGCCAGCAGACCCTGCGCCACTGCAAGCAGCTTGCCCGTTATCGCGCCTTGGCGGAGCAGCTATACGACGAACCCATCCGCACGGCGCTGTACCTAACCGCCATCCCCAAGCTCATCGAGGTCGACGCCTAGGGAACCTCTGAACAAGTCGCGTTGGCCCAGCGCCCCGCTGTTTGCGGGC
>CAYGBY010000097.1:0-13235 GCA_964348115.1 uncultured Pseudomonadales bacterium
CGGATGCTGAGAGCGGGGCGCTGGGCGAACGCGACTTGTTCAGAGGTTCCCTAGGATTGCGATCCCGCGGTGGCCAAACTACAATGCGCACACTTCTCGGCACCCGTCTAGTGTGCTGTCCCGCAAGTAAGTGGGTTTTAGTCGCTAGGCCATTTTGGCTCCCGGCAAGGCGTGACGACGCCGTGTGGCAGGCCCCACACAAGGAGGAGCAACGCGGCCGGGGGCCAAAGAGGGCCACGAATAATCACACTTACTTGCGGGACAGCACACTAGGCCATGCCCAAACAGATCAAGGCCGTTGCGCTCATTTCCGGTGGGTTGGATTCCATGCTGGCGGCGCGGGTGGTTATGGAGCAGGGGGTGCACGTGGAGGGCGTCAACTTCTTCACGGGCTTCTGCGTGGAAGGGCACACTACCGCCATCCGCGGGCGCAAAAAAAGCAAGCCGAAACGCAACAACGCTTTATGGGTGGCGGAGCAGCTTGGCATCAAACTGCACCTGATGGACGTGGTGGAGGAGTACAAGAAAGTGGTGCTTGCGCCCGGGCACGGCTACGGGCAGCACCTGAACCCCTGCCTGGATTGCAAAATCTTCATGGTGCGCAAGGCCTTGGCGTGGGGTTTCGTGGCGGCGCGGGGCTTCGATTTCATCATCACCGGGGAGGTCATCGGCCAACGCCCCAAGAGCCAGCGCAAGGCCACCATGCCCATCATCGCCAAGGAATCCGGGGCGAACGATCGGCTTTTGCGCCCGCTATGCGCCAAGAATCTGCCGCCCAGCCTGCCGGAGCGGGAAGGTTGGGTGGACCGCGACGCCCTGTACGCCTTCACCGGCCGCAACCGCAAGCCGCAGATGGCGCTGGCGCGGCGCTTTGGCTTCACGGAGTGGGCGCAGCCGGCCGGCGGCTGCTGCTTCCTGACCGACCAGCAGTACAGCCGCAAGCTGGCGGACCTTTGGCGGGCCCGGGGCCGAAGAGACTATGAACTTGACGACATCATGCTGTTGAAGGTCGGCCGCCACCTGCGCCCAGCGCCGCACTTCAAGCTGATCGTCAGCCGGGAGGAGGGGGAAAACCGCTACTTGGCGGGTTATCGCAAGCGCTTTCTGACCCTGCACCCGGTCAGCCACGCTGGCCCCTTGTGCTTGGTGGATGGCGCGCCGGCCCCCGCGGACATCCGCTTGGCCGCCCGGGTGGTGGCCCGCTACAGCCAAGGACGGGACGCGCCGGAGGTGACCCTGCTGGCGCAGGAAGCCAGCGGGGAGAGCCGCGAACTCAGGGTCGCGCCGATGCCTGTGGCCGATATACCGGCCAGTTGGCATGTTTGACGGCAACGCCCGCTAACCCCCCGATGTCCAATTTCGCGGCTCGATTGCACGGGGGTTCGGTCGATTTGGGCGTCCAATCGTGGCGATTTCATGGACACAGCGAGCTTAGCGGGAGTTGCTGCATGTTTGAGAGGACGAGCGGAAGTCTCCGCAGATCCGTTCTGCGGAGCGGGAGCGCCTCTCTGGCCATGTCTGCATGGCGTTGCGTCCACGTCCAAGCGCATGGGAAGGCCGGGATCTGGTCCCTACTTGGCCTGGCTATGTCTGCATAGCGTTGTGTCCATGTCCAGGCGTAAGGCGACGGAGGCCAGGGCGGCTGCTGGGGACTGGCTATGTCTGCATGGCGTTGCGTCCACGTCCACAGCAGCGCTGAGACCGCCTTCGGCTTCGGCCATGCTTGCGTGGCGTAACGGCCGTACGCCTTGGGGGCGCCATCTTGCCTGAGAGGCCGACGCCGGCGGAGGTCCTCGATGCGCGGGGCCTGCTGTGCCCCCTGCCGGTCATCCGCACCCAGGATAGGGTGGCCAAGTTGGCGCCGGGCGCCCTTTTGGACGTGCTGGCGACAGATCCCGGAACCTTGCATGACGTGCCGGCTTGGTGCAGGGTGCATGGGCACGAGTTGGTTGAGGCGACCCAGTCCAAGGACGAAATCCGCATTCGCCTTAAAGTGCGCTGAGCATTCGGGTGTACGTCAGGATTGTGATTGATCCGCGGGAAGGTTGAAGTTGCCGGACAGCACACTAGCTCGCATATTGCGCCAAGACGCTTGATGCGTCGCCGAATGTTGTTCTTTTTTGGCGCGTTGGCTGGCAATCGTAGTGGGTTGCCGCAGGCGCAAATCGCGTTGGCGGCGCCCTTGCTGGTTTTTTTGGCCCAATCCGCGTCCATGCTCCCTCAAACATAGGCACCCGCCATGCTTCCGGTCGCGAGCATGCGCCTGGGGCCTTCAGCCGGAGAGCACGACGGGCAGGCCTACCGCATGCAAAAGCCGAAACCTGTCTATTTCGTTGGGCTTGGACAGGCCGCTGCTTGCTCCCCGCATGCAAGAGCCGAAATGAACCTCATCCCATCCGTGGTGGTCGTAAGGTCTCGCTCCCCTGCATGCAAGGGCCGAAATCCGGCACGATCATCGTGGCCCTTGATGCAGTACGCGGCTGGGCCGACAGTTGTGGTCCGCCAAGTTGCTGGACCGGCCATGCGGGCCGGTTCGGTTGGTTCTCCAGTGGCGCTCTCGGCCGAGGGCGGCCGGCGGCCGTCACCGACCGGAAAGCTGGCTGCTGCGCCAGTGATGTACTTTGGCGAAGGAAATCGAGCGCGGCGGGAGCCTGTCGGCGAAGAGTATCAGGTTGTTCTGCTTGGGATTGCGTGCGGACGGAGCGATCAGCCCCAAAGGGGTGTCCGGGTGGGCGTGGATGGCGTTGGCCAGATCTTGGGTGGGTGCATTCGCGCCCTCCCAAGGGTAGCTGCGCCAGTCGCCGGTCATCTCCTGGACGGTGGTCTCAACGGCGGCGAGCTGCGCCGGTCGGGCATCGACGATGGTGGGTTCGGATCCCAGGTCGATGCTGTACTCGACTACGACGTGGCGCTCGCGGAGCGACGGCACGGCGTCGCCGAACCAGTGGCCGAGTACGTCGCGCGCCTCGAAGCGGGCCAGAACCTGATCCGGTGCGAAGTAAATCACCTGGAGGTTCCCGCCGTTGAACCTAGTGTTGTTGCGGTTAACGAGCGGAGGGTCGAACTGGTAGCCCTTCTCGACGGATCGGTACCAGTGGACCTGGGGGAGACGGATGAGGTGAATCTCGCCGGCGTGTGCGTAATTCAACTAAATGAGCCTGATCGAACAGCCGCCTCGATAGCCGCGACGAATCTGCCCAGGCGTTGGCGCGAGGGATCGCCACCGGTCAACATTTCCTCCGGAGACTTGCCGCCTAGATCGACGTGGGGCGAATTCAGCCAACGCTGTTCGCCCACTTGAGCCTCCGTGTGCGCCTCGATGTCGTTGCTCTGCGGGATGCGCTCTTCAGTCTGAGCCTCCGTGTGCAGATCGATGCGGTCGCTCAGCGTGGTGGACTCTTCAATAATGTCCATGAAAACCGCGTCCTTCTGCTTCTTGGTGGGCCCGACCCAGAAACGGGGCGGCGTCGTTGGTGGCGTCACCGGGGGTCCGTCGCCGCAGAAGATATGGTGGATGCGTTTACGCAACGCTTTTTCACTGGTTGCCGCATTGGGCACAGGTTTGGTGGCCATACTAGAAATGTAGTGGCGAAGGGCGCACCTTTCAAGAGTGTGCGTCCGTTGGTCCTTGATGCGCCCCGTCCGCACGACGCTTCTTCGGCCAGCCTGTCGGCCTTGTTGATGTGTGCGTTCGTTGGTCGTTAACGCGCCGCGTCGACGGAGGGGCCGTTGGGAACCCCGCGCCAATGCGCACTGGCCGTCATCCCGAAAATCTGACGTACATCCACAGCATTCCGCTCAATATTGGTGCATACTTGCGCCAGGAAGCTCCAAAAAGGTGCGAAGCCCCGTTTGGAAGCGGGCGGCAACGCCGTGCGCCGCCGGTATGCCGGGATGGCATGTTTTTTGCCTCCCTATGCGGGGATGGGGCCGAACCAGATGGCTGGCTGCGCCGCACCCGGATGTTGCGGAGGCCAATCGGCAAACTGAATTTCAACTTGAGGAACCAATATGCCCGACAACACACTGAGCATGATCAGCGAAAACGACGCGAAATGGGTGGATCTGCGCTTCACCGATCCGCGCGGCAAGGAGCAGCACACCACCATTCCCGCAGGCAGGGTGGACGCCGAGGCCATGGAGGATGGGTTCATGTTCGATGGCTCGTCCATCTCCGGCTGGAAGTCCATCAACGAGTCGGACATGATCCTGATGCCGGATGACAGCACGCCGGTTATGGATCCGTTCCGTGAAGACACCACGGTAAACCTGCGTTGCGACGTGGTTGAGCCTTCGACCATGCAACCCTATGAGCGGGACCCGCGCTCGGTCGCCAAGAAGGCGGAGGCCTACCTCGCCTCCACCGGCATCGGCGATGCAGCCTATTTTGGCCCGGAGTGCGAATTCTTCGTTTTCGATGACGTCAAGTACAAGGTGGAGATGGGCGGCGCCTTCTACGAAATCAGCGCTGAGGAGGCGGCTTGGGAATCGGGCAGCGACTTCGACGGCGGCAACCGCGGCCACCGTCCGCGCGTCAAGGGCGGCTACTTTCCAGTGCCGCCGGTGGATTCCGCCGCGGATCTGCGCTCCGCCATCTGCGCCGCCATGCAATCCATGGGCTTGCATGTCGAAGTGCATCACCACGAGGTGGGCACTGCCTGCCAGAATGAGATCGGGGTGCGCTTCAACACCCTGGTGCGCAAGGCGGACGAAACCCAGACCTACAAGTACTGCGTACACAACGTGGCGGATGCCTGGGGCAAGACGGCCACCTTCATGCCCAAACCCCTAGTGGGGGACAACGGCAATGGCATGCATGTGCATCAGTCCATATTCTCCGGCGGCACGAATATTTTCCATGGCGATGGCTACGCCGGGCTGTCGGAAGCCGCCCTGTTCTACATCGGCGGGGTGATCAAGCACGCCCGCGCCATCAACGCCTTCTCCAACGCCAGCACCAACTCCTACAAAAGGCTGGTGCCGGGCTTCGAGGCGCCGGTGCTGCTGGCCTATTCGGCGCGCAACCGCTCCGCTTCCGTGCGCATTCCCTACGTGCAGGGGGGCAGCCCCAACGGCCGCCGGGTGGAGGTGCGCTTTCCGGACAGCACGGGGAACCCCTACCTCACCTTCGCAGCCATGCTGATGGCGGGGCTGGATGGCATCCTGAACGAGATCCATCCCGGCGAGTCCTTCGACAAGGACCTCTACGACCTGCCCCCGGAGGAACTGCAGGGCGTCCCCACAGTGGCCAGCTCCTTGGAGCAGGCCTTGGCCGCCCTGGATGCGGACCGCGCCTTCCTGCGCGCCGGGGACGTGTTCACGGACGCCATGATCGATGGCTACCTGGAGCTCAAGCACGAGGAAGTGGACTATCTGAACTCCAGCACCCATCCCGTTGAGTTCGAGATGTACTACTCCGTTTAGGCGGCAACTGACGAACAACGTTCGCAAAGGCCCCAGGACGACCGCAACCCGGGGCCTTTCCTTAATCCTGGCGGTGTTTGTGGTGCAGGCGATGAAAGCAGCGTTGTTCGTCCTCTTGCTCCTGCCGGCTTTGGCTGCGGCGCAAGGCGCGTACACCGAGGCCAGCATCCTGTCCCCGACCGCTGATGCGGGGGTGCGGGCCAACGGTGGGGAGCTTTGGGTGCAGGCCAGCCTTAAGCCTGCGCTGCGCAAAGGCCATCAGTTGCGGCTGCTGCTCGACGGCCTTCCCTATGGCCCCGCGCAAACGTCACCCCGCTTTCACCTTCAGGGAGTGCATCGCGGCTCTCATGCGCTTCAGGTGCAGGTAGTGGATGCGGCGGGGCGGTTGGTCTTCGCCGGGGCGCCCAGTTCCTTCCATCTGCTGCGCCACTCGCGTCTGCATCCCCGGCCCGGCAAGGCCCAGTAGTCGGCGGGCGCTGTCGGGCGTTATCCGCCCAGGGCGACGAAATTGCACCGAATCCTGCTGGTCCTGGTCTTAGCGGCATGGCTTCGCTAACCGCCTTGCCTGCTGCGCCTTTCTCAGCGGCGTTGGCCGGCGCCGCCTTTGAGCATCTGCCCAGTGCGGTGCTGGTGGTGTCCCCCACCCACAAGGTCAAGCTGCTGAACCCGGCTGCGGAGGCTCTGTTTGGCGTTAGTGGGCAACGTGTTCTGGGCAAGCCTCTGGAGGCTGTGTTCCGGGATGCGGAAGCGGTGCTGGGGCAGTTGCGCACTGTGTCCGCCGGCCGCTCCGCCACCTTGCGCCAGCAGCAGCTGCGGCGTTGCGACGGACGGGTGCTGCTGGTCGACCTTAGCTGCGTCCCCATGGACTGCGGGGATCTGCTCATAGAGGCCCAACCCTTGAACCGGCTGCGGCGCATCAATCAGGATGACCGGTTGGTCGGCATTCAGGAGGCCACCGCCAGCTTGGTGCGCAACTTGGCCCATGAGGTCAAGAACCCGTTGGGCGGCATCCGCGGCGCCGCCCAACTGCTGGCCTTGGAGCTTGGCCAGCGGCCGGCGGACAACATGGAACTGGCTGAGTACACCGAGTTGATCATCCGCGAATGCGACCGTTTGAAGGCCTTGGTGGACAGCCTCCTAGGGCCCAGCAAGCCGCTGCAGCTCACCCGGCTCAATGTGCATCGGCTGGTGGAGCACGTGGCCAAGGTGGCGCAGGGCGACATGGTCGCTGGCAACGTGCGCCTAGTGCGTGGGTACGACCCAAGCCTGCCGCGCATCGATGCCGATGAAGACCTGCTGATTCAGGCCCTGCTGAACATCCTGGGCAACGCCTGCGCCGCCCTGGCGCAAACCTCGGATGCGGAGATTCGCCTGCGCACGCGCGCCTATCGGCAATTCACCATCCGTGGGCGCCGCCACCGGGTGGTGGTGGCCATAGAAGTGGAGGACAACGGGCCTGGCATTCCGGAGGAGATGCTGGACCGCATGTTCTACCCAATGATCAGCGGCCGTCCGGAGGGCACCGGCCTAGGCTTGGCCATCACCCAAACCATCGTGCGCCGCCATCAGGGGGTGATCGAGTGCATGAGCCGGCCGGGCAGAACGCAGTTCTCCATCATCCTGCCCCTGCGCCATGCGCAGGAAGGCGCAGCGTGAGCCAGGCGGACGCATCCTTGGTTTGGATCGTGGATGACGATCGCTCCATTCGTTGGGTGCTGGAGAAGGCCCTGACTAGGGCGGGTGTGCCCAGCCGCCCGTTCGCCAGCGCAGACGAGGCACTAGCCGCCCTGTCGCAGCAGCAGCCGGCGGCGGTGCTTACGGATATCCGCATGCCGGGCATGAACGGCCTGGACTTTCTGCGCCGGCTGCACCGGGCGGACTGCAAGGCGCCGGTGATCATCATGACGGCGCATTCGGATCTCGATAGCGCTGTATCGTCCTATCGACGGGGCGCCTTTGAATACCTGCCCAAACCCTTCGATATCGATGAAGCTGTGGCTGTGGTGCAGCGGGCTTTGGGGCGGGCGGCGCCGGCGCAGCCCGAAGCGCCGCCGGCCGCGCCAAGCGCTGCGGAGATTCTTGGCCGCGCGCCGGCCATGCAGGAAGTGTTCCGCGCCATAGGCCGGCTTTCCGCCTCCAACGCCACGGTGCTGATCAACGGCCCGTCCGGTTCCGGCAAGGAGCTGGTGGCCCGGGCGCTGCATCGACACAGCGCCAGGGCGCGGCAAGCCTTGGTGGCGCTGAACGTCTCCGCCATACCCGGGGAACTGATCGAGTCCGAACTGTTCGGTCATGAGAAGGGGGCCTTCACCGGCGCCGCCAACCGCCGGTTGGGATGCTTCGAGCAGGCGGACGGCGGCACCCTGTTCCTGGATGAAATCGGTGATATGCCAGCCAGCCTGCAGACCCGCCTGCTGCGGGTGCTGGCGGAGGGGGAATTCCACCGGGTGGGTGGCCATATGCCGGTGCGGGTGGACGTGCGCATCATTGCCGCCACCCATCAGAACCTGGAGCAGCGGGTGGCGCAACGCGCCTTTCGGGAGGATCTATACCATCGCCTGAACGTCATCCGCATCCATGTGCCCTCCTTGGCCGAGCGCCGGGAGGACATTCCCCTGCTGGCCCGCCATTTCCTGGACCGGGCGACTGCGGAGTTGAAGGATGCGCCCAAACGATTCGCCGACAGCACCTTGCGGCACTTGGCCGCGCTGCCTTGGCCCGGCAACGTGCGCCAACTGGAGAACGCCTGCCGTTGGCTGGCGGTGATGGCGCCTGGCGACGAAGTGCTGGTGGGGGACCTGCCGCCGGAGCTGCGCGGCGCATTGCCGCAAAGCGCCGGGGCGACCGGTTGGGAGCAGGCCCTGGCCGCTTGGGTGCGTGAGGCCCTGGCGAGCGATGCGGGCAGCCCAGTGTTGGCCTCGGCCAAGCCCGCCTTCGAGCGCATCTTGATTCAGGCCGCTTTGCAGCATACTGCCGGGCGCCGGGTGGAGGCCGCCGCCTTGCTCGGTTGGGGCCGCAACACCTTGACCCGCAAGATGGCGGCGCTCGGCCTGGACGGACCAGGCTAGGCGTCTACAACCCGGCGGCCAGCGCGCTGGGAAGCGGGCGCCATCCATAATTCCAGTAGGCGTTGGCGGCGCCCAATTTCCAGGACCATCCCAAAGTGCTCGCTCTTGAAAGAAAATTTCTGAAAGGTCATTAGCCCGACTTCCGCAACTCAGCGCCAATCCGAGACCAAGTCATTGATTTTGGTTGTCGCAAGCCATAGGTCGGCGCTACAGCCAGCTTCACGCCATCCCATTCAACAAAAGCAAGGCGTTATGTCGGACCCAGAGCCCAGATCGCGCTGAAATCCGCCCAAATCCCAGCTAAGTTGCGGAAGTCGGGTTAGATGCCGCGGAATGCTGCGGAATCTTCCGAAGAATGTTCTTGGATCTTCTATATGGGGCCTTGCCGAGGGCTGTGGACGACTTTGGGATGGTCCTGCTTGGGATTGCGCTACATTTGCGGCGCCGGATTGGCGGCGCTGGTCAATGCACTTCCCCGCGCTCCTGTCGGCGCATGGCCTCTGCGTACAGCACTTCGAAATTCACCGGCGCCACGTTGAGGGCGGGGAAGCCTCCCTTAAGCGTCAGGTTGTCGACGGCTTCCCGGGCGTAGGGGTACAGGGTGGTGGGGCAGACCGTGCCGAGCACCCGGCGCAGCATCTCCCCTTCGAGGCCGGTGATGTTGAACAGGCCCGCCTGCTGCACTTCGACGATGAAGGCGGTGGCGTCCTCCGCCACCCTGGCGGTGAGGTTGAGGGTCAGGACGATCTCGAATCTGCCTTCGTCCACCCGGCTGGATCTGGTGTTGATGTCCGCATGCACCTGCGGCGCCCAGTCTTCGCCGAAGATGCCGGGGCTGCGGGGGGATTCCCAAGAGGCGTCCTTCAAATAGATGCGCTCCAGGCGCACCTGAACGGCTTGGGTCGCGTCCGCGTTCAAGTCTTCACCACCGGCAGGCTTTGGTTGCGCCACTCCGCCAAGCCGCCAGTAAGCCGGGCCACGTTCTGGAAGCCCTGCTTGCGCAGCATCACGCCCGCGGTGCCGGCGTGCTGGCCCATCTTGCAGGCGACCACGATGGCCCGATCCTTGTGCTTCCTGAGTTCGTCCATCCGGTTGCCTAGGGTGGAGTAGGGGATGTTCACCGCATCGACGATGTGGCCCGCTTCATAGTCCTTGGCGTCCCGCACGTCCAGAACTAAGGCGTTGTGCTTGTTCATCAGGTCCACTAGCTGCTGGGCGGTCACGGAGCGCCCGCCGCGCTTGGTTTCGTTGCGGATGAACAGGGCAAGCAGAAGCGCGAAGGCGCCGCACAGCAGCGGATGGTTGCCGATGAACTGGAAGACCTGATCCATGGCCGCTCCATTGGGCAGTAGCGGGATTATACAGGGTTGCCAAGCTGGTAGAATCTACTTTTCGCATGATCTTCGCGCCAACCATGTCCAGCCCCGCCGCCAGCAGACTTCTGCTTGTGATCTTGGACGGCTTCGGCCACCGCGCCGCTGCGCCGGACAACGCCATTGCCTGCGCCAGCACGCCGAACTGGGACGCTTTCCTGGCCAAGCGGCCGCACACGCTGCTATCCGGTTCCGGGGTCGATGTGGGCTTGCCGGCTGGCCAGATGGGCAACTCCGAGGTGGGGCACATGGTCATAGGCGCGGGGCGGATCATCCATCAGGACTTGGCGCGGGTGAATGAGGCCCTGGCTGACGGTCGCTTGGGAAGCAGCCCCCCGCTCAATGCGGCGTTCGACCGGGTGCGGGCGGCCGGCGGCGTTCTGCATGTGATGGGGCTGCTCTCGCCCGGTGGGGTGCATTCCCACGAGGATCAGATTCTAGCCCTAATCAGGCTGGCCCATGACAAAGGCGTTCCCCGCATCCTGCTGCACGCCTTTCTGGATGGCCGGGACACGCCGCCAAAGAGCGCCGGCCCTTCGCTGCAGCGGGCGGAAAACTTGCTGCGGCAGTTGCGCGTGGGCCGCATCGCATCCATCTGCGGGCGCTACTACGCGATGGATCGGGATCAGCGTTGGGACAGAACGCAGCGGGCCTATGAGCTCATCGTGGGGGGCGACGCCCCGGTTGGGCAGGAGGTTCCTGTGGGTGGAGCGCCGCATTCGGCCCGCGGCGAAGTGGCGGGTTCTGGACCTCGGCCTTTTCAACAAGGGCAGGGAGGTGGAGCGCCGCATTCGGCCCGCAGGGAAGTGGCGGCGCCGCCTGCGCCCTTTGCCGCGGCGAGCCCTGCTGAAGCTTTGCAGCTAGCCTATGATCGCGGCGAAACGGATGAATTTGTGCAGCCCACCCGCGTCGGGCAGGCGGACGCCGGGTCAGCAGGCGCGTCGCAGCCGGGCGCCTGCAGCGGCCTGACGGAGCGGGACGCCCTCCTGTTCATGAACTTTCGGGCGGATCGCGCCCGTCAGTTGACCAGCGCCCTGTCGGACCAAGACTTTCAGGGCTTCCAGCGCAACCCGCCTCCCCCCATCGCCGCCTCCCCGTTGCACGGAATGCTTACCCTCACCCAGTATGCAGACGACCTGCCGGTGAATTGCATCCTGCCGCCCCTGGAGGTGCGCCACACCCTTGGCGAGTGCCTCGCCCGCCAGGGCAAGCGTCAACTGCGCGCCGCGGAAACGGAGAAGTACGCCCATGTCACTTTTTTCTTCTCCGGCGGGCGTGAGGCGCCCTTTGCTGGGGAGGAGCGCCTCCTGGTGCCCAGCCCTAGGGTGGCCACCTATGATCTGAAGCCCCGGATGAGCGCAGAGGAGCTCACCGACCGTCTGCTGGAGGCCATCCTTGGTGAGCGTTTCGATGCCGTCATCTGCAATTACGCCAATGGAGACATGGTGGGGCACACCGGCCAGTTCGCAGCCGCCGTGGCCGCGGTGGAAACCTTGGACCGCTGCCTCGGGCGCTTGGCCCAAGCCATTGCGGGCACCCAGTGGCACATGCTTATCACGGCCGATCACGGCAATGTGGAGCAAATGCAGGATCGGGAGACAGGCCAGCCCCATACCGCCCACACGCTGAATCCGGTGCCCCTGGTGCATCTTGGCCCCACTGCGGCGCCCTTGGCTGCAGGCGGCGCCTTGGCGGACGTGGCGCCCACCGCCTTGGCGCTGCTGAACCTGCCCCAACCAGCGGAGATGACCGGACGATCCTTGCTCACCGGCAAGGGCGCCAAGGCCGCCGTCAAGGCGGCTGCGGCATCCGCTTTCTGATGGGCGGAAGCGCTGGGGGCGGCGCGGCCGCCCAGCATCACCGCGCTTCCCGCCCGCAACCGCCGCCACGCCGTTCGATGATTCGCCGAGTGTTTTTCCGTTTCAGCGCGTTAGCCGCCCATCCTAGGGGTTGCCGGCGCCAACTGTGCTGGCTGCGCCCTAGCTTGCCTTGCGTCCTTGGGCGCACACGCGGGCCCTTCGCTAGTGTCCTGGCCAAGCCTGTGGTGGCCAGCGTGCGCTTAAGGATGAAATTCGGCGTGATCATCATGGCCTTTATTGCGATATGCGGGCTAGTTCCTGCGGGGGACGCTCAGGCCGCGCCGGACAATCGCAGCAAGGCCCAGGCCGAATTGGACACCGTAGTCGATGAACTGAATGCCCTGGAGACTTGGCTATCCGATGCCGAACGCCGCCGTGTGCGTTGGCTGAAGGATGTGCGCAGCAAGGATTTGGCGGTGGCCAAGGTGAATTCGGAAGTGCAGGCCGGCGAGGATGCCCTGCTGAAAGCCGAGGAAACGATAGCGGCCCTGCGCGTCCAAAGGGAGCGCCTGGATCGCCAGCGGGCCGCTGCGCTGCGTTTGCTGGCGGCGCATATAGGGGCCGCCTACCGTATCTCCGGCAAGGCGTTTTTGGAGCTTCTGTTCAGCCAGGATTCCGTGCAATCCGCCGAGCGCATGCTTGTGTACCAACGTTTCGTCATCCTCGCGCGCGAGCAGGCTGTGGCGGCCTACCGGCAGCTTGCCGAGCGGGCGGAGCGCAACGCCGATGCCCTGGCGCGGCAGCAGGCTGGCGTGCAGCAGGAACTTGCGCAGCTGCGCAGCAGGCGGGAGCAGCTGCAGAAGGAGCGGGAAGCGCGGCAGACCCTGCTGGCCGGCCTGAACCAGCAAGTGGAGGACAAGGAGAATCGGCAGCATCGCCTGCAGGCGGACCGGCAGCGTCTGCGCAAACTAATTGCGCAAATAGAGCTGCGCGCCACACCTGGGGGCGGCAACTTCGCCACCCGCAAGGGACAGTTGCCCTGGCCTATGCGCGGGCCCTTGGTCAGCCGCTTTGGCGAGCCGCGGGCCAACAGCGGCATGAATTGGGAGGGTGTGCAGGTTAAGGGCGCCCTAGGCGCGCCGGTGGTGGCCGTGCATGGCGGCCGGGTGGTGTTCGCGGACTGGCTGCGCGGCTTTGGCTTGGTGGCCATCGTCGACCACGGCGCCGGCTACATGACCCTGTACGGTCATGCGGATCAGCTCGTCCACAAGGCGGACGATTTTGTGGAGGCCGGGGAAGTCATCGCCCATGCGGGCCAAAGCGGCGGCGCCACGGCGGCAGGCATCTACTTCGAACTGCGCGCCAAGGGCCGCCCCTTGGACCCCATGACTTGGCTGAGCGAATAATCCTGTGCGCCTGCACCTGACCGGACATCGTTTTGGGATCGCTTCGCGTGTCAGCGCACCCTCTAGGCCCACCCGAAGGGCGCCCCGCGGCGGGCGAACGTGCAGGACTTCACACTAGGGAACCTCTGAACAAGTCGCGTTCGCCCAGCGCCCCGCTGTTTGCGG
>CAYGBY010000098.1:0-13220 GCA_964348115.1 uncultured Pseudomonadales bacterium
TCTGCGTGCTGCTGCTGGTAACCGCCTTTCCGCAAATCTCCCTTGCGTTGCCCGGCCTGTTTGAATAGGCGCGATCCATGTCCGCTGCGACCGGCGAACGGCCCGGCCCAAGCGCTGCGACGAAGGACGGACCCGTCGCCTCGCGTCCTGCGCAGGCAATGTTACGCCGACAGGCGCCGCGACAGGCTGCGCAGGCCGCGCTTGGCGTCTGCGGCGATGACGTAAAGGCTGGGCACCAAAATCAGCGTGATAAGCGTGGCGAATAGGATGCCGAAGGCCACGGAGACGGCCATGGGGATGACTATCTGAGCCTGCACGCTGGTCTCCAGCACCATGGGGATGAGGCCAAAGAAGGTGGTCAGGGAGGTCAGCAGAATGGCCCGGAAGCGGGCGGCGCCGGACTGGATGGCGGCTTGCACGGCATCCAGGCCTTGCGCCTTGGCCTTGTTCACGAAGTCCACCATGATGAGGCTGTCGTTCACCACCACGCCGGAAAGGGCGACGATGCCCAGCATGGACACCGAACTGAGCGCCACATCGAGCAGCCAGTGCCCGAATACGGCGCCCACCACACCGAACGGGATCACGCTCATGATGATCAGCGGCTGCACATAGGATTTCAGCGGGATGGCCATCAGCGCATAAATGCCGAACAGGGCGATGCCGAACACCAACAGGATCTGCTGCAAGGCGATTTCCTCCTCCAGGGCGCTGCCGGATGCTTCGGTATCCAGGCCCGGATACCTTGCGCGCAAGCCGGGCAGGTAGTCCTGCCGGACGCTGCGCATGACTTCCGCCGGCTCCACGACAGCGAGCCTGGCCTGCGCCGTAACCGTCACCGCCCGCCGCCCGTCCACCCGCTGAATGCTGTCGTAGCCCTGCTCCAGCTGATATTCGGCCACCGCCGAAAAAGGCAGTTCCCGGCCATCGGGCGTACGCACCCACATGTCATCCAGGTTGCCCAAGGAAAGCCTGTCCGCCAGGGGATAGCGCACCATTACCTTGACCTCGTCATCACCACGCTGAATGCGCTGCGCCTCCACGCCGTAAAAGGCCGCGCGCACTTGGCGCCCGAGATCCGCCAAGGTCAGCCCCAAGGCCTCCGCCTCCGGCCTGATGGCGAGGCGCACCTCATCCGGCCCCACATTGGCGGACACCTGGACCTCATAGACGCCGGCAAAGCCGTTCAGGTGCTGCTCGAGTTCGGCGGCGGCGCGCTCCAATTGCCCATAGTCCCGTCCGGCCAGCTTAAAGGATATGGGCGGCCCGCCGCCGGTGGCGAAGCCGGACTCCAGGGCCAGCCGTTTTACGTCCGGCAGTTCCCCCACCGCCTCCCGCCACAGGTGCTCCACCTCCTTCTGGGTGACCGGGCGTTCGTCCTCCGGCGTCAACTGCACGAAGAAGAACCCCTGCACGCCCCGGTCGACAAAGGCGAAGTGGTGCTCGATGATGTCCGCATCGGTCCCCGTCCGCGCCTTCACCTGCGCGTTAACGCGGTTTAGGGCCGCATCGATGTGCGCCACCACTTCCCGGCTCCTGGCCTGCGGCGCCCCTTCGTGGAGTTCGAAGCTCGCCGACAGCAGGTTGCCCTCCACTTCCGGGAAGAACAGGTAGCGCACCTTGCCGCCGACAACGAAGCCAACCGCCAAGAGCAGCAGCGCAACGAACAGCGCCAGCGTCAGGTAGCGGTTGCGAATGGCCTTGTCCAGCAAGGGCTTGTAGCGCTGCGCCACCAACCCCTTGACCCAGGCGTCCACCCGCCCGCTCAACCCCGGTCGGCGCCCTGCGCCGCCCGCGGAGCGCATGGCGCCCAAGTGCGCTGGCAGAATCAGCTTGGACTCCACTAGGGAGAACGCCAGGCACAACACCACCACCCAGGCCACGGCGCCCATGAGCGCCGCCACCGGCCCAGTGGCGAACAGCATGGGCAAGAACGCCATGATGGTGGTCAGCACGCCGAAGATGGCGGGAACCGCCACCCGCCGCACGCCAGCCACCACGTTGGCCAAGTTGTAGCCCTGGGCCTGGGTGTGCGTATGGACGGACTCCGCCACCACGATGGCGTCATCCACCACGATGCCCAGCACCAATATGAAGGCAAAGGTGCTGAGCAGGTTGATGCTGACATCGATGCCGGGCGCGGACAGCAGCATCAGGGCGCCCAAAAAGGCCACAAGCAGGCCCAAAATCACCCAGAGCGCGAACTTGACACGCAAAAACAGGCCAAGGATGACCAGCACCAGCAGGGCGCCGATGACAAGGTTTTCGAACATCATGCGCATGCGCTGCTGCAGGCTGCGGCTTGCGTCCGACCAGACCTTCAGCTCCACTTCGGGCGGCAAGCTGGGCCGAACCTCCTCCACATAGGCCTTGACCGCCGCGGCGACCTCCAGTTCGTTGTCCATGCTCGAACTCAGGACGCGAATGCCGAAGCTCGGGCGGCCATTGAAGTAGGCGTAGGATTCGACCTCTTCAAAACCGTCCTCAATGGTGGCGATGTCGCCTAGGCGCACACGCGCGCCATCCGGACGCGCAATCAGCAGGATCTGCGCAAACTCCTCGCCCAGATAGGCCTGGCCCTGGGTGCGCAGGCGGATGTCGCCGCCATCGGAGCGAATGCGGCCGCCGGGCAGGTTCACCGACCAGCGGCGGATGGCCTGCGCCACCTGCTCCAGGGTCAGCCCATACTGACGCAGGGTGCTTTCCGGCACCTGCACGGAAATCTCGAAGGGGCGCGTGCCCTGCACCTGGGCGTAGCTGACCTCATCCAACGCCAGAATCTCATCCCTCAGGCGGTCGGCCAACTCCTTCATGCCGTGCTCGTCGAGATCTCCGGCCACCTGCACGGCAATGGTTGGGCGACGAACGCGCACTTGGCTGATGATCGGGCGCTCCGTCTCAGCAGGAAAAGTGAAGATGCTGTCCACAGCCAGCTTCACCTCATCGAGCACCTGGGCCGGCTCATAGCCGTCCGCCACCGCCACCTGCACCTGGCCAAGGCCTTCGTAGGCATAGCTGAAGATCTCCTTGATCCCCTGCACATCCTGGATGGCCTCCTCGATCTTCACCACCACGCCCTCCTCCACCTCGGTTGGCGCAGCGCCCAGGTAGCGCACCTGCACGTTGACGGCGTCGAGTTCGATTTCCGGCAGCAGCTCCAGCTTGATGTTGTAGGCGCCATACAGGCCCATGACGATGAGAAATAGCATCAACAGGTTGGCCGCCACAGGATTGTGGGCAAACCAGCCGATGATGCCCTCGCGCCCGCCAGCGGGATGGTGTGCGGCGGGCGCGGAGAGTCCGCTCACAGGACCTGCACGGCCAGTCCCGGCAGGGGCTGCGTCATGGGCGTGATGCAGATGCGGTCGCCTTCCGCAAGCCCCCCGTCCACATAGATGCTGTCGGTTTCCGCCCGCACCACCTGCACCTGCGCGGCCCTGAGGCGGTTGTCTCCATCCACCAGCCATAGCGTGGCGCCGCGATGCAGGGCGTGCCTGGGCACTTCGAACAGCGGCCCGGCCTGCCGGCCGCGAATGGCGGCCTGCACGAAGGCGCCCATGCGCAGGGGTTCGCCCTCGGCGCCGGCTTGGCGCCGGTAGGGGTCCTCCACCTGAGCCACTGCGTACAGCACACGGCTCATGGCATCGAATACGCCCTCGCTGCGGACGATGGCGGCGGCCCACTCGTGGCGGCGCCCGGCCACCTCCGCCCACAGGGTGACCGGCGCCGGCGTTCCGTCGCCATCTTCCGGCAGATCCAGGAAGGCGAGATCCGCCTGCTTCAGCGGCAAGCGCACCTCCGCATAGTCCACCGCGAAGATGCTGGCCAAACGGTCCCCAGGCTTGACGAACTGCCCCAGGTCAGACAGCTTCTCGCGCACCATGCCGTCATAGGGCGCGCGAATGGAGGTGCGCTGCAAATCCCCCTGGGCCTCCAGCAATTCCGCCTCGGCCAGATCCAGATCCGCCAGGGCGGCGGCCAATTGCGGCTTGCGCAGGGTCAGTTCGGAGGGGACGCCGGCAGCCGCATCCAATTCCTGTAGGCGCTGCCAGTCCTTGCGCGCGTAGCCCGCCAAAGCGGTTTCCGTGGCCACCTGGGTCTGCGCCCTGGCCACATTGGCGCGGGCGCGCTTGAGGCGCGAGTTGTAGATGCGCGGGTCGATGCCCACCAACAGCTCCCCCTTGCTGAAAAAGCCGCCGCTGAGAAAGGACGGCGCCACGCTGACAATGGGCCCGCTTACCTCGGAGATGAGAGTGGTCTGGGTGCGTGGCCTAACCTCCCCCTGGGCATCGACCACAAAGGTGGTGGGCGTGCGGCGGGCGATGAGCACCCGCACCGGGATGGGCGCTGGCGCGCGCGCCTCCCGCTCCACCTCCGGCCTGGTCTGCACCAAGGCCAGGGTGATGCCGCCCGCCACAGCCAGAACAACAATGGGCAGGCCAATGCGGAACAGGCCAGGCACTAGTGCGCCATCCGCAAGGCGATGGCGACTTTCCCCGCGGGCATCCCCGCGACAGGCCAGACGGCGCGCCACCATTGCGCCATCCGCAAGGCAGTCGCGACTGTCCGCCGCCCTTCCGCCGCCCGGCTGCGCTGCGCCGCCCCGCAAGGGGCCTCCATTGCATCGTGGCGCTTTGCCGATGCGTAACGTCGCCGCGCAGCCAAAGCCCGGACACTTGCCGAACCGCCTGCTGGTCGCCGCACCCAGCGGGCCGGTCCGCACATTGCGCCAAGCCGTTTGAGGAGTCGCCGAATGGCGCGCCATTGCAGCGCCTCGGCAGCCAATCCCAAGGGTTGCCGTCGGCGCCAACCGCGCCGGCCGCGTACTTGGCGCCCTATGCGGGCTAATGCAGCATGCACCTTATCTTGCTTAAACGGCGACCACTTGCCGCCAAGTTATTGCAGTTGCGCATGAAACACAATCCCCACCGACCACGGCGCCAAAGCAATTCAGAAATGTCCCCTTTTCCCCAATTCAGAGATGTCCCCTTTTGGGTGGCTTCCGGGGCTTCGCCGTTCCGGCGCGGCGTCACCCACTTGCCGATCGGGAACCCGTTCGCCGACGACTGGAAGCAAATCGCGCGATCGGTGGGCGACCTGACCCTCCCGCCATCCCCGCCAAGCCGATACGCAGACGCTGGGTCTGGGGATGCGCTCGCCCCGACGGCGCCAACAGGCTCCATGATCGCCGCAAACTCCCTCCGTCAAGCCTCCCAGCACGTCATCCCCGACCCCAGCCGACAAACGTTCAAGCGAGTGACGGCTCGTTCCGACTCCTTCGAGCCCCTAAAATCGAACTTCGTGAATAGACTGGGCTAGCAGCCAGCCAACCCTGTCATTTCGCTATACTTCGCCCATGAACGCACGGGCAAGGCGGGCGCGGCCAGACAGGATTCCATTGCTGCAGCGGCACGGCCTGCGGGCGGCTCGCGCCGGCGGGAAGGCAGCCGCGCCCACATGACCCGGCTCGCGGTTCTGGATCTCTCCCCAATCATCGAAGGGGGCGACGCCCGTCTGGCTCTCAGGAATTCCCTGGACCTCGCCCAGCATGCGGAACGCTGGGGCTACAGCCGCCACTGGGTGGCGGAGCACCACAACATGCGCGGCGTCGCCAGCGCCGCAACCGCCGTGGTTATCGGGCACATCGCCGGGGGCACGCAGCACATCCGCGTGGGCGCTGGCGGCGTGATGCTGCCCAACCATGCGCCCTTGGTCATTGCCGAACAATTCGGCACCCTGGAGGCGCTGCATCCAGGGCGCATCGACCTCGGCATTGGACGCGCGCCAGGCACGGATCAATTGACCGCTCACGCCCTGCGGCGCAACCTCGCCGGGGACATCGATCAGTTCCCCAGGGATGTGATTGAGTTGCGGGACTACTTCGCGGACCCGCAAGCGGACCGCCACGTGCTGGCGGTGCCCGGCGCCGGGCTGCGGGTGCCGCTGTGGATTCTCGGCTCCAGTCTCTACGGCGCCCAGCTGGCGGCGCTGCTGGGCCTGCCCTACGCCTTCGCCTCGCACTTCGCTCCCGCCGCCCTGGACCAGGCTCTGGCCACCTACCGCAAACACTTCACCCCATCGCCGCAGTCGGCCGAGCCCTACGTCATGGTGGGCATCAACATCATCGCCGCGGATAGCGAAGCGGAAGCCCGTCTGCTGCGCACCTCCTCGCAACAATCCTTCCTGAAGCTCCGCACCGGCAACCCCGGCCCCCTGCCGCCCCCCAAGGCGGACTTCGAGGCCGATCTGGGACCGGCGGAGAAGCACCTGCTCAGCCAGGTCACCGCCTGCTCGGCAGTGGGCGCTGCGAACAGGGTGCGCGAAGAACTCGCCGCCTTCGTCAAACGCACCGGCGCGGACGAAGTGATCGTCTCCTCGCACATCTACGACCATGCCGCCCGCCTGCGCTCCTACGAAATAGCCGCCCAAGTCAACGCGGACTTACAGGGTTGAAGGCAGGCGCCGTGCAAGGCGGCGCCGGGCCGCCTTGGCGCCCTCAGGACCATCCCAAGTCGTCCATCAGCCCTCGGCAAAGCCCTATATAGATGAAGATGGCTTGTGAATATTCTTCGGAAGGTTCCGCAATATTCCGCGGCATCCAATGACCTTCCAGAAATTTTCCTTCAAGCGCGAACTCTTGGGGATGGTCCTGCTTGGCGTCCGGCCGGATGATGCGGAGTGCGCCAATCTGCGCTACAGCTTGCGTGGGGAAGGATGGCAGCTCGTCTGCGGACTGCCGGATGATGCGGAGCGCGCCAATCTGCGCTACCCTACCCGGCGGCTGGGCAGGCGACCGCGCTGCACATGGAATTCAAGGACTACTACGAGGTTTTGGGCGTCAGCGAGGATGCTGGGGCGGATGAGATCAAGCGGGCCTACCGCAAGATGGCGCGCAAGTATCATCCGGATGTCAGCTCCGCATCGGACGCGGAGGCGCGTTTCAAGGAGGTGAACGAGGCCTACGAGGCGCTTAAGGATCCGGAAAAACGGCAGGCCTATGACGAGGCGCGGCGCTCGCCGTTCCATCAGGGCGGCAGTTTTCAGCCGCCGCCGGATTGGCGTTTTGACGCGGGCTTTCGCGGCGGCGGGTTCACGGAGGCGGACGCCGGGCAGTTCAGCGATTTTTTCCGGGTTCTTTTTGGCGCCGAAGAGGCTGCAGGCGCCCATGCGGCCCACCGCCGACCGCATTTTTCCGGGCGCGGAGAGGATGTGCATGAACGCCTGCAGGTCACCCTGCCGGAAGCCTACGCCGGCGCCCGCCGCACACTGACGCTGAACATCCCGCAAGTCGGAGCCGAGGGGCAGCTGACCAACCGACAGCGAACCCTGCACGTCAAGGTGCCGGCTGGCGTCGCCCCGGGACAGCGCGTTCGCCTGCGCGGCCAAGGAGGCGCCGGGGCGGGCAAGGGTCCGGCCGGGGATCTCTACTTGGAAATCAGCATCGCCCCGCACCCCCTATTCGCCATCGATGGGCGCGACCTGACGCTGACGTTGCCGGTGGCGCCCTGGGAGGCGGCGCTGGGCGCAAGCGTGCCGGCGCCCACCCTGGGCGGGCCGGTGACACTGAAGATTCCGCCGCGCTCCCAGGCCGGCGCCCGGCTGCGGCTGCGCGGGCGGGGACTGCCGGGCAAGCCGCCCGGGGATCAGTTTGTGATCCTCAGCATCGCGACGCCGCCAGCGGACACGGCGGAACAGACCGACCTGTACCGGCGCATGGCGGACAGCTTCCAGTTTGATCCGCGCGCCGCCTTGAAAGCGGAGATGGAAAATGGCTGAACCCAGGATGCACCGGCAGATTGAAGCCACCCTGATAGATGAAACGGTGACGTTCACCATGCGCGAGGTTTGCGAAGCCTGCGGCGTCCATGCGGAGCGCATCGTCGAAATCGTCGAGTACGGCGTTGTCGAGCCGCCCGGTGCGCCGCCCTCCCAATGGCGCTTCGACGCCCATGCCCTGCACCGCATTCGCCGCGCCCTCAACCTTTGCCAAGACTTGGGCGTGAATCTGGCCGGCGCCTCCCTGGCCCTGGATCTGCTCGACGAACTGGGGGATCTGCGCACAAGGGTCGCCCAGTTATCCCGCCTGCACCCGCCCCGCTAGCCGGCATACTTGCGGGACGGCACACTAGGGAACCTCTGAACAAGTCGCGTTCGCCCAGCGCCCCGCTGTTCGCGGACGGAGACGGCGTTGCGGCCGTGGGAGGGCGAGCCGCAGCGCGGTGGGGATTCCGCAGTCCGTGCGCCGCGGGGCGCCCTTCGGGAGGGCCTAAAGGGCGCGCTGGCTGCGTTGCGGCTCATTGTGTGGGGGGCAAGCCACACGGCTTCGCCGCGCCTTGCCACCACGCCCTTGTAGGCTCTTCTGGGTTTCCGGGACTTGTTCAGAGGTTCCCTAGCACCTCGCGGCGAAAGTCCGGCGGGGCGCCGAAGCGCCCTCTTGGCAGGGCGCCAGGAGCCGGAATGTCAGGGATATTTGAGCGGCGAGCATTATGAACAAGAGCTTAGGGGCAGCCTTGGCACTCGGCGGGTTGGCCATCGGCTTGGCGGTTGGCGCCTGGTTCGGCCCCAGAGGGCAAGGCGACGGCAGCACCGAAGAGCATGGGCAAGCCGGCGAATCGCCACAGCGGGAAGTCCTCTATTGGGTGGCCCCCATGGACGCCAGCTACCGCCGCGACAAGCCGGGCAAATCCCCCATGGGCATGGAGCTGGTGCCGGTTTACGCCGATGCGGCAAGGACCGCGCCCGGCGTGGTGGCCATCGACCCGGGCGTGGCGCAGAATCTTGGCGTGCGCGTAGCCAAGGCGCAGCGGGGGCCGCTGTCGCCGCGCATCCAAACCGTAGGCTATGTGGAGTATGACGAGGAGGCACTGCACCACATCCACACCCGGGTGGAGGGTTGGGTGGAGACCTTGGGCGTACGCGCGTTGGGCGACCCGGTGCAGGCAGGCCAGACGCTGGTGCAGCTATACGCCCCGGAGTTGATCAACGCCCAGGATGAATACCTGACCGCCCAACGCAGCGGCTACGGAGAACTGCTCGCCGCCGCACGGGAACGTCTGGCCACCTTGGGCATGACGGAGGGTGAAATCCAGCGTTTGCGCAGCACTGGCGAAACCTTGCGGAAAGTATCCATTTTCGCCCCCTCCAACGGCGTGGTGGTGGGGCTTGGGGTGCGCGAGGGCGTGCATGTGACGCCCGCCACCCACGTGCTGTCCATCGCCGAGCCGAATCGCGTGTGGGTGCTGGCGGAAGTGTTCGAGCGTCACGCCGCCCTGGTGGCGCCGGGCGATCGGGCGGCGTTCGAACTCGGCTACCTGCCTGGCCGCCGCTGGTCCGGCACAGTGGACTACATCTACCCCGAACTGGACGCCAAGACCCGCACCCTGAAGGTGCGCATCCGCGCCGCCGGGGATCAAGGCGTGCTGCGTCCCAACATGTTCGCCCGCGTGACCATTTTCGCCGACGACCTGGATGCGGATGGGCAACCCAAGCAGGTGGTCCATGTGCCCAGAGAGGCCTTGATCCGCGGCGGCGACGGCGACCGCGTGGTGCTGGCCCTAGGGGATGGCCGGTACCGCACCCTGGCGGTTACGGCCGGCCGCGAGGCAGGCGAGCGCATGGAAATCCGCGCAGGCCTGAAGGCCGGGGATGAGGTGGTGGTCTCGGGACAGTTCCTGATCGACTCCGAATCCAACATCGAAACGGCGCTGGCGCGGATGAAGCGGTGATCGAGGCCATCTTCCGGTGGTCCCTGGGCAACCGGCGGACTTCAGCTTGCTCGGCACCAGGACGGCGCCTGTGATCGAGGCCATCATCCGTTGGTCCTTGGGCAACCGGGCGCTGGTGCTGCTGGGCAGCGGGCTGGCGGTTGCGCTGGGCCTTTGGAGCCTGCGGGAGACGCCGGTGGACGCCCTGCCCGACCTTTCCGACGTACAGGTCATCATCAAGACCTCCTGGCCCGGCCAAGCGCCTCAGGTAGTGGAGGACCAGGTCACCTATCGTCTGGCCACAGCCATGCTGGCGGTGCCTCGGGTGGTGGCCGTGCGCGGCTACTCCTACTTTGGGGACTCATTCGTGTACGTCATCTTCGCGGACGGCGTGGACCTCTACTGGGCGCGCTCCCGGGTGCTGGAGTACCTAAGCCAGGTTTCCGCCTCCCTGCCCGACGGCGCCGAACCAGCCTTGGGACCGGACGCCACGGGCGTTGGCTGGGTGTTTCAGTACGCCTTGCTGGACCGCACCGGCCAACATGACTTGGCCCAGTTGCGCAGCCTGCAGGACTGGTTCCTAAGATACGAGCTGCAGGCCGTGCCCGGCGTGGCGGAAGTGGCCACTGTGGGCGGCATGGTGCGCCAATACCAGGTGGTGGCGGACCCGGACAGGCTGCGCGCCTTCGGCATCGATCTGGCGCGGGTGCAGGCCGCCATCCGCAGCGGCAACCAAGAGGCAGGCGGCGCGGTGGTCGAAATGGCGGAGGCCGAGTACATGGTGCGGGCCAGCGGCAATCTCGGCGGATTGGCGGATCTTCGCCGGGTGCCGCTGGGCGTGGGCGACTCCGGGGCACCCATTCTGCTTTCCGACGTGGCGGACATCCGCGTCGGCCCGCAGATGCGCCGCGGCCTTGCGGACCTGAACGGCGAAGGCGAGGTGGTGGGCGGCATCGTGGTGATGCGCGCCGGCGGCAACGCCGCCGCCGTCATCAACGCGGTGAAGGCGCGGTTGGCGGCGCTGGCGGAGGGCCTGCCGGAAGGGGTGGAGGTGGTGACCACCTACGACCGTTCATCGCTGATCCAGCGAGCCGTCGACAACCTGCGGCGCACCCTGATCGAGGAGTTTGCGATAGTCGCCCTGGTATGCGCCCTGTTCCTTTTGCACCTGCGCTCCGCAGCGGTGGTCATACTTGCCCTGCCGGTCGGCATCCTCACCGCTTTCACCATCATGCGCCTGCAAGGCATCAACGCCAACATCATGTCGTTGGGCGGCATCGCCATCGCCATCGGCACCATGGTCGATGGCGCCATAGTGCTGGTGGAGAACATCCACCGCAAGCTTGAGGAGGGGCGGGAAGGGTCCGATCCGGCAAGGCGCCGCGCCGCGCATTGGCAAGCGGTGGCGGACGCCACCCTGGAGGTCGGCCGGCCATTGTTCATGTCCCTGCTCATCGTCACCCTAAGCTTCCTGCCCGTGTTCGCCCTGCAGGCCCAGGAGGGGCGTCTGTTCGCCCCCTTGGCATTCACCAAGAGCTACGCCATGGCCGCGGCCGCGGGCCTGTCCATCACCCTGGCGCCGGTGCTGGCTGGCTACTTCATACGCGGGCGCCTGCGTCCGGCGGCGGACAACGCCTTGGGGCGCGCCTTGGGCTTTCTTTACACGCCGCTCATTCGCGCAGTGCTGCGCTTCCCCAAGTGGACCCTAGCGGCGGCACTGGCCATCCTGCTGGTCGGCCTGTGGCCGGCGACGCGCCTTGGTTCGGAATTCATGCCGCCGTTGGATGAAGGCGACCTCATGTACATGCCCACCACCTA
The DNA here is from genome assembly GCA_964348115.1 of uncultured Pseudomonadales bacterium. GTDB lineage: Bacteria > Pseudomonadota > Gammaproteobacteria > Pseudomonadales > Azotimanducaceae > Azophilus. The sequence goes on from CAYGBY010000098.1 coordinate 11,523, forward strand.
TCCCGGCATTTCCATAGACAAGGCCAGGGAGCTCCTGCAGCAGACCGACCGCCTGATCCACACCCTGCCGGAGGTGAAAACCGTGTTCGGCAAGATCGGACGCGCCGAAACCGCCACCGATCCAGCGCCCCTGACCATGATCGAGACCATCGTTCAGCTGAAGGATCCCAGCCAATGGCGGCCGGGCATGACGCTGGCCGGACTGCGGGAGGAGCTCGACGGCATCGTGCAGTTGCCGGGGCTGAACAACGCCTGGGTGATGCCCATCAAGACGCGCATCGACATGCTGGCCACGGGCATCAAGACTCCGGTGGGGGTGAAGGTGGCCGGGCCGGACCTGAAGGTCATCGAGGACATTGGCCGCACCATCGAGGCGACCTTGCGCAGGGTGCCCGGCACCGCCTCCGTCCATTCGGAACGGGTGCGCGGCGGACGCTACCTGCACGTGGACATAGACCGGCAGCGGGCCGCCCGCTACAGCCTCAACATCAGCGATGTTCAGGATATCGTGCGCACCGCCGTTGGGGGGATGAACCTCACGCAGACCGTCGAGGGGCTGGAGCGCTATCCGGTGCAGCTGCGCTATCCGCAACGGGTGCGGGACTCCGTCGAACGGCTTCGCGCCCTGCCCATCGTCACGCCGAAGGGCGCCCAGATCACGCTCATGGATGTGGCGGAGGTGCGCGTGGAGGACGGCCCGCCTGTGATAAAGAGCGAGAACGCCCGCCCCAATGGCTGGACCTATGTGGACATCGAAGGCCGGGACCTCGGCTCCTATGTGGCTGAGGCGCAGCAGGCCGTAGCGGACGCCCTGACCTTGCCGCCGGGCTACTCCCTGCGGTGGTCCGGCCAATATGAGTATCTGGCCCGCGCCTGGCAGCGGCTGAGCCTGATCGGGCCGCTGACCCTGGGCCTCATAATCCTGCTGTTGACCATTGCCCTGCGGCGCGCCGCGGACGTCGCCATCGTCCTGGGCACCCTGCCTTTCGGCTTGCTCGGCGGCCTGTGGATGGTGCATCTGTTGGACTACCGGCTGTCCGTGGCGGTGGGCGTCGGCTTCATCGCCTTGGCCGGCGTGGCCGTGGAGTTGGGCGTAGTGATGCTGACCTATCTAAACCAAGCGTTGACGCGCCGCCTGCAGGCGGCGCGGGCGCAGGGCCGCAGCCCGACCCTGGCGGACGTTCGGCAGGCGGTGCTGGACGGGGCCAGATTGCGCTTGCGCCCCATCGCCATGACAGTGGCCACGGTGGTTGCCGGGCTGGCGCCGGTAATGCTGAGCAGCGGCACGGGGGCCGAGTTGATGCACCGCATCGCCGCCCCCATGTTCGGCGGGATGATCAGCGCAACCGCGCTGACCCTGGTGGTCATTCCAGCGCTGTTCTACCTGTCACGCAGGCGTCAGCCGGAACACCGCCCAAGGGTCTAGTGTCCTGCCCCATAAATAACTTATGTAATAGCGAGCCTGTCCAGTCCTGGGGCTCGGCTACGTCGAAGGGGTGACGCTCGACCCTGTCCGCCATGGCGTCAGGACATTGTTCGCCGCCTTGGACATCGCCACCGCCGAATCGATCCTCGCCAAAATCGAACGACTTTGTTCAGTTATTTCCGGGACACAACACTAGGGAACCTCTGAACCAGTCCCGGAAGCCCAGAGGAGCCTAGGTGGCGTGATGGCAAGGCGCGGCGAAGCCGTGTGGC
>CAYGBY010000099.1:0-10626 GCA_964348115.1 uncultured Pseudomonadales bacterium
ACAGCAGGGGCAAAAAGAGCGATGCGACGGCCCGCCGCCCAAACCCGTTCGGGGAAAGCGGCAAGGCGACACGAAAACCAAATGCGGAAAGTGCGGACATGTTTTTCTCTCCTACTACTTTAGATTTATATAAGGGCACAGGCATTGCTTCCTGTTTCCTTCCCGACGCAAACCCGGTTCAACCTTTGCGCACGGCCATTAACCAGCAAAATTATATCCCGGTCAACATTTGCCTCACAATTTTTTTCGACCACAGTCTACTATTCCAATATTAACGTGCGCCGCCAGAAACCCGTTCAAGCCCAAAACCACAACGGCGCCCAAGCCGGCCAAGGGGCCAACCCCAGGCGGAGGGGCGCTGATGGCGCGGGTCGCGCCGTCAAGGGGCGCAGCAGCCATACTCACACGCCACATCCATTCATCACCGCCATCCGACGGTGTGTGTCCCCGACCGCAAACCGGGGCGCGGCGGCTTGCAAACCTTTTTGTGCTAGGGAACCTCTGAACAAGTCCCCGAAGCCCAGAAGAGCCTAAAGGGCGTGATGGCAAGGCGTGGCGAAGCCGTGTGGCGGGGCCCACACAATGAGCCGCAACACAGCCGTTGCGCTCTTTAGGTCCTCCCGAAGGACGCCCCGCGGCGTGCGGACTGCAGAATCCCCGCCGCGCTGCGGCTCGCCTCGCCATGGCCGCAACGCCGTCTCCGCCCGCAAACAGCGGGGCGCTGGGCGAACGCGACTTGTTCAGAGGTTCCCTATGATTCGCCGCGTTCCTTGGATGGGGTCTTAGGGATGCGGCGGGCTTTCGAGTCGGCGCCGCTTCGCCGATGCGGGACGGCGGCGGAATCGATGCCGACTTGATATGATGGCGTTGCTGGATGCCGAAGGCGCTTTATGGCCCTGAATGCCGAACTGCGGACGAAGATTCTCAACTACGTCCGCCATGCGGACCGGGAGATCGAGCCCGTGTTCGTGGGTCGGGAGGATTTGTTCGCCGTAGCCGCGGATGCTGCAGGCTCCTGCGCCGACGGCCATCCGCGAGGCCAGACGGTATGCTTGGCGGGGCCGCCGGGCATCGGCAAAAGCGCCTTTCTGGACGCGCTCCAAGCGCGGAGCCAGGACAATGACTGGGGCGGTCCGCCGACCTTGACCGTGCCGGTCGCGCCGGACGATTTGTGGCACCCTCACCGGGTGCTGTGGGAGATCGGCCAAGCCCTGCCGGACGATTGGCGCAAAGGCGCCGTCCAAGATGTTTCGACCTTCCTGCGGAGCCTGTTCAAGCGGGGGGTTTCGCTAGGCGCTTTCGGCTTGGGCGCATCCGTCGATCCCGCCGAAGACGAAGGCGGCGATGTTCTGGCCGAAGGCCTGTTCGGCCTGCTGCGCGACGCGCCCAAGGGCGCGGCGGTGTGTCTGGCTGTTGACGAGGCCCACGGCCTCGAGCCGACGCCCGGCAAGCCTGTCAACCTGCTGCTGCGGAGGCTGCACATGGGGAAGTACAAGGACTTTCCCGTGTTCGCGCTGCTGGCGGGGCATTCCCAGACCCTGAACGTCATTCGCGCGTCGGTGTCGCGCCGTTTGGCGGGGGGCCATTTGAAGCATATGCAGCCCCTAAGCCGCAGCGAATCCAAGGAATACGTCAGCGGCATTCTTGACTATTGCGGAATTCAAGGTCCAACACATAGAAAGCGGAAATTCGCTGGTTGGACGGCGGACCTCTGCAAAGGATTTCCCCACCATCTGCGCAGCGCCATGACGGCGCTCGGCCGGGAAGCGCTGCGGATTGACAGCGTTCGGCTGCGCGATCTCGACGCCTCCCGCATGGCCAAGGAGGTTGGGCGCCTGCGGAAGGAGTACTACCAACACCGGATGGCGGGCCTAGGTCCCGCGACGCCCGTGGTGCGGGCCGTCCTCGCCAAGTGGGGACCGGATGGCGCACCGTCCCTTGAGTCGGCGGCGGACGACTTGGCGGACGCCATCGCCGACGTCGATGCACGGCGGCTGGCCCGGATGCGCAAGGCGGGCATCGAGTTCGCCGAGGACGTGGCGAGCCGCATGATCAGCTCGGGCCTGCTGTCCGCCGACGCGCAAGGCGAGCGATGGCGCTGCGTCATCCCCTCCCTGCGGCAGTACGTGCTGTCGGATCGATTCGAGACGCCTCCCCCGCGGGACCTTGCCGGAATTCTTCGAATCGACCGCCTCCAGCGACAGAAATAATAGATTGGAAACGAAGCTGTGCTAAGCTAGCGGGCTAAGGAAGCAGGAAAAGTAGGTGGGATAAGTGGAAGAGCAGCCAGTGCGCCTGATCGAAGCCCAGGCCAACGGAAACAGCCCAAAACCAATGCCGGCAGGCGGGCGCGTCCGCTACGTCCGCCGCCTCGATCGGATTCCCGAGATACCGCCGGACCTCGCAGCCCGGCTGGCCCCGGTGGTTGAGCGCTATGTGTTCCGCGCCAACGAGTACTACCTCCGGCTGATCGACTGGAAAGATCCGCAAGACCCGATCATGCAGCTAATCATTCCCCGTGAGGAGGAGCTGCGCGACTGGGGCCAACTCGATGCCAGCAACGAAGCCGCGGTGACGCCCATGCGCGGCGTGCAGCACAAGTACACCGACACCGTGCTGCTGCTGTGCAACGAAGTCTGCGGGGCCTACTGCCGCTACTGCTTCCGCAAGCGCCTGTTCATGGACGATAACGACGAGGTGGCCAAGGACGTAAGCCAGGGCTTGGACTACATCGCCAACCACCCGGAAGTCACCAACGTGCTGCTGACCGGCGGCGACCCGCTGCTGATGAGCACAAGGCGTCTCGTGGAGATTTTCGAAGCCCTGCGCGAATTCAAGCACGTGCGGATCATCCGCATCGGCTCGAAGATGCCCGCCTTCGACCCCTGGCGCGTACTGAACGACAAGGATCTGCAGGCGGCGTTCCGCAAGCACTCGACGCCGGAGCGGCGCATCTACCTGATGGCGCATTTCGATCATCCGCGGGAACTGACCGAACCCGCCATCGCCGGCATCGACGCCTGCATCAGGAACGGCGTCATCTGCGTCAACCAATGCCCGTTGATCAAGGGCGTCAACGACGATGCGGCGACCTTGGCCGAACTCTACGCAGCCCTCTCCTACATCGGCTGCCCGGCCTACTACCTGTTCCAGGGGCGCCCCACAGCCGGCAATGAGCCCTACGAGGTGCCAATAGTGCGCGGCTGGCGCATCTTTCAGGAGGCCCTGCGGCGCGGCTCCGGCTTGGCCAAGCGGGCCCGGTTCTGCATGTCCCACGAGACGGGCAAGGTGGAGATTCTGGCGGTGGACGACGCGCACATCTACCTGCGCTACCACCAAGCCAAGGACGCCGCCAACCTCGGGCGCTTCTTCATCCGGCGGCGCAACGACGAGGCCTATTGGCTCGATCAGCTGGAGCCCGTCTAGGCGTTCCCACTGCGCGGCGGGGGTTCCATGGTCCGTGCGCCGCGGTGCGCCCTTCGGGAGGGCCTAAAGGACGCGCTGGCGGCGTTGCGGCTCATTAGTGTGGCACCGCCACACGGCTTTGCCGCGCCCTGCCATCGCGGACTTAGGCTCCTCTCGGCTTCCGGGACTTGTTCAGAGATTCCCTAGGGCGGGATAATGCGCCGCCGCGCTGGCGCCCCAAGGACAAGGAATTGACAACCCTAGAGGAAATGACCGCCACGGTGGACGCGGTGCGCGAGCACCTCGAGGCGCACCGCTACATGTGCAGCCGCGCCATCGCCACCGCCGTCTATCTGGCCTACCACCTGCGCAAGCCCATGCTGATAGAGGGGCCGCCAGGGGTGGGCAAGACGGAACTGGCCAAAACCACTTCGGAGATGTTCGCGCTGCCGCTCATCCGCCTGCAATGCTACGAGGGCCTCGACGAGGCCAAGGCCATCTATGAATGGAAGTACGGCAAGCAACTGCTCTACACCCAAGTGCTCAAGGAGACCTTGGATGAGGTGCTGCAGGGCGCCCAGGGCTTCGCTGAGTCCGTCAACCGCCTGCACGAGTTTGGCGATATCTTCTTCTCCGAGGAGTTCCTGGAGCCGCGCCCGCTGCTGAAGGCCCTGCGCGCCAAGGACGGCTGCGTGCTGCTGATCGATGAGGTGGACAAAGCGGACCATGAGTTCGAATCCCTGCTGCTGGAGATCCTGTCGGACTATCAGGTCTCCATCCCCGAGATCGGCACCGTCAAGGCCGCCCGGGTGCCGCCCATGGTGTTCCTGACCAGCAACAACACCCGGGAGATATCCGATGCCCTGAAACGCCGCTGCCTGCATCTGTACATCCCCTTCCCAGACCTGCGCCTGGAGCAGCGCATCATCCACGCCAGGGTGCCGGACATTCCCCCTGCACTGCGCCGCCAGCTGGTGCAGTTCATCCAGGAACTGCGCGACCTGGACCTGAAGAAGGCGCCCGCCATTTCCGAGACCATCGACTGGGCCCGCACCTTGGTGCTGCTGCACAGCGAAGCCCTGGAGCCGGATCTGGTGCGCGACACCCTGAACGTCATCCTCAAATTCCAGGAGGACATCGAAAACGTGCAGGGCGAGGTGCCAGCCCTGCTGACCCGCATATTGCACCAAGCCGCTTGATGAATCGCCGACTGTTGCTCCGTTGCAGCGCGCTGGCCAAGCGTCCGCCGGCAGGCCCAAGCGGAACGGCGGCGTTGGGCACACCCAACGCGGCCCTTGGCGGCAAATCCGCATCTGTCGATCCATGGACCGCACCCTAGCCAATTTCATCCGCGCCCTGCGCAACGCCGAGGTGCGCATCTCAACGGCGGAGACCTTGGACGCCTTCAATACGGTGGAGTTGGTGGGGTATCGGGACCGGGCGCTGCTAAAGCGCTCCCTGGCCTTGGCGTTGCCCAAGACCATCGATGAAAAGGAGGCGTTTGACGCCTGCTTCGACCAGTTCTTCTCCGTTGCGGACGTGCGCGGCGAACGGCCGCGGGAGGGTCGGCGCGCGGAACAGGGCGGCGCCTCGGAAAGAGGCGAGGGCGCAGGCGGCGGCGGGGGCGCGGCGGAGGAGCCCAAGGCCCCTGAAACGGGCGGCGCTGATGGCCAGCCGCGCAGGCCCGGCGGGAAGAAGGCGAAACACAGCCTGCGCAAGGAGGAGGATGAACCAGAGCTCGGCCCCGGCAGGATGAGCGCCCCCACCTCCGCACTGGGCGAACTGCTGATGCAGGATTCCCGGGTGGAGTTGACCATGGCCGTCTCCGCAGCCGGGGAGGTGGTGGAAGTGCGGGAAATCCAGGTGTTTACGCAAAAGGGCCTGTACACCCGCCGCATCATGGACCACATGGGCTTGGCGGAGCTGAACCGGGAGATCGCCGACGCCCAGGAAAGCCCCGCCGTTCCGCGACGGCGCCTAGGCCAGGAACTGCGCCGGCGCCGGGAATGGCTGCGCGAACAGGTGCGCGATTACGTGGAGCGGCAATTCCTGCTGCACGCGGACGCCTCCGGCAAACGCCTGCGCGAGGAGCTGCTGCGTAAGGTGAAGCTGTCCAACGTGGAGCGCCGCAGCTTCCGCCTGATCCAGGAGATGGTCCATAAGATGGCCAAGCGCTTGGCCAGCCTGCACGCCCGGCGCAAAAAGGTGTTCAAGAAGGGTCAACTGAACATCCCCCGCACACTGCGCCACAATATGGCCTATGATGGCGCCATCTTTGATCTGCGCTGGAAGTCCGTGAAGATCGACCGGCCCAAGGTGTTCGCCATTTGCGACGTGTCCGGCTCGGTGGCCAACTACGCCCGCTTCATGCTGATGTTCCTGTACAGCTTGGAGGAGGTGATGCCCAAGGTGCGCTCCTTCGCGTTCTCCTCAGACTTGGCGGAGGTGACCGAACTTTTCGAGCGCAACCAGATCGAGGACGCCATCGCCAAGACCTTGCGCGACTACGCCGGCGGCGCCACGGACTACGGCCAAGCCCTGCAGGACTTCCGGCGCCTATGCCTGGACGATGTGGACAACCGCACCACCATCATCATTCTGGGCGATGCGCGCAACAACTATGGGGCGGCCCGCGCCGAGCTGCTGAAGGAACTGTACGAACGCTGCAAGCGCCTCATCTGGCTTAACCCGGAGCCGCGCAACGCCTGGACCCTTGGCGATGCGGAAATGCGCCGCTACAGCCCATACTGCCATCAAGCGGAAGTGTGCAATTCCCTGGTCCACCTAGAGCGGGTGGTGGGCAACCTGCTGAAGACGGCGCAATGAAGGCGCCGGTGGACACGGCCAAGCGCAAGTCTGTGCGGCCATCAGCCGCGAAACAGCCCGGCGGGCGGCGCGGGGCCAAGGTGAAGGGGCCTTCGCAGGCGCCGGGCGCCGGGCCGGAAACGACGTTCAACCGCTCCGCCGCCCGCCAATTAGGCCTGTTCGCCGCCGCGGCCGTTGCCGGCCTTGGCGGCCTGATGTGGGGGCTGAACCTGCTGGCCAGCCTGACCGCCTCCGCCTCCGGGGCCGGCGCGGCGGTGGATGCGGCCAACAACGCCATCACCGTGATGCTGACGGAAGAGCCGCCCCAGCTCGACAGCAGCCTGTCCACCGACCAGGTCAGCGGCATCATCCTGGGCCATGTCATGGAGGGGCTGCTGCGCTATGACGAAAACCATCAACTGGCCCCGGGCATGGCGGAAAGCTGGACCCTGCGCGACGACGGCGCCACCTTCCGCCTGCGTCCCGACGCCCGCTGGAGCGACGGCGAGCCGGTCACCGCCCATGACTTCGTGTTCGCCTGGCGCTTGGGGCTGGACCCGGACAACGCGTCGGAGTACGCCTTCATCCTGTACGCCGTCAAGAACGCCGAGGCCATCAACCAAGGCCTGCTGCCGGCCGCGGAACTCGGCGCACGCGCCCTGGACGACCGCACCCTGGAGGTGGACTTCGAACGTCCCATCGCCTTTTTTGACAAGCTCACCGCCTTCTCCACCTTCCTGCCCATCCGCCAGGACTTCCACGAGGCCATGGACGGCGCCTATGGCGCGGATGCGCAGCGGATGCTCTACAACGGCCCTTTCGCGCTCACCAGCTGGGTGCACGGCCAGTCCCTGCGGCTTGACCGCAACCCCCACTACTGGGACCAAGGCCGCATCAAGCTGAACCGCATCAACGTGGGCTACATCACCGCCGACGCCAACACCCGCTTCAACCTGTTTCAGGACGACAAGATCGTGCTGGCCAACTTGAGCGAGGAAAACCTCAGCAACGCCATGGAGCAGCGCTGGCCGATCGAGCGCTTCATGGACGGCTCCGTGTTCTTCATCGAATTCAACCACCGCCCCGGACGCCTGACCAGCAACCGCAACCTGCGCCGCGCCCTGATGCTGGCCCAGGATCCGGGGGAGCTGGTGTACAGGGTGATCAAGCTGCCGGGCTACCTGCCGGGCGCCTCCCTCTTTCCCGTTTTTCTGGACGGCGTCTCCGGCAAGTTCCGCGACGAATATCCCGCCCCCGCGCACCGCATGGACATCCCCGCCGCCCGCAGACACTTGGCGATGGCCCAGAAGGAGTTGGGCCTCGATGCCTGGCCCCCCCTGGTGCTGCTGACCGGCGACAACTCCGTCGCCAACATCCAAAGCGAATACTTCCAGGCGGTGTTCAAGAGGAACCTCGGCCTTGACATCAAGATCGACCGGCAGATCTTCAAGCAGCGCCTGGCCAAGATGACCTCCGGGGAATTCGATCTGGTGATGGCCGGCTGGGGTCCAGACTACAACGACGCCCTGACGTACGGCGATCTGTTCGCCTCCTGGAACCTGAACAACCGCGGCCGCTACGCCAACCCCGCCTATGACGCCCTGGTGCGCCGTGCGCAAAGCTCCATGGACGCCAGGACGCGCATGGACGCCTTCGCGGCGATGCAGCGCATCCTGCACGAAGACGCGGTGATCATCCCCAACTACGAGCGGGGCGTGGCCTTCGTGACCCATCCCCAAGTGAAGGGCATCCTGCGGCGGGTGGTGGGGGCGGACACCGACTACACCATGGCCTACATACATGCTGGCGGCCAAGATGGGCCTCATGGACAGCCGGATAATGGAGCTGGCGGACGGCCTCAACAGGAGGATGGAACGCCGTCTGAGGCGAGGGATTAGGACATGCTGCGCTACGCGATGAAACGGCTGCTGCAGGGGGTGATCACCGTGCTGCTCATCGCCACGGCCACATTCTTCGCCATGCATGCCGTCCCCGGCGACCCCCTGGCGGGCGACAAGGCGATGACGGAGCGCATCCGCGCCAACCTGGAGGCCAAGTACGGCCTGGACAAGCCCCTGATGACGCAGTACCGCATCTACATGGGCAACCTGCTGCGGGGGGACTTCGGCATCTCCTACACCCAGGAGAACCGGCGCGTGAACGACATCATCCGCGAGCACTTCCCCGTGTCCGCCACCCTGGGGCTGCTGGCGGTGGCCTTCGCCGGCCTGGGCGGCGTGGCCTGGGGGGCGCTCACCGCCCTGTACCGCAACCGGCTGCCGGACGTGCTGATCATGCTGCTGGTCATTCTGGGCATATCCGTGCCCAGCTTCGTGTTCGCCGCCCTGGGCCAGCTCGCGCTGGTCAACCTGAACGGCCTGCTGGGCTTCTCCCTGCTGCCGGTGGCCGGCTGGGGCACGGTGGCGCACATGCTCGTCCCCTCCCTGGTGCTGGGGCTGGGCACCATGGCCTACCTGACCCGGCTGATGCGCTCCTCCATGCTGGAGATCGCCAGCGCGGACTTCGTGCGCACCGCCAGGTCCAAGGGGCTGGCGCCCACCCGCATCTTCACCCACCACCAGCTCCGCAACGCCATTCTGCCGGTGGTCACCGTGCTGGGGCCGGCCATCGCGGCCATCACCACCGGCGGCTTCGTGGTGGAGATGGTGTTCGCCATTCCCGGCCTCGGCCGCTACTTCGTGCAGGCCGTGCAGCAGTTGGACTACACCGTGATCATGGGCACCACCGTCTTCTACGGCGCCTTTCTGGTGTTCATGGTGATCCTGGTGGATCTGCTGTACGGCCTCATCGACCCCCGGGTGCGGCTGGAGTGAGCATGGCGACGGCCGGCTTCAGCGCGGAGGATTTCGCGCCCGCGCCCGCCAAGGCCGCGGCGCAGACCATCTCCCGGCCCACCCTGTCCTATTGGCGCGACGCATGGCTGCGGCTGAAGGCCAACCGCCGGGCGCTGGCCTCGCTGTGCCTGGTCATCGGGATGCTGGCCTTCACCCTGGTCGGACCGCTGCTGTGGCGGGTAGATCCGGCCCTGCCGGACGTGGCGCAGATCAGCCAGCCCCCAGGCGCGGACCGCAGCGCGCGCATCGTGCCGCCCTTTCAGCCCTGGGACGGGCTGGCGGGCGTGCCGGAGGACTTCCTTGCGCCGGGCGCGGACGGCGCCGCCGGGCGAAACGCGGCGGAGCCCTCGGCCCCGAGCCTGCTGCTGGCTGCGCCCGCCACCACCCAATCCGTGCGCATCGCCTGGACGCCGGCGCCCGGCGCCTTCGGCCACCGCCTGTACCGCAACCTGTTTCCGATTGGGGAGGAGCGGGCCTTCGGCCTGCCGCTGTTCGAAACCCGGGACGGCGCCGCCAGGCACTTCGAGGATCGCCTGGACCTGCGCCCCGGCGCCTACCACTACAGCATCGTGGGCCTGGACGCCCAAGGCCGGCCCGGCGGCGCCTTCGCCACCATGGAGGTGCGGGTGGAGCGCGTCATCACCGCGCGGGAGGCCGCGGAGCTGGGCCTGGCGGAGGACGGACGCGCCCCGGCGCTGGGCGAGGTCGTGCAGCTGCAGTGGCATCCCCTGGGCACGGACTACCTGGGGCGGGACATGCTCGCCCGCCTGATGGCGGGGGCCAGGGTGTCCCTGTTCATCGGCCTGTTGGCCCCGGCCCTGTTCATCGGCTTCGGCATCGCCTACGGGGCCGCCGCCGGGTTCTTCGGCGGCTGGGCGGACCAGGCCCTGATGCGCTTCTCCGACTTCGTCGTGGCCCTGCCCTTCCTGCTGTTCATGATCCTGATCCGCGTGGTCTCCGGGGTGCAGCCTGGGGAGTCCGGCATCGCCCCCATGATGCTGGCCATGATCCTGCTCAGTTGGCCGGCTGCGGCGCGCCTGGTGCGCGGACAGATCCTGCAGATCCGCGAGGAGGGCTACGTCAGCGCCTCCCGCCTGTTGGGCGCCGGCGCCCCCTACCTGGTGCTGCGCCACATGCTGCCCAACACCCTGGGCGTCATCCTCGTGACCCTGACCTTCGCCGTGCCCACCGCCATCTTCACGGAGGCCTTCCTGTCGTTCATCGGCATGGGCGTGGCGCCGCCGACGCCCTCCTGGGGCAGCATGTGCAACGAGGGCATCAAGACCATGCTCACCCACCCCCACGAACTGATCTTCCCGGCGCTTTTCATCAGCCTCACGGTGCTGGCCTTCAACCTGCTCGGCGACGGCCCGCGCGACGCCCCGGACGCCCGCATGAGAGGCGCGGCATGAACGCGCCGGCGAATGGCCGCACCGCCAACAAGAACATGCCCGCCCACCCCCACGCATTGATCTTGTCCGCGCTTTTCATCAGCCTCGCGGCACCGGCCTTCAACCTGCTCGGCGACGGCCCGCGCGACGCCCCGGACGCCCGCATGAGA
>CAYGBY010000099.1:10726-13103 GCA_964348115.1 uncultured Pseudomonadales bacterium
GGCGCGGCATGAACGCGCCTGCCAGTGGCCGCGAAGCAAGTCCCGCCCCGGCGAGGACGGCATGACCGCCTTGCTTGAAGTTGCCGACCTGGCGGTGGAGTTCGACGCCCACGGCGGCGTCGTGCAGGCGGTGCGCGGCGTCAGCTTCGCCGTGCAGGCCGGGCGAACCCTCGCCATCGTCGGCGAATCGGGCTGCGGCAAGTCCGTGGCGGTGCAGAGCGTCATGGGCCTCATCCCCATGCCGCCCGGGCGCATCACCGGCGGCTCCGCCCGGCTGCGGGGGGTGGAGATCCTGGGCCGCCCCTGGGTCGATGGCCGGGACATGCGGGGCGACGCGGTGGGCATGATCTTCCAGGACCCCATGACCTCCCTCAACCCCACCATGACCATCGGCGACCAGATCGCCGAGACCTTGGAGACCCATCGCGGCCAATCCCACAGCCAAGCCCTGGCCCGGGCCGCGCAACTGCTGGACATGGTGCGGATCCCGGAAGCGGCGGCGCGGGCGCGCCAGTATCCCTTCGAGTTCTCCGGGGGGATGCTGCAGCGGGCCATGATCGCCATGGCCATCGCCTGCGAGCCCGCCATCCTCATCGCCGACGAGCCCACCACCGCCCTGGACGTCACCATTCAGGCGCAGATTCTCGACCTGCTGCGGGATCTGCAGCGGGACACCGGCATGGCCATCATCCTCATCACCCACGACCTCGGCGTGGTGGCCCGCATGGCCGACCAAGTGGCGGTGATGTACGCCGGGCGCATCGTCGAGCACGGGCCGGCGGATGCGGTCTTCCACCAGTCCGGCCATCCCTACACCCTGGGGCTGAAGGCCGCCATGCCCAGCCGCCACTCCCGCCGCGAGGACCCGCTGCGGCCCATCGACGGCAGTCCGCCGGACCTGTTCGCCCCGCCCCCGGGCTGCGCCTACCAGCCGCGCTGCCCCTACGCCATGCGGCTGTGCGACGGGCGGGACCCGCCGCCCTTCGCGCTGGACGGCGCCGATGCGCACTTCTCCCGCTGCTGGCTGCTGCATGAGGGCGCGGCCCAGGCCAGAAGCAGCGCGGGGCTGGGCCGGCGGCGCGGGGGGGCGCCATGACCGCCCTGATGGAGGCCCAGGCGCTGACCAAGCACTTCGACCTCGGCCGCGGGCGGCGCGTCCATGCCGTGGACGGCTTGAACCTGGCCATCGAGGAGCGGGAGATCGTCGGCTTGGTGGGGGAAAGCGGCTCCGGCAAGTCCACTTTCGGGAAAACCCTCATCGGGCTGCACGACAAGACCGCCGGCGCCGTCAAATACAGGGGGGAGGCGTTGCCGGCCCGCTACCGGCAGCGGGACTTCGCCCGCTTCGCCACCCGGATGCAGATGATCTTCCAGGACCCCTACTCCTCCCTCAACCCGCGCATGACGGTGGGCGAGATCATCGGCGAGGGCCTAAGGCTTCACGCCAGGCCGCCCGCCGCCGCCATCCGCGACCGGGCGGCCGAGTGGCTGGAGCGGGTGGGCCTGCAGGCCGGCCATCTCTCCCGCTACCCGCACGAATTCTCCGGCGGCCAGCGGCAGCGCATCGGCATCGCCCGGGCGCTGATCCTGGCGCCGGAGTTCGTGGTGTGCGACGAACCCATCTCCGCCTTGGACGTCTCCGTGCAGGCGCAGGTGATCAACCTGCTGGACGGCCTCAAGAAGTCCATGGGCCTGACCCTGCTGTTCATCGCCCATGATCTGTCCATGGTGCGCTACGTCAGCGACCGCATGGCGGTGATGTACCTCGGCGCCCTGGTGGAGGTGGGCGACTCGGACGAACTGTTCTTCAACCCGCAGCACCCCTACACCCAGGTGCTGGTGGGGGCCAACCCGGAGCCGGACCCGAGGACCGAGCGCACCCGCACCGCCGCGCACGTCCGGGGGGAGATCCCCTCCCCGGTGAACGTGCCGCCGGGCTGCCGCTTCGCCAGCCGCTGCCCCAAGGCGATGGATCTGTGCCGAGCGGAGACCCCGCAGCTGCTGCCCCTCAAGGACCTGGACAACCGGCGCGTGGCCTGCCACCTGCTCCACTGACAGCGGGGCGGCGCCCGACCGCATCCGCCTGCTGGAAGGCCCCGAACTCACACTGCAATGCTCGCCGGTCGTTCCAAGACGGGCGGCCTCCCGCATCCACCTACTGGAGCGCCCCGAACCTGCACTGCACCTCAAGGTCCCACCAACGCGGCAAACGCCCCCACTCCCAAAGCGACAACCCCGGACGGGATTCCACGCCCAAGTCGCAAGAACACGTTCATCAAAGCAAACAATCACGCTTAAGGAACCTCTGAACAGGTCGCGTTCGCCTAGGGAACCTCTGAACAACTGTCTGAATTGGCGGTTTGAAGGCCGGCGACAG
>CAYGBY010000100.1:0-12839 GCA_964348115.1 uncultured Pseudomonadales bacterium
AAGTCGCGTTCGCCCAGCGCCCCGCTCTCAGCAGCCGGAGATGGCGTTGCGGCCAAGGGAAGGCGACCCTCAGCGCGGCGGGGTTCCGCAGTCCGCCGCCGCGGGACGCCCTTCGGGAGGGCCTATAAAGGGTGCGCTGGCTGCGTTGCGGCTCATTGTGTGGTGCCTGCCACACGGCTTCGCTGCGCCTTGCCATCACGCCCTTTAGGCTCCTCTGGGCTTCCGGGACTTGCTCAGAGGTTCCCTAGGCCCCTTGTCTTGGGCCACTCCCCATCGGCCCACTTAAGCTGCATTCTGGCGCCCCTGTCGTATGCTTGGCGTTCGCATAAGGCCCATGCGGACTGCGGAGGCTTGAGGATGGCCGGTGACGGCATCAAGGCGGAGAACGCCGGTTGGACTTTCGCCGGGGAGGTGGCGAAGAACTTCTCCCGCCACGTGCGGCGCTCCGTGCCCCTGTACGATGAAAGCCACGATCTGATCTGCCGGGTTTCGGACTATTTTGTGCATGAGGGCTCCCTGGTGTATGAACTGGGCGTGAGCACCGCCAACCTGTTGGTGAAGCTGGTATCCCGGCACCGCGGCAAGACGGAAGTGCGCTTTGTCGGCATCGACGACCAGCCAGCCATGCTGCGGCAGGCGCGCCGGGAGCACGGCCCGGAAGCGCTGCAGGGGGTGGAGCTTGAGTGTGCGGACATCAACCTGTTCGAGTATGGCGAATCCGATCTGATCATCGCCCACTACACGGTGCAGTTCGTGCCGCCGCGCATCCGTCAGCAGCTGTTCAACCGCGTCTACGCGGCCCTGAATTGGGGCGGCGCCTTCATTTTGTTCGAGAAGGTGCGCGCCCCGGACGCCCGCTTTCAGGACATCGCCACCGGCATCCATACGGACTTCAAGCTGGAGAACGGCTATACCGCGCAAGAAATCGTCGCCAAGACCCGCAGCCTCAAGGGCGTACTGGAGCCCTTTTCCACCCAGGGCAACTTAGACCTCTTCTCCCGCGCCGGCTTCGTGGACGTGATGACCATCATGAAGTACGTGCCCTTCGAGGGCTTTCTGGCCATCAAGTGAGCCGGTCAGGGACATCCCAAAGTGTTCCCTCTTGAAAGAAAATGTCTGAAATCTAACTAGATACCGCAGAATATTGCGGAATCTTCCAAAAAAACATTCATAAACCTTCTATATAGGGTTTTGCCGAGGGCTGGTGGAAGACTTTGGGATGCCCCTGAGTGAACCGGTACGCCTCTTGGCATTTCACCCAAGCTTTTGGCAAACTGCCTGCTCCACCAGCAAGCAAGACACCCGGAGCAGCGCATGAAGGCAGCAGTAGTGCGGCAAGTCAACCAGCCAATGGAGATCGAGGACATTCAGCACGGGGATCCTGGCCCCCGTGAGGTGCTTGTGCGCACGGTGGCCGCGGGGGTGTGCCATTCGGATCTTCATTTTCACAATGGCTCCTATCCTTACCCCATGCCGGCGGTGCTGGGGCACGAATCCGCTGGGGTGGTGGAGGCGGTGGGCAGCATGGTCAGCTACGTGCAGCCTGGCGACCATGTGATCACTTGCCTGTCGGTGTTTTGCGGGCACTGCGAGCACTGCCTTACCGGGCACATGTCCCTTTGCCAAGCGCCCGAGCTGCAGCGGGGGGCCGATGAGCCGCCGCGCCTTTCCCAGAATGGGCAGGCTGTTTCGCAGTTCCTGAACATCTCCTCCTTCGCCGAGTACATGTTGGTGCATGAGCACGCGGTGGCGAAAATACGCCCGGACATGCCCTTGGACCGGGCTGCGCTCATCGGCTGCGGCGTCACTACGGGCGTGGGCGCGGTCATCCACACGGCTGGGGTGGAGCCTGGCGCCACCGTGGCGGTCATCGGCTGCGGGGGAGTGGGCTTGGCCGCCATCAACGGCGCCGCCATCGCCGGCGCAGGGCGCATCATTGCGGTGGATCAGGTGCCGGGCAAGCTGCAGCTGGCCACCAGGTTCGGCGCCACGGATATGGTCAACGCCGCGGAAACGGATGCGGTGACGGCGGTGCGCGAACTCACCGGCGGCGGCGTGCACTACTCCTTTGAGGCCATTGGCTTGAAGACGACCGCCCAACAGGCGTTCAAGATGGTGCGGCGGGGTGGCACGGCCACCATCATCGGCATGATTCCGGTGGGCACCATGGTGGAGATCCACGGCCCGGAACTTTTGGCGGAGAAGAAACTGCAAGGCTCCAACATGGGCTCCAACCGCTTTCGCGTGGACATGCCCCGCTTCGTGGACTTCTACCTGCAGGGCAAGCTGCATTTGGACGACATGATCTCCGACCGCATTCGGCTTCAGGACGTCAACGAAGCCTTCGCCCAACTGGAAACCGGCCAAGTCGCCCGCAACGTGATTATGTTTGAGTAGCGACGGCTGCGGGGCGATCGCGCCGGTCAGCACAGCATTCGCAGCAACGCGCAATGGCGCATCTGCTTCGTTGGACCGAGGAGGGGCCGTGCGACGTAGAGATCGTGGACTATCACTGAGGGAGTTTGACATGAACGCAAAGAACGGCATGCGGCCGGTGCATCCAGGCGAAGTTCTGCGCGATGAACTCGACGAACTCGGGCTGCCAGCCAATGCGTTGTCGAAGGCGTTGGACGTGCCGGTGAACCGGGTGACGCTGATCCTGAACGGACAGCGCGGCGTGAGTGCGGACACGGCGCTGCGGTTGGCGCGGTATTTCGGGACGACGCCGCGCCTATGGCTGAACTTGCAGCAGACTTGGGAGCTTCGCCGGGCGGAGCTCGATGTGGGCCGCGAAATCGCGCAGCGTGTAACGCCTCGGCAGTCGGCAGCATAGACGGCCCGGCACCCTGGCTGCTCCCGGCTTTCAATCGCTCATGATCGCTTGCCGGAAGTTGGGTCTGTCCGAAATCGAGGTTTTCCGTGAGGTTCGGGACGCGACCGCCGCGACGACCCATCACCGGATTGCGATGTACCCGAACCGTCCGGATCTGTAGATGCGCAGCAGAATCTGGCGGGCGTTGGCGTTGATGTTCTTGCGCAGATCGCGCAGTTCATCCACCTTGCGTTGGTTGACCGCCACGATTACGTCGCCACTGCGCAGGCCAGCTCGCCATGCGGTGCTGCCGACCGCCACTTCGGTGACTAGGACGCCGGCGCCCACTTCATCCTCATCGCGGAAGTTGCGCAGTTCGGTGTCCGCCAAGCGGGGATCTATGCGCTCTCCGTTGACCTTCTCTTTCAGGTCATCCTCAATTGCGATGCGCACCTGCAAGGGCCCGCCTTCGCGCAGCAACTCCACGGCCAGTTCGTCGCCGACAAAGACGGCGGCGGTCTGGCTGTGGAAGTCCCCCACTTCGCGCACCGTACGCCCGCCGATGCGGGTGATGACATCGCCGGTTTCGATTTGGCCGGCCGCGGCGCCGCTGGCGGCCACGGACACCACCACCACGCCGTCCTGATCCGCCACCCCGAATGCCTCCGCCAAGTCCGGGTCCAGGTTCTGCACCTCCAGCCCCAGATAGGCGCGCCGCACCTCGCCGTGCTCGATGATCTGCTGCATCACCGCCTGCACCAAGTTGGCGGGTATGGCGAAGCCGATGCCCACATTCACCCCGGCGGGCGAGAATAGTGCGGCGTTGATCCCCACCAGCGCGCCGGCCAAGTTCACCAATGCGCCCCCGGAATTGCCGGGATTGATGGAGGCGTCCGTTTGGATGAAGTCTTCAAAACCCTCAAGACCCAGGCCGCTGCGCCCCAGGGCGCTGACGATGCCGCTGGTGACCGTCTGGTTCAGCCCGAAGGGGTTGCCGATGGCCACGACGAAGTCCCCAACCTGCAGCGCGTCGGAGTCGCCAAACTGGATTTCGACCAAATCTTCGGCTGGAACCTTCAGCACGGCCAGATCCACCGCTGGGTCCGTTCCCACCAGTTCGGCCTCCAGCACCCGCCCGTCGGAGAGGGTGATGTCGATGTTGTCGGCGCGCGCCACTACGTGGTTGTTGGTGACGATGTAGCCGTTCTCCGCGTCGCTGACCACGCCGCTGCCGGCGCTGCGGGTGCGGCGATAGCGCCGGCTATCCGGGACGTTGAAGAAGCGGCGAAAGAAAGGGTCGTCAAGCAAGGGGTTGCGCACCGCCACGGTGCTGTGTGTGGCGATGTTCACCACTGCCGGGTTCACCGCCGCCAGCATGGGCGCCAAGCTGGGCAGGGCCCGCCCATCCGCAGTTTGGGCCGGCAAGGCCGCCTGCCCCGGCAATGCGGCGAACAGGGCGAAAATTGGCGCCAACAGTGCGGGATGGCGCAACGTTCTATATGTCATCTTCCAAGTTCTCGCATTTGCAGTGCGGGTGCGAAGGCGCTGCGCTCCGGCGCGGGCGGGCGAGGGACGCACCCACCGCGGACCCTTGCGCCGCGAAACCGCAGCCCAGGCGCTGGTACGAAGTGTTGCTATGCATCGGCATGGACCTTGGGTGGAGCCGCGGGGACAAGACCCCTGCGCTCCAAAACTGATACCTATGTGCCCCAAACGGCTGGCGGGCGTTGGAGCGGGAAACGGGACTCGAACCCGCGACAGCTTGCTTGGGAAGCAAGGGCTCTACCAACTGAGCTATTCCCGCATTGGCGCATTGTACCTCGACTGGCCGCCGGACAGTTGCCGGGTCAGTTGACCTTGGGCGTCTTCCCGGCCAGCACAGTGCGCAGGACCGCCGCGTCCACATTGCCGCCGGACAGAATTACGCCTATGCGCTTGCCGGCCTGCTGGGTGCGCTCCTGCATCAGCCCGGCGAAAGCCGCGGCGCCTGCCCCTTCGGCCAGGTTGTGCGTATCCGCATAGATCGCCCGCATGGCCTGTGCGATCTCATCTTCGCTGACCTGGACAATCCGTGCGGCCCCGGCGCGGATGCAGCCCAAGGCATCGGCATGTGGCATGCGGCAGGCCAAGCCGTCGGCGAAAGTTGCGGCGGTGTCAGTCTGCACCAATTGGCCGGCCGCATGGCTCAAGGCAAGGGCGGGCGCCTCGGCGGCCACCACGCCGATGACCTCCGTCTTCAGGCCGAGCAGGTCGCGTACGCTGATCAGGCCGCAGATGCCCGAACCCATGCCGATGGGTACGTAGACGGCGTCCAGATCCGCAACGGCGCTGAACAACTCCAGCGCATAGGTGGCCACCCCCAGCACCAGGGCTGGGTGAAAGGCCGGCGCCATCAGCGCATCCTCAGCGGCGGCGTGGCGCTCCGCCTCCTGCCGGGCTGTGTCAAAGTCCCGCCCAAATTCCACTAGCTGCGCCCCCCAGCCCCGCATGGCGGCATTCTTCTCCGGGCTGTTGCCCTTGGGCACATAGACCGTCACCGGCACGCCGTGGCGGCGGGCCGCGAACGGTATGCTTTGGCCGTGGTTGCCCCTGGTGGCGGTGATCATCCGGGCCGGCAGCCTGCCGGAGCGCTTCAGCGCATCGAGATAGACCAAGCCGCCACGCACCTTGAAGGCGCCGATGGCGGTGTGGTTCTCATGCTTCAGCCAAACCTCGCACCCGGCCCGTCTGCGCAGCCCCGGCCAACGATACTGCGGGGTGGGCGGCACCGTTTGCGCCACCAAGCTGCGGGCCTGCTCCAGTTCAGCCAAGTCGAACATCGTCTCCATCGCCACGCACTGTAGCATCATGGCGGTTGGACGCACAGGCGCCCGCCGCTTCGGTGGCGTCCAATGGCGAGAAGCTCAAACCGCGACGCGGCGAACGGAGCGGCGGCTTTGGGAACCGCCGTAGATTCCGCAATATTCTGCGGCATCTGGTGCCATTCAGAAATTTTCTTTCAAGAGCGAACACTTTGAGATAGTCCTAGGAACTGCCGACGACATATCGATCTGTGCGGACTAAACATCTAAGGTTGTTTCCTTTTATGGAGGGCAGCGGATGGAGGCAGCAGGCAAACTCATCGTGGTTACCGGGGGCGCCAGCGGCATCGGCCGGGCGATGTGCGAGCGGTTCGCGGCGGAGGGGGCGCGGTTGGTGGTGGTGGCGGACCTCGACGGGGCGGGCGCTGCGGAGGTTGCGGACGGCATCGGCGGCGTGGGCCACCGCTTGGACGTGGGTGTTGAAGGAGATCTGGTCGCCCTGATCGAAGACACGGAGCGGCGCTACGGCGCCATCGATCTGTTCTGCTCCAATGCGGGCATAGGGGTCGGGGAGGGTCTGGATGCGTCAGATGAGGTTTGGGACCGAATCTGGCGGGTGAACACTTTGTCGCATGTGTGGGCGGCGCGATGTCTGGTGCCGAAAATGATTGCACGCGGCGGCGGCTATTTGCTCAGCACGGCTTCCGCCGCCGGCCTGCTCACCCAGCTGGGCTCCGTCACCTACGCCGTCACCAAACATGCGGCTGTGGCCTTGGCCGAGTGGATCGCCATCACCCATGGCCGTGACGGCATAAAGGTGTCCGTGCTGTGCCCGCAAGCGGTGCGCACGGCCATGACCGCAGACGGTCCGGGCGTGGCTGGCGTCGATGGCATGATTGAGCCGGAGCAGGCAGCGGATGCGGTGGTGGAGGCGCTGCGGGAAGAGCGGTTTCTGGTGCTGCCGCACCCGGAGGTGGCGCAGTACATGCGCCGCAAGGCCGCGGACTACGATCGCTGGCTGCATGGAATGCGGCGGCTGCAGGAGCGGTTTAGCAGTTAAGCCCTCCCGAAGGGCGCCCAGCGGGCATGACGAGGCCGGAGGGGTCAGGACGGTCGGGGACGGGTCCACCAGCGCGGTGCGAAGGGCGCCCAGCGGGCATGACGAGGCCGGAGGGGGTGGAGGTTGGCGGGCTGGGTTTAAGGTGTGGGTTGCGCTAGCTGGTAGCCGTTCATGGTGACCACGGTCTTGCCGACGACTTCGCGGTTCTCCAGCAGGCGCATGGCGTCTGCGGCTTGGTGCAGCGGGAAGCCCTTGCAAACATAGGGGTCGATGTCTCCGTTGCTGGCCATCTGCAGGAGAATGTCGTTGATTTCACGGCCCTGTTCCGGGTGGCGGCGGCAGTATTCGCCAGCGCGCACGCCGACCACTGAGATGCCCTTGATCAGGATCAGGTTCACCGGGGCTTGGGGCCAACGACCGCTGGTGAAGCCGATGGTGAGAACGCGTCCGCCCCAATTGACGCAGCGCATGGATTCATCGAAGACATCACCGCCGACTGGGTCATAGATGACATCCGCGCCGCGCCCGTCGGTCAGCGCCTTCACGGCATCGCGGAAGCCTCCGAGGCGACCATCCGGCGAGCTGTAGTTCAGAACCTCGTCCGCGCCTCTGGCCTTGACTATCGCCAGCTTGTCGTCACGGCTCCCCGTGGCGATCACCCTGGCCCCAAGCCGCTTGCCCAAGTCCG
The DNA here is from genome assembly GCA_964348115.1 of uncultured Pseudomonadales bacterium. Taxonomy (GTDB): domain Bacteria; phylum Pseudomonadota; class Gammaproteobacteria; order Pseudomonadales; family Azotimanducaceae; genus Azophilus. The sequence continues at coordinate 7,362 of CAYGBY010000100.1, forward strand.
CCGCCGCCATGCCAACGCCGCCGGTGGCGCCGTGCACCAGCAGCACCTCGCCAGGCTGCAGGGCGGCGCGGCGCACCAGGGCCACATGGGCGGTTAGGTACGCGGTTTGGTAGGAAGCCGCCTTGGCGTAGGAAAGACGAGCCGGCTTCGGGCGCACAGCCTCCGCCGGCACGTTCACCAGTTCGCTGAAGCCGCCATAGCGCATGGCGACAATGACCGGGGCGCCCTCACGCAGGCGGGACACTTGTGCGCCCACAGCCTCCACCACGCCGGCCGCTTCCCCGCCTGGGGCGAAGGGCAGGGGCGGCTTGAACTGGTACTTGCCCCGGATCATCAGCAGATCCGGAAAATTCACGGCGCAGGCGTACAGCCGTACGCGCACTTCGCCGGGCGCCGGGTCGGAAACCCGCACCTGGCTGAGGCGGACGCTGTCGAGATCATCGGAAAGAGCTCGGCAAAGCACGGATTGGGCTAGCAGTTTGTCGGACCTAAGCAAGCGAAAAGTCTTAAGTTATTGAAATAAAAAGTTTACTACTTAACGCGACCTGTGCAGAGGTTCCTCAACAGGCCCTAGCAGCTCGTGGCGAAGGTCCGCCTGCATCGGAACGCCGATGCACCGGGCTTGACTACGTTGCTGGTGGCTTAAATACGCCCGATATCTCCGTTCCCCGCGCCTTGCCAGACGGTCGCCTCGGCGCTCTCGATGCGACGCCGGACTTTCGAGGGGCAGTATGCGCCGTGGAAAAATTCCTTGGTAATTTGTGCTGCTTTGCAGTGTTTTCTTGGCGCAGGCTCTTGGAACGCGCATTGGGATGGCGCTTGAATACATGAAATTGGGCGTTGAAGGTTAGAGTGCAGCGGTGGCGCGTTTCGCCATCACCCTGACCAGGTGTGCGCGATAATCAGCGGAGGCATGCATGTCGCTGTTTAAGTTGGCGGCGTCCACATCCAGGCTGTCCAGGGCTGCGGGAGTTGGGCTGTCGGCCAGCGCCGCCTCAAAGGCGTGGGCGCGGAAGGCGCACGGGCCGGCGCCGGTGACGCCCACGCGGATGCGGCCGTCCAAGTCCGCCACCATCACGCCCACTATGGCGTAGCGGGAGGCGGGATTGGGAAACTTGCGGTAGGCGGCGCGGCTGGGGATGGCGAAATCCACGCTGGTGATGATTTCACCCGGCGTCAGCGCTGTTTCGAACAGGTCTTGGAAGAAGTCGTCGGCGGGGATCTGGCGCTGGTCCGTATGGATAGTCGCATCCAGGGCCAGAACGGCGGCTGGGTAGTCCGCGGCTGGGTCGCTGTTGGCCAAGGCGCCGCCGAGGGTGCCGCGGTTGCGCACCTGGGGGTCGCCGATTTGCCCCGCCAAGTGGGCCAGGGCGGGCAGGGCGCGCTGCACTTCGGCGCTGGCGGCGACATCGGCATGGCGTGTGAAGGCGCCGATGCGCACCCTGTCCGCAGCCACGGCAATGCCCGTCAGGGTTGCGATGGCCTGCAGGTCGATGAGATCGCTGGGCGCAGCCAGCCGTTGGTTCATGGTGGGCAGCAGGGTTTGGCCGCCGGAGAGGTAAACGGGGTCCTCGGCGGCTTGGTGCAGAGCGGCTGCCTGCTCCAGGCTGGTTGGCCTGTGGTAGATGAATGGGTGCATAGTCGCTTCCTTGGTGGCCCGCTAGGGCCACGAATAATCACACTTACTTACGGGACAGCACATTAGTGTCCTGTCCGATTTTTTCCTGTGTTTGTCCTTGGCACTCGAAATTCATGTAAATTATTGAAATAGAAACATTTTATCCGCTTATGAACACATGTGATTGTTATGGTTGCTTGTCGGGCAGCACACTAGCAGGCGGGATCGGAGGCTGGTTTGCCTTGCAGGCATCGCCACACCTTTTCCGCGCTGGCCGGCATGGAGATGTCCTTGACGCCCAGGGCGTCCGTCACCGCGTTGATGATGGCGGCGGGTGAGCCGATGGCGCCGGCCTCGCCGCAGCCCTTGGCGCCTAGGGGGTTGTGGGTGCAGGGGGTTTGGGTGGTGTCCACCTTGAAGTCGGGCAGGTCGTCGGCGCGGGGCATGCAGTAGTCCATGTAGGAGCCGGTGGTTAGCTGGCCGTCGGCGGCATAGACGCCGTGCTCCATCAACGCTTGGCCGGCGCCTTGGGCCAAGCCCCCATGCACCTGCCCATCCACGATCATGGGGTTGATGATCGTGCCGAAGTCGTCCACGGCCACGAAGTTGACCAACTGCACAACACCGGTTTCCTCGTCGATCTCCACCTCTGCGATATGGGCGCCCGCCGGGTAGGTGAAGTTTTTCGGGTCGTAGAAGGCCTTTTCGGAAAGGCCGGGCTCAAGATCCTCCGGGTAGTCCGCCGGAACGTAGGAGGCGAAGGCGACCTCCTGCAGGGTGCGCTGCTGGTTGCCGCTGGTGAAGGCGCCGTAAGCGAAGGCCACTTCATCCGCATCGGTTTGCATCAGGTGGGCGGCGATGCGCTTGCCCTTGGCGATGATCTTGTCCGCCGCGCTGACCAGGGCGGCGCCGCCCACGGCCAACGAGCGCGAGCCGTAGGTGCCAAGGCCGAACTCCATGCGCCCGGTATCTCCATGCACCACTTCCACGTCTTCAAATGGGATGCCCAGCTTGTCGGACACCAGTTGCGCGAACGTCGTCTCATGGCCTTGGCCGTGGCTGTGGGCGCCGGTGAAAACGGTGGCGGAGCCCGTGGGGTTGATGCGGATCTCCCCACTTTCGTACAGCCCCACCCCGGCCCCCAACTGAATGGCCAGCTGCGAGGGCGCCAGGCCGCAGGCCTCGATGTAGCAGGAGAAGCCGATGCCGCGCCGTTTGCCCTGCGCCGCCGATGCCGTGCGACGGGCGGCGAAGCCTCCGTAGTCCGCAAGCTCCAGCGCCCGGTCCAAGCTGGCTTGGTAGTTGCCGGTGTCATAAACCAGGGCCACCGGGGTTTCGTACGGGAATTCATGGGGCTGGATCATGTTCAGGCGGCGCAGTTCGGCGGGATCCTTGCCCAGTTCCCGTGCGGCGGTCTCCACCAGCCGCTCCACCACGAAGGTGGCCTCCGGGCGTCCGGCCCCCCGGTAGGCGTCCACCGGGGCGGTGTTGGTGTACACGCCGCGGGTTTGCACATGAATGTTGGGCGTCTTGTACTGGCCGGCCAGCAGGGTGCCGTACAGGTAGGTGGGCACGGCGGAGGCGAAGGTGGACAGATAGGCCCCGAGGTTGGCGGTTGTGCGCACCCGCAAGGCGGTGAAGTGGCCTTGGCTGTCCAAGCCTAGTTCGGCAGTGGTCACATGGTCCCTGCCGTGGGCGTCGGAAAGGAAGGATTCGGAGCGTTCCGCGGTCCACTTGATGGGCCGGCCCACCTTGGCGCAGGCCCAGGTGATCACCGCCTCCTCCGCATAGATGAAGATCTTGGAGCCGAAGCCGCCGCCCACGTCTGGGGCGATGACCCGCAGCTTATGCTCTGGGGCGACTTGGACGAAGGCGGACAGCACCAGCCGCGCCAAGTGGGGGTTTTGGCTGGTGGTGCGCAGCACGTATTCGCCGCTGGCCCGGTTGTAGTCCGCAAGAGCGGCGCGCGGCTCCATGGCGTTGGGGATCAGGCGGTTGTTGGTGAGCTCAAGCTTGGTGACATGGGCGGCTTCGGCCAAGGCGGCATCCGTGGCCGCTTGGTCGCCCAGCGCCCAGGTGTAGGCTAGGTTCGTCTCCATGCCGGCATGGATGGGGGCGGCGTCAGCTGCGGCTGCGGGCGCCACCACCGGCGCAAGCTCGTCAAGGTTGGCGGTCACCAGTTCCGCCGCTTGGCGCGCCGCGGCCAAGGTTTCCGCCACCACCAAACCATAGGGCTCACCCACATAATTGGCTTGGCTGACAGCTAGGGGCGGGTGCGGGGCCGAAACCATGTCCGAACCGTCTTGGGACTTCACCAGCCAGCCGCAGGGCAGATCTCCCAAGCCCGCAGCTGCGGTGTCGCGACCGGTGAAGATGGCCAGCACACCTTCCACTTGCCGCGCTTCCGCTGTGTCCAATTCCCCAATTCCGGCCCTAGGGTAGGGGGAGCGCAGGAATAGGCCGTAGGCTTGGCCGGGCAGGTTCAGGTCGTCCGTGTAGGCGCCCGTGCCGGTGATGAACCTTAGATCCTCGCGCCGCTTGACCGAGGCGCCGATGCCGGTTGCCGTGCTCATTCGCCTTGCTCCTCGCCGTTGCCGCCCATCATGGCTTCCTGCGCCTGCAGCACCGCTTGCACGATGTTGTGGTAGCCGGTGCAGCGGCACATATTGCCCTCAAGCCCCGCACGCACTTCTTGGTTGGTCAGGGGGGCGCTGCTGCGCACAAGGTCCAGGGCGCATAGGATCATGCCCGGCGTGCAGAACCCGCACTGCAGGGCGTGGCAGTCCCGGAACGCCGCCTGCATGGGGTGCAGTGCGTCCGCCGTGCCGATGCCCTCTATGGTGGTGACCGCATGGCCGTCGGCCTGTACGCTGAGCACCGCGCAAGCCTTGATGGCGCGGCCGTCCAAATGCACGGTGCAGGCCCCGCACTGGCTGGTGTCGCAGCCCACATGGGCGCCGGTAAGGCCGAACTGTTCGCGCAGCGTGTGCACCAGCAGGCTGTTGGGCTGCACTTCCAGGCTGCGCGGGGCGCCGTTGACCTCTATGGTTATGTTCATTGCGTTCGTTCCGGTTGATTGAGCGTACGGCTGAAGGCGGAGAAGAAGTCCGCCGCCATCTTGCGGGCGGCGCCGTTGATCAGCCGCGCGCCGACTTGCGCGAGCTTGCCCCCCACCTTGGCGTTGAGTTCATAGCGCAGCACCGTGGCGTCGCCATCGGCGGTTAGGGAGACATAGGCGGAGCCCTTGCCGAAGCCGGCCCCTCCGCCCTTGATGTCTGCATGCAGCACGTAGCTTTCCGGGGGGTTCAGATCCGCGAGGGTCAGGACGGCTTGGAAAGTGGCCTTGACTGGCCCCACCTTGGCCTTCACGGCGGCGGCGTAGGCGCCATCCTGCCGCCGCGTCATGGATTGGCAGCCGTCGATGCAACGGCTGAGCACGGCGGGATCGTTCAACGCCTCCCAGACCAGCGACCGTTCCGCCAAGATGCGGTATTCACCGGATTGCTCCACGCGCCATCCTGCCGCCAAGAGGGCTTCAAGGTACAACCATAAGGCGGCGCAATTCAACCCCAATGCGCACAGGGCGCAGGGCTTTCCCACGCCGATGTGGGACGCCTTGACTCCCAAAGCAACAACACCGGACGAGATTCCACGCCAAATCACCAGAACAGGTTCCTCAAAGCAAACAATCCCTTGGCCCCGCTCAGCGTGGGAAAGTCCTGCAGTGCGCGCCCGGGCCGACTGACGACACGCCACTGAAACCATCACTATTCGCCAAATCGGCGCGTCAGGTTGCGTTTAGGCTAGAAAGCGGCTATAAGTTCGTCAAGCCTTGCTGGGGCGGATGGTGCCGAAGCCAA
>CAYGBY010000101.1:0-12781 GCA_964348115.1 uncultured Pseudomonadales bacterium
CATGGGAAGGCGACCCGGAGCGCGGCGGGGATCCCACAGTCCGCCCGCCGCGGGGTGTCCTTCGGGAGAGCCTAAAGGGCGCGCTGGCTGTGTTGCGGCTCATTGTGTGAGGCCTGCCGCACGGCTTCGCCGCGCGCCTTGCCGTCACGCCCTTTGGGTTCCTCTGAGCTTCCGGGGCCTGTTCAGAGGTTCCCTAGGCGGCCTTGGCTTGCCGGGTGGTGCTGAATGCATCCGGCAAGGCTGCGTGCAGGACGTCGACCAGATTCTCCACTAGGGTGACGGCCATTTCCTTGCGCACGCTTTGCGGCAGCTTGATCAGGTCTTGCTCGTTTTCCTTGGGCAGTATGATGTTGCGCAAACCCGCACGGTGGGCCGCCAGAATCTTCTCCTTCACGCCGCCCACCGGCAGCACAAGGCCGGACAGGGTGAGTTCCCCGGTCATGGCCAGATCGTTGCGTACGCATTTGCCGCTGTATGCGGAGAACAGCGCGGTGGCCATGGTGACGCCCGCGGAAGGCCCGTCCTTGGGCACGGCGCCGGCCGGCACGTGGATGTGGATGCCGTTTTCCTCTATGCGCGCCTGATCCAGGTTGAGCTGCCCGGCGATGGACCAGATGTAGCTGCGCGCCGCCCTGGCGGACTCCTGCATCACTTGGCCGAGATGTCCGGTGAGGGTTACCTTTTCATCCTTGGGGGTGAGCGCCGCCTCCACGTACAGCATGTCGCCGCCGGTCTCCGTCCAGGCCAAGCCAGTGGCCACGCCGGGGGCGATGTGCTCGCGGCCCTTGTTGGATTTGAACTTCTCCGGCCCCAGCAGCTTGGCCAGTTGCTTGATGGTGATGCGGCTGTTGGCCCGCTTGGCCTCCACCACCTGCCGGGCGCGCTTGCGGCCCAGCCGGCCGATGACGCGCTCCAGTTCCCGCACCCCGGCTTCGCGCGTGTAGCGGCGCACCATGTAGGTCAGCGCCTCATCGGTGATGTTTAGCTGACTGGCCCGCAGCCCCGCCTCCTTGCGCTGGCGGGGGATCAGGTATTGGCGGGCGATGGCCTGTTTCTCCTCGTCGCTGTAGCCGGAAAGCTCCAGCACCTCGATGCGGTCGAGCAGCGGGCGCGGAATGCCCTCCAGCGTGTTGGCGGTGGTGATGAAGAGCACTGCGGACAGATCGTAGGGCAGGTTCAGGTAGTTGTCCCGAAACTCCTTGTTCTGGGCCGGGTCCAGGATTTCCATTAGGGCGGCGGCGGGGTCGCCGCGGAAGTCCCGCCCGAGCTTGTCAATCTCGTCCAGCATCAAGATGGGGTTGGTGACCCCGGCGCGGCGTACGCCCTGCAGGATGCGGCCGGGCATGGCGCCCACATAGGTGCGGCGGTGGCCGCGCAGTTCGGATTCATCATGCAGGCCGCCAAGGCTCATGCGCTCGAACTTGCGTCCCATGGCCCGTGCGATGGATTGGCCCAAGGAAGTCTTGCCCACCCCTGGCGGGCCGACAAAGCAGAGTATGGGGGCCTTGGCCTCGGGGTTTAGCTGCATCACGGCCAAGGATTCCAGGATGCGCTCCTTGATGTCGTCGAGGCCATAGTGATCCTCGTCCAGCACCTGTTTGGCGTGCTCCAGATCCAGTTGATCTTCAGTGTGTCCGGTCCAAGGCAGTTCCGCCACCAACTCCAGGTAGGCGCGGGCAATCTGGTAGTCCGCCGAATGGCTGGACATGCGGCTAAGCCGCTTTAGCTCCCGGTCCACCTCGCTGCGCACGTTCTCGGGCAGCTTGGCTTCCTCGATTTGGCGGCGCAACTCCGCTACGTCCGCCTCCTCCTGCTCCCCTAGGGCCTCCTCGATGGCGCGCTTCTGCTGGCGCAGCAGATGTTCCCGCTGCTGTTGGTCGATATCCTCCCTGGCCTGCTCCGCAATTTGCCGGCGCAGCTCGGTGACCTTCTGTTCATGGTTGAGGATTTCATGCACCACCTCCATCAACACCTTCACCGTGTCGCACTCCAGCACGGACTGCTCCTGCTCCAGGCTGATGTTGGCCAGATTGGCGATTCGGTACATCTGCGTGATGGGGTCGTTGATGGAGCCGATCAATTGCTGGTAGATCTGATCGCCGTTGTCGCCTCCGTACAGATGGGCGATGCGCTTGGATATCTCCAGGTTCTCACGCAGCAGGGCGTCCACATGGGCGGCCTGCTTGCCAAGGTTCTCCATGCTGAGTTGCGGCAGGCGTTCGTATTCGGCCTCCAGGTAGTCATTCTGGTGCTCCACCGGGCGCAGGCGCACCCGCTCCACCCCCTGGACGATGACTTGGGAGCCCTTTTCCCGCCGCTCGATGTGGTTGATGGTGGAGATGGTGGCGATGGGGAAGAGATCCTTGCACTGTGGATCCTCCTTGCCCGCTTTTCTTTGCGCTGCGGTGATAATGCGCCGCTCCCCCTCAAGGCCAGCCTTGACGGCCGCCAGGGAGCGTGGCCGACCCACTGCCAAAGGGATGACGATCTGCGGATAGACCACCGTGTTCTTCAGGGGCAGGACGGGATAGGTTTCAGCCATGGGACCTCATTTATCGGGTTCCGGTCACCCAAGTTTATATGGCGGCGAATGCTGCGGCTTCAACCCGTGGGGGCGACTTTTTCAAGGGGGTTGGCAGGGACATCCCAAGGTGTTCGCTTTTGAAAGAAAATTTCTGAAAGGTCATTAGATGCTGCGGAATATTTCGGAATCTTCCGAAAAACATTCATAAACCATCTGCATAGGGCTTTGCCGAGGGCTGGTGGACGACTTTGGGGTGGCCCTGAGGGTTGGTTGGCGTGGCGGCGTTTTCGCATCAGGGCATCAGGCCCTGCGCCCGCGCCGCCTCTTCGCGCAACAGTTCCGGCGTCCCTAGGGTTTGCCTGGCGAAGCCGATGCGCTTGAACCAGTAGTGCAGGCCCAACAGGTCAGTGAAGCCCATGCCGCCGTGCACTTCGGTGGCCGTGCGGGCGACGAAGGCACCCACTTCGGCCAGATGCGCCTTGGTGTGGCAGGCGATCAGATGCGCTTGGTCCGGCAGGCTGTCCAAGGCGTGGGCGGCGTGCCAGACCATGGCCCGGCAGGGCTCCAGGCTTGCGGCCATTTCCGCGCACAGATGCTTCACGGCCTGGAAGGAGCCGATGGGACGGTTGAACTGCTCCCGCTCCTTGGCGTAGGCCACGGCCTGCTCCAGCATGGCCTGGGCCGCGCCTAGGATGTCCGCCGCCAGCATGACCAGGCCAGCGTCCAGAACCTGCTGCAGAACGCCCGGATCTGGCGTTAGGGGGAGGCCTGCAGCGCCGTCGCAGATCAGTTCTCCTGTGGCGCGCGTCTTGTCCACGATGCTCAGGGGCTGATGGGTCAGCGCGTCGGCTGCAGCCAGATACAGGCCGCGGCTGTCCGTGTCGGCAAGGAGGTATTCATCCGCGCCATAGTCCAGGACATAGCGGCAAGCGCCGTGCAGGGCGCCGTTTTCCGCCCGCAGGCCGGCCCCGCCCCGCCGCGCCACGGCCTCCGCCAAGCCGATGCCGATGCGCAGTTCACCGGCGGCGAGTCTTTGCAGACGGTCCTCCTGGCCGCCGGCCAGCCGCAGGGCCAAGGGCGCCATGACGGCGGAGCCGAGAAAGGGCGCCGGCGTGACTCCGGCGCCTAGCTGCTCCGCGGCGATGGCGGCGTCGAGCAGGTTCAGGCCGACGCCGCCTTGGCTTTCGGGAATGATCAGCCCGCAAATGCCCAGTTCGGCAAGTTCCCGCCAGACTGCGGCCGCGGGCTCATCCCCGGCGGCGATGCGGCGCACCCGATCCAGGCCGACGCGCGCCGACAAGAAGCTGCGCAGAGTGTCCTGGAACAGGGTCTGCTCATCCGAAAGGCCGAAATCCATGCTTGCCCTAAGCTCCAATCGCCAGCTTGGGTTCCCGGGGCAGCCCTAGACCGCGTTCGGCGATGATGTTCTTTTGGATCTGCGAGGTGCCGCCGCCGATGATGAGGCCCAAGTAGTACATGTAGTGGGTTTGCCAGTTGCCGTGGTCGCGCAAGTATGGGTTCTTGCCATAGGCGAGGCCCAGTTCGCCCAGGGCGTCCAAGCCCAACTGCTCCAGTTCATGGCGCAATTCCGTGCCTTGCAGCTTGACGATCATTCGCGCCAGCCCAACGTCGTCCTTTTGGTTGATGCGGGCGGACAGCAGGCGCATGTCGTTGCAGCCCAAGGCCATGACCCGGCCTTGGATGCGCATCAGGCGGTCCCGGTAGGCGGGATGGTCGATCAGGCGCTGGCCGTTGATGGTTTCGGTTTGCATCAGCTTGATAAGGGCGTTAAGGCGCGAAAGCATGGCGTTCGGGTCTCCTAGGGAGCTGCGCTCATGGCCGAGGATGGCGTTCGCCACCTTCCAGCCTTCCCCGCGGGCGCCCACGATCTGATGTTTGGGCACACGCACATCCGTGAAGAACACCTCGTTGAAGTTGGCGACGCCGGTCATGTCCACCAGCGGCTGCACGCTGATGCCCGGAGAATCCATGCGGAACAGCAGGAAGGAGATTCCCCGGTGCTTGGGCGCCTGGGGCTCCGTGCGCACCAAACAGAAGATCCAGTCCGCCAAGTGGGCTGTGCTGGTCCAGATCTTGTGGCCGTTGACCACCCATTCATCGCCGTCCAGCACCGCACTGGTGCGTAGGGCGGCAAGGTCGCTGCCGGCGTTGGGTTCCGAATAGCCTTGGCACCAGACCATTTCTCCATGAAGGGTGGGGCGAATGAACTGCTGTTTCTGTTGCTCCGTGCCCAACTCCAGAAGGGTGGGCGCCAACATGGAGATGCCCTGGCCGCCCAGCCCTGGGCTGACTTGGGCGGCGCCGAACTCCTCAGCGATGATGCGGGAGCGCAGAATGTCCGGTTCGGCCCCGAAACCGCCGTATTGCTTAGGGATGGTTCTGGCCGCATAGCCATGCTTGATAAGCATCTTTTGCCAGCGCACCACTGCTTGGGAGCGCAGCGGCGCGCCCTTCGGGGCCTGATCCCGATGGGCGGCGATGAAGGTGCGCACTTCGGCGCGAAAGGCCTCGTACTCAGGCCCATAGGACAGATCCATGCGGCTTCCCTTCGGTTAAGGTCCGGCGGTTGCGAATGCTAGCAGATTTGCATCCAAGGGGATGGGCAACTAGCATCGCGCCCGTGCGTGGGGCGTTTGCATTCCACGCCCATCGGTTGGTGAAGAACCTGACGGAGCGCGGCCTTATGGACAAAACCGCCATGCTGGCGGCCATGGCGGACATGCAGGAGGCGCACAACCGGCAGATCCATGCGGATTGGCGGGGGAGAGGTTACGAATACTACCGCGCGGTCTGGATCGAATGCGCCGAACTGCTGGATCATCTGGGCTGGAAGTGGTGGAAGCGCCAGGAGGCCGACTTGGCCCAGGTGAAGCTGGAGTTGGTGGACATTTGGCATTTCGGCTTGAGCGATCTGCTGCGCCGCGGCGCCCTGAGTCCCTCGCTGGCCGAAGCGCTCGATGTGCGCCCCGCGCCATCCACCGGGGGCGAGGCGCTACGCCAAGCGGTGGAGACGCTGGCGGCGGAAAGCTTGGCCACACGCGCCTTCCCCGTGCAGCGGTTCGCGCAGGCAATGGCCTGTCTGCCCTTGCCGTTCGCTGAGTTGTTTGGCCTCTATGCGGGCAAGAACGTGCTGAACCGTTTTCGCCAGGACCACGGGTACCGGGAAGGCGTCTATCTGAAGTTATGGGATGGGCGCGAGGATAACCAGCATCTGCTGGAGCTGTTGAAGGACTTTGACGGCCCGGACCTCGATCAGGCCGATCTATACGCCCGGCTGGAGGTCCGCTATCGGCATGCCCAGGGTCTCTGAGACCAGTGGTTTTCACCCCGGCGATGTCCCGTTTTCGCTTCCGCAACTTCCTGCGGCGCAGGCGCCTGGGCTGCAAAGCGAGCTTCGCCGGCGTCTTGTGGGCTGGAGGGCGGATCTGGTCGGCACCTTGATGCTTGTTCGTGACCGGGGCAGGCTGCTGCTGATTCACAAGAAGCGCGGCCACGGGGCAGGGCGCATCAGTGCGCCGGGCGGCAAGCGCGAGCCGGGCGAATCCGCCTTGCAGTGCGCCGTGCGGGAAACCCAGGAGGAAGTAGGGGTGCGGGTGCGGACGGCGGCGTTAGTGGCGGACCTGAAGTTTGTCGAGCGCCACGGCAAGCAGTGGCGGGGCTATGTATTTCTGGCTGGGGAAACGGAAGGCGGCCCTCGGGAGACCGGGGAGGCCAAGCCGCATTGGTTTGCGCTGCATGCCCTGCCCTATCACCGCATGTGGGAGGATAGCCGCCTATGGCTGCCCGAGGTGTTGGCGGGGCGTTTCGTGCAGGGCGCCTTCCTGTTCCATGCCGGTGCCCTGGTCGCCCACGATCTGCGCAGCGCATCGCCTGCGCAAAGCGTCCAACAGGGATAGGCGCCGCCGCGCTGGGCGAACGGCTTGTTCAGAGGTTCCCTAGTCTGCTGGACCTGCTGCGGCAACCTGCGCCTGGCGCTGCATGGACTGTATTTCGTCCACATCCAGTCCACCGTCGCCATTGGCGTCCGCGGCGGCGATGCCGTCCGCAAGGCGCTTCTTGAGATGTACGGGCAGTTCATCCCAGGCCAGCTTGCCGTCCATGTCCTTGTCCAGGAAGCCGACCATCTGGAAGGTCTCCTGGCGTTCTTCATCGTGGATGGGGTTGGCGGTGGTTTCCTCCACCCAGGCGTATTGCACGGCGCCGTAGAGCATTTCATCCCAGGATTGCAGGCCCCAGGGCACATCGCGATCTGGGTCCGGGTTGCCGGGGTTGCGCGCTGAGTTGTCATAGACCGTGCGGTGGATGAGGCGGCTGCCGGCCGGCATGGGCACGGGCTCGGCGAATTCGTAGGTGCGCTGCCAGTTGAAGTCGTAGTCGGGCACCGACAGGACAATTTCGCTGCCGCCATCTGGACGCTGCAACTCGAATTCCGAGGCGATTCCCCGGTAGTGGGAGTGGGGCACCAGGGAATAGAGCAGGGCGTCCCGCTCGAAGGTCAGGTAGGCCTGCTCCTGATGGCGGGCCTTGTTGGCTGGGATGAGGATGGTCGGATCCACCACCACTGTCTGGCGCAGGAAGTTGGCGGGGGGGTTGTCGGCAAAGTACAGGCCAAGCTTGCTGTGGTCCACCGTAGTCCTGCCGTAGGGGGTGTAGTGCATCTGGAATTGATAGTGGCCGCCGCCAGGCACCAGAATGCCCGTGCCTTGAGGCGCCTGCATGGCTTGGTTGCCCGGTGCGTAGCCGCTGATGTAGTTGGTCAGGCCTTCGTCCGCCGCCACTTGCGGGTCCTCAGCGTCGGTGGAGGCCAGCAGAACGTGATGCACCACGTTGCGGTCGCCCGGCAGGATATCCACGGCCACCACCCAGCGGTCCTCCTGCAAGGGGTTCCTGACCACCGGGAACTGATACTCGACCACGCCGTTTGCCGGCACGGTGAAGGGCGGGATATCGATGATCAGATCCGGCTGCCCCAGAGGCCAGTCAACGCTATTGTTGTGCATCTGCGCCAAGGGATCCGGCCCTTCGCCCCGCGGCGCGCCGGCCTGGGCCCAATGCACTAGTGTCTGCGCTTCCTCCACCGTCAGGCCGCGCCCGTTCTTGAAGGCGCCGATGTGGGGGTCCGCGTGCCAGGGCGGCATGCGCCTAGTGCGGATAACTTCGCGGATCATGGGCGCGAAGCCGCGCACCATGGGATAGCCGTTCATGGCCCAAGGACCGATGCCGCCCTCTTGGTGGCAAACCACGCAGTTCCTTTGCAGGATGGGCGCCACCTGTTCGCTGTAGCTGATCTGATCGTGCTGTTCGCCGCGGCTTGGGAAGTTGATCAGGCAGCCGACGGCGTCCCGCTGCGCCACAGCCGCCGTTTCGCCGCGCAGCAAGGCGTCCAAAGCGTCGGCGGCATAGCGCTCCCGCACCTCTGCCCGTTGGCGCTCGTAGCCGTCGATGCGATCATTCAGCGGGCCGCGGTAGGCGACTTGCCAAGTCTTGGGGTCGATCACCAGCACTTCGGCGGTGCGGATGAGCTGCAGGGATTCCCCCACCAACTGCGCTTCATCGTTCAGGATGGGCATGTCTATGTCCCAGGCCTCCGCCTCTTGGCGGATGGCGGCGCGATCATCCTGCAGGTTGGCGTTCAGCATGAAGAAAGGTACGCCTTGGGCATGGTAGCGGTCGCGCAGCGCCTTGTAGTCGTTCAACGCGTTGCGCACGACTGGGCAGCCATTGCCATGCACCATGAGCACCACGGCTGGCGCGTCGTGGTAGTAGTGCAGCTCATGGGCTTTGCCTAGCTGGTCAAGCAGCACGAAATTGTCCGCGCGCAGGGCGTGGACGGCGTTGGCCCCAAGGGCCACGGTCAAAACAAGCGCGGAAAGTGCGGCCCGCATAAGGCAGATCTCCGTTTCAAGCCTAGGATATGGGCGCAATTTTACCGCCAAGGCGGGTAGCTGCAAGGTTTTGCCTGGGAATCCCAGGACCACCCCAAAGTGGTCGCTCTTGAAAGAAAATTCCAGATAGGTCATTGGATGCCACATTGGCGCCCAACTGCATTGTTCGGCGCGGAGCATCCTGCGTTTCCGGCTTGATTCAGGCCAAGTCGACCGGCAAGCCCTTCCTGAGTGTGGGGGGCTGAAAGCCATAATGGGAATTGCTGTTGGGAATCACCGGGGGCCTTGACGCAATAGGCTGGCTTGCAGCTCGCAGGATGGCGGGAAACCGGCGCAGCGGTCAGGCTTGGCGGCGCAGCAAGCTGGTCAGCCGGGCGTCCTTGGCCTGCCAGAGCGTTTCCACAAAGGGCGCCAGCTTGGCGCGCTGCGCCGCCAGCCCCTGCTGCGCAAGGTCGGGGGGCAGGTCATGGGCCTCCACCCACAGTTGCGCGCGGTTGCACCTGCCGCATAGGAAGGCCCAGAAACCCGGTGCGCCCTCCGGGTAGTGGATGGTCACATCCAGCAATTGCGGGCGTTGGGCGCTCAGCCCACTCAACACATAGCTCAGCCCGCCTATCTTGGGGTTCAGCAGGTGCGCAAAGCGGGCCTTCTGCGCCCTGTGCTTGGCCGTGGTGAAGCGCGTGCCCTCCAGGAAGCTGAGCACGGCGGTCGGGTGGTTGCGGAACACCGCGCAGGCCGCAAGGGTCGCCTCCCGGTCACGGTTGGCGGCTGCGCGGAAACCATCGCCGCCAGTGGTGGAGGCCCGACGAACATAGGGGAACCCCAGCATCTTCATGGCCAGTCCGACAAGGGGCAGCCAGACCAGCCGCTGCTTGGTGAAGAACTTCAGCGGCGGCACGCAGGGGCGCAATGCGGTCTGCAGCAGGAGGATGTCCGCCCAGGTTTGGTGGTTGCAGGCGACGATGTACCAGCGGTCCCGGTGCAGAACTGCGGATGGCCGATGCACTTCCATGTTCACCACCCGCAGCACCCGCAGCATGGCGGAGTTGGCGCTGACCCAGAAATCGATGGCGCTGTCCATGCGCCGGGTGACCGCCGCTCGCCATCGCCCCCACAGAGCCAGCCGCAAAAGGGCGGTTGAGTACAGCGGGACGCAGACGATGATGGTGTTGGCGGCGATGAAACCGGCGGCGAACGCGCCTCTAAGCCACGTGAAGATCATGAACCGGTTCCCAATGCCTTCCGCCCGCACCGTCGCCTCCAAAGCGGATGATGCCCGGCCCGCCGATGCCGTGCAACTCGGGAACCTCTGCACAAGTCCCGGAAGCCCGGAGGAGCCTAAAGGGCCTGATGGCAAGGCGCGGCGGTCGGCGACCCATCAAGGGGCTTGGTGCAGTATGCGGGTTAGGTCAGCAGCCAGTAGCATAGGGTGGCGATCGTCAGCATGCCGATGAGGTTCAGCACGAAACCTTCCCTAGCCATCACTGCAGGCGGGAAGCGCCCGGTGCTGAACACGATCACGTTGGGGGCTGTGGCCACCGGCAGCATGAAGGCGCAGGAAGCGCTCATTGCGGCGGGCACCATCAGCAGGCGTGGATCCAGGGCGGCGCCCAAGGCGGCTGCCGCCAGTATGGGCATCAGCAGGGTAGTGGTGGCGGTGTTGCTGGTGGTCTCCGTCAGGAAGGTTACGCTAAGGCAGATGACGGCCATGATGACCAGCAGCGGCCAAGTGGACAGGCCGGCCAAGGCGTCGCCGATGGTTTCACTTAGGCCGGATGCGGTGAAGGCTTGCGCGATGCCGATGCCGGCGCCGAACAGGATCAGCATGCCCCAGGGAATCTTGGCGGCGCTCTCCCAGTCCAAGAGGCGTTTGCCTTGCCCGTCCGAGGTGACGAACATGGCCACTGCGGCCAACAGGGCGACGATGGCGTCATTGGAGTAGGGCAGCCCGAACCAGGCCGTCCAACCGCCGAAAGGCTCCTTGCGGGTGATCCAAGCTAGGGCGGTGCAGGCGAATATCGCCACCACCCGCACCTCCGCAGTGGTCCACTGGCCGACCGAAGGCAACTTCACTTCACCACGGTGGGACAGATGCCTAGTCAGCCACAGGCCCACCAAGGGCACCAGCACCACCACTACCGGCAAGCCGATGGCCATCCATTCGAGAAAGCTGAACTCCTGCCCCACCACTTCGCTATAGACGCCCATGAACACCACGTTGGGGGGGGTGCCAATGGGCGTGCCGATGCCGCCCACGCTGGCGGCGTAGGCGACGCCCAGCAACAGTGGGGTGCCCAACTGGGTGTCCTTGGACCTTTCCAGCACCGCCAAGGCCACGGGCAGCAGCATCAGGGTGGTGGCGGTGTTGGATATCCACATGCTCAGCAGCGCGGAGGCGGCCATGAAGCCGAACACCAGCCGTTTGCTGCTGCCGCCGCCAAAGACTCGCACCATGCCTAGGGCCATGCGCCGATGGGCGCCGCAACGCTCCAGCGCGGTGGCTAGGATGAAGCCGCCCAGCAGCAGCAGCACGATGGGATGGCCGTAGGCGGCGCCGACTTCGGAGGGGGTCAGCACCCCGCTGAGGGGCAGCACGGCCAGTGGCGCGAGGGAGGTGGCGGGAATGGGAATGGGTTCGAACACCCACCAGATCACGCAGAGCACCGTGACGCCCAAGGTGATGGCCGCGGGCGGGGCGAAGCCGTTCCACAACATGACAGTTGCGGCGACAACTGCGAGAATGGGCCCCAAGGGCCCTGCGAGCCTGCGGGTGGTTGGAGACATGGCGGGATGCTCGTGAACGGGCGCCCTATGTTAAGGCAACCATGCCCATTCCAAACGAATTGGCTGATCGCATCAGCCACGCCAAAAGGAGATGTTCACACTTGGGCGCAAGCATTTATTGGTATGACTTGGAGACCTCCGGCACCGCGCCGCTATGGGACCGCATCCTGCAGTTCGCCGGCCTGCGCACGGACCTGGAGCTGCGTCCCCTTGGGGATGAGTACGCCACCTATGTGCGGTTGCCGGACGACGTCATACCGGACGTGGAGGCGGCTTTGGTCACCGGCCTCACGCCGCAGCGAACCCGGCGGGAGGGGGTGTCCGAATGGCAGGCGCTCAGCCGCATCAACGCGCTGTTCTCAGTGCCGGGCACCTGCGTGGCTGGCTACAACAATCTGCGCTTTGATGACGAGTTCGTGCGCCACGGCCTGTACCGCAACCTGATGGATCCCTACGCCCGTGAGTGGCGGGACGGCAATTCCCGTTGGGACATTCTGGACTTGGCCAGAGCGGCCGGCGCCTTGCGCCCGCAGGGCATCGAGTGGCCCAAGGATGACGAAGGGCTGCCGGTCTATCGTCTCGAGGCGCTGGCCGCCGCGAATGGCCTTGCGGCTGGTCAGGCGCATGACGCCGCTTTCGACGTGCGCGCAACCGTCGCCTTGGCGCGCCTGCTGCGCCAGCGCCAGCCGAAGCTCTTTGCGTATTTCTTCGCCGCCCGCGGCAAGCGGCGCATCCGGCAGCTGCTGCAGCCTTATGGCGACCAAGTGCGGATACACATCTCCGGCATGTATCCCAGAAGCCGTTGCGGCTTTGCTCCGGTGGTGTCCATCTGCGCCCATCCAACCAACAGCAACGCCATCATCGTCGCCGATGTCAGCCAGGATCTGAGTCCCCTGCTGGAATGGCCGGCGGAGCGCCTGCGCGAGGCGCTGTTTGGCGCAGATGCGGCGCAGCGCCCGCCGCTGAAGCAGGTGCGCGTCAACAAGTGCCCGTTTGTGGCGCCCTTGTCCGTGCTGCGCCCCGCCGACGTCCGCCGTTTGGGGTTGGACAAGGAGGCTGCTGAGCGGCGTCGCAAACAACTCCGGCGGGCGAATCTTGCCGGCAAGATGAGAAAGATCTACGCGGCTGAGCCCGGGCCGCCCCCAGCGGATGTGGAGGGCGCCCTCTATGGAGGCTTCTTCGCCGATGACGACCAAGCCCGTTGCCGGAGCTTCCAGCGGGCGCTGCAGCAGGGCGATTGGCTGGACTTGGACTATCAGGACGCTCGCTTGCCCCAATTGGCCTCCAGGATGAAAGCGCGCTGCTTCCCGCAACAGCTGACCGCACAGCAGGAGGCCGACTGGCGCACTTGGGTGGGCGCCAAGATCAACGCCGCGCAGGAGGTCCCTTGGCGCACTTTGGCCGCCGCCCAGGCGCAGCTTGACCAAGTGCGGGCGCAGGCGCAGGGCAATGCCGCCTTGTTGGACGATCTCGGGCGCCATTTTCTGCGCTTGGCGGCGCGTTATCCCTAGTGAACCTCTGAACAAGTCGCGTTCGCCCAGCGCCCCGCTCCCAGCAGCGGGAGATG
>CAYGBY010000102.1:0-12729 GCA_964348115.1 uncultured Pseudomonadales bacterium
TCGGGACGCCGCACCCGCCTCGTCGAACGGTACGCTCCCGAAAGCTCCCGTTCCTCGTCCACCGCCATGCCGGCGAAACCGTTGTAGGGCGGGTTACCCAGGATAACGAGGATGGGAACCTTCTGTTTCACCCGCTCCGCTCGGTCGCGTTCCTCCTCCAACTCGGGAAACGGCAGCGGCTTGGTCGTTCGCGGCTCCCAGCCGGTGAGCGCGTTGGTCAAGAAGACTTGCGCCCGCTCCGTCCCGTCGTCCGCCAGCGGCGCGTCGAGGTCATGCATGGTCAAGCCGACCTGCAGGTGCGCGACGACGAACGGCGCGGGCATGATCTCGAAGCCGAATACCCGTGCGGTCGCCGCCTGCCTTACCCGTGCGCCGACGAGCGCGCCGAGGCCCCGGCCCTCGAGATTGGCGGCGACGCGGCGCAGCACTTCGGCGAGGTACGCGCCGGTTCCGCAGCACGGGTCGAGCACATAGACGTTCTCCGCCGCGAGACCGTCGGCAATGCCCAGATCGTCCTTCAGAGCCCGGTCCACACGGGCAACCATGTAGCGCACCACTTCCGTCGGCGTGTACCAGACCCCGAGTTGCTTTCTTAGTTCAGGATCGAAGGCTTCCAAGAACGGCTCGTAGAAATAGGGCACCGCCCCACCCTCGTTGAAGCGGGCCAAGAAGGCGGCGCGGTTCACGCGGTCGAGCGCAGCCGCCGTCCTGTCCAGCACCTCCACGAGGCCGAGCGGTTGCAGGCGCCCAGGATCGGAAAGTTGTTGGAACAGCGCCCGCAGCACCGGCGCCCGCAGATGCCAGACCGTCGTGCGCCAGTCGAATGCACCCTCCCGCGGCGAAAGCTGACGCGCCCACAGCACCCAGGCGGAGAAGACACCGTAGAACAGCGTCTGCACCAGTGTCGAGCGGAACAACCGTGCACCCCGCGCACCCTCGAAGCGCACCCCGAGCGCCTCTTCGAGCGCCGAGCGCACCGCCGCAAGCTGCGGCGCATCGCCCGCCGTCTCGACCCGCCCCAAACCGTCGCGGGCATAAGATGCCAGCAACCACGCCAGATCTTTCGGTTCAGCCAGCGTGGCCCGGTGCGAAAGCGCACGGGCGAGATATTCGCCAAGCCCGGCATCGAACTCCCGGGCGAAGGCGCGGGGATTCGCCAACCGTTGCGCGAACGCCGCCTCACTGTCGGCGCAGCGAAACGCTTCGAGCAATGCCTCTCCGCCAGACGAATCCGGGCCGATCAGCGCGAACTCGCGCAGATTGGTCACCAGCACCAAACGATAGCGGCCCCAATAGCGCCTAACCTGCTCACGCACGCCGGGTGCGCCCGCGTCCTCAGCGAGGGATTTCACCTCGACGACGCCGCGCTCCGGCACCTGACCCTCGCGCGGGTGGCCCCTCTGCACCTGATTTGCCGTGTAAAGGCCGAAATCGGGATGACCCGCGCCCTGGTCGGCAAGCTCGCCGACACAGAACACCTTCGGCTTGAGCGTCGCGCCGACGGCGTTGAGCAGGTTCGCGAGCGGCCCATAGATCGACCGCTCCCCGGTCGCGCCACCTGATGCGCGTATTCGACCGAGATCGGTGAAGTAGGTCTCAACCGCCGCTGTCAGTTTCGTGTTCGTTCCCGTCATCGCTTCCGTTGTCGCCGAGTGAGGGTAGCCCTGCACACCCTCTGCAATGATATCAATCGTGGTATAGATCGTCGGCGCTGACGATCGTGCCGACATGCTTTATGTCACGCAGATCGAGACGGTGCGAAGCCGCACCCGTGGGCCCGCGCCAAACAACAACCCGTGTGCCGCCGTCGCCAACGCTCACCGGATGCGGGGCGGCAACATGCTTCGTGCGCGGAGGCCACTATCCGCCCTACAGTTCCTGAGCGTCAAAAGCCCCACGGGGCGCGGCAACATGCTTCGTGCGCGGAGGCCACTATCCGATAATACCAGCGGTCGCCAACGCTCACCGCGTGTGGGGCGGCAACATGTGCGCGATTGTGCCGGTCGTACGGAGAACGCGTGATCGGAACAGCGCCGCCGGCATCGCGACACACGTCATATGCGATGCATCGCCAACCACATGCTGCGTTGTTACGTCGTCCTTCCTATAGTGACGCTCCGAAGCCGTGCGACGAGTCGGGAACCGTCTCCGCATATGCGCGGCAGGCCTGCTGGGGATCGGGCGCGGCGGCGCCGTTTCAACAAATCGCCCAAGCCCCCCATTGCAATCCACCGCAAACAATAGGAGGATGAATTCCCTTCCACGATGTGGAGCACTTCGCGAATGGGTGCGACAGCGGCGCGAAGCCAAGAACCGCCGGAGTCCATGCTGCCGCGCTGCGAGCGTGGAACCAGCTCCCTAGGCTCCGACGTCTTCGCGGTGCGCGGGGGCGATCTGCGCATGCTCCAGGCGGCGATCGAGGTTCTCTCGAAGCGGTTCCGCAGGAGCTGGTTCGATCTCACTAGGCGCCTAGCGGTGTTCACGGCGCCGAGCAGGTCCCACGAATTCACGACGGGCAAGATTCAGGAGCTGGTGGCAGCCCTGTGCCTCGCCAGCGGGATTGCGGTGGTCTCGATGCGCGCCACTACGGCGCGCACGGAGGATCGGAAGCGCAGCCTGGAGCCCGATGAGTCGTTCCTGATCGGCGAGCGGGCGGTGCGCTTCCTGCAGATCGAGTCCCGCGAAGGGGAGGCGGCGGCCTTGGCGGCCTTGGGCGATTCCCCACCGGACCTCGCCATCGAGGTCGAGTACGCCCACTACGATGCTGAAAAAGTGGACGTCTATCGTGCGGTTGGGGTTCGGGAGCTCTGGGAGCTGGCGACCGGCGAAAAGCGGCGCACCCCGCGCATTCTGGACCTGCAGGCGCCGGAGGGCGTCCGCGCCCTGGGGTCATCCCGGCTCCTGCCCGGTGTGCGCGCCGACTGCCTGCCCGCCGCCCTAGCTGAATTGAGAGGGATTGGCGGCCTCACCGCCTTCAGCGCCGCAAGGGCGCTTGGCGAGCCCGTCGCCGAACGCCTGTTCGCCGCGGCCGGAAAGGAGCATCTCGCAAGCACCGAGGAAAAAACGCAGAGTCCAAGGCCGGAGACAGACTGAGGATCGCCGATATTCTCCGACGCACACGTGACGATTGCCTGCCCAAAGCCTCGCGCACCGCTTCCGCCTAAACGCCAAATCCCCCCTTACAACTATCGGTACGAAGTGGAGAAGAGGCGACGCCCCAATAGTTCATGGGCGCGAAACTGGAGCGCGACGCCTTCGCGGAAGCGTTGGAACACGTCGAAGGCCTAGTTGACTGAACGCGTGGCCTCTCCAATGGCTGCGCCGCAACGCAACCCTGGTTATCATGGAGCGCAGTCTTTCGGAAATTGACGCTGTAACAAATCTCTACAATTCTGATCTTGACTTTTGGGTTATCATGGAGTATGGTCCTTCGGAAATTGACGCACTAGACTGTGAGGTGGATAACCCATGAACTACAAGAATGCAGCCCCAACCCTGTTCCGAGACCGCTGGACCGCATCCAACCCCTCCTTGGAGGATGCCATCGCCGATGTGAATGCGGATGAGCTGGCCACGGAATACCGGAAACTGAAGTGCATCGCACCTCGTCGTCGCAAAAATTCGTACTTTTCCTCGGGACATGACGGGAAAACGACAAGGCTAAAACCCTGCACCAAGAGAGTCCAGTGGGAAAAACGCTACGCAATGGCCCTCTGGAACCTCAAGGGCCGCTGGCCGCGGCCCAATGGCGGTCGGCAGCGTTTTTTGGACTATCAGGTGCCTCTCAAGGCGACACGGGCGGACAAAGGCATCGGCGAAATTGACCTGCTTGGCGCCGCGGAGACAGGCAGATTTATTGTCGTCGAACTTAAAAGCCCGCGCTCTAGTCCTGGCGATTCGCCAAAGCGCGCAATAGGCGATTCGCCAATGCACGCACTAATGGAGGGTCTGCGCTATGCGGCCATTAGCGGAGCCAATCTCGATACCTTGGCGAGCAACGCCAGTCGTCGTTTCGGCTGCGGGCTTGATCGCCAGACGCCGCCAATTGTCCAAGTGCTGGCGCCGATCTCATGGTGGCGCAGCTGGCTGAACCCTGATCTGAAACAGCAGGTGACGGGCAATTGGAATTCTGCGTTCGCCCGGCTTGCCACTGCGTTCGAGGGGCAGACCGGCGTAACCATCGAATGCATGGCAACGGATACGTGCATCGAAGAGGTCATCGATAAACTGCGCCAGGAGAAGCCGTCGCTCGGCGCATCGCCGATCTTCTACGCTGTCCACCTCGGCCGCAACGAAGACTATTTCGAGCAACTGCCGCAGGTCACCTCATGAATGAGAGTACATACCTGAACATGGTTCATACGACGCTGTGGAACTGGGCCGACGATCACTGCGTTGAACTGTTAGACGGCGTCCCTACGAAAAGCGGCCCGCCGGTCCTGAAGCGGGAGCTTGCAGACAAGAATGTGCTAAGGCCTGTTAACGCTATCTGGGTTAGCCCTGTTGCGTCCCAGGCCGCGGCAATTGCTGCTGAGCCGGACTTCACGTGGCTGTCGAACGGGCTGCGCGACAAGTACGGAATCGAACCAGTCGCCTCCAGTCCGGCCAAAGGCCTCCTTTGGTGAACCAGTGGTGCCCGTTCATGCCCCGCTTCTCCCTACCAGCATTTCCGACATCTCAGCCAGCCCAATGGCTTCTACGCCCTCTGAAATTGAATAACGCTCATCACCGGCATAAACAACAAAGCTCCTGTCCGGCTGTATGTCTTCACAGGCGTGATAGAAACCTTTTTTGGGTTTCGCGGACAAGGCTCTTTTGATCTCAATGGCCCAAATCTCGGAAAGCCCTGGAAACTCCAGCACCAAGTCAACTTCGGCGCCTGCCGAAGTCCGGTAGAAGCCGGCAAGCGACCGGTCTTTAACCACGGACAGCAAATTCTCAATGACAAACCCTTCCCAGCTCGCACCCACTACAGGATGTCCTGACAGCTGGTTGTAGTCCTCAATATCCAGCAGCGCATGCACCAAGCCGCTGTCCCGCACGTAGACCTTCGGTGACTTCACCAAGCGCTTTCTGACATTCGCATGGAAAGGCCTTAGTTGGCGAACCAGCAGCAAGTCAACAAGCAGAGCGATATACTTGGCTACGGTCGGCGCCGACAGGGATAGGGCTGCCGCGAGGTTTGAGGCGTTAAGCAACGTTCCCTGCCCGTGCGACAGCATCCTCCACAGCCTTTCCAAGGTCTCAGCCGGAATGCGCGGGCCGAACTGCGGAACATCCCGTTGCAGGTAAGTCCGAATAAAATCCTTCCTTAGCCTAAAGCTGTCCCTGCCTGTTTTGGCCAAATAGCTGTCTGGAAACCCGCCTCTGATCCAAAGGCGGTTCACGGTGTTGTCCGCCGCCCCCACTTCGCCAATATCCAAGGGCTGCATCTCGACATATTCGATACGCCCAGCCAGCGACTCCCCGGACTGCTTCAACAGTTCGGTGGAAGCCGACCCCAGAATCAAGAAGCGCCCCGTTCTTTTTCCCTTCCGGCGACCTTTGTCGATGATCCCGCGCAAGGACTGAAACAACTCCGGCGTACGGTGAATCTCATCCAGAACAACCAACCGGTCTTCATATTGGTCCAAAAACAGGGCCGGGTCGGACAGCTTCCGCCGATCGTTGCGATCTTCCAGGTCCAGGTAGAGGGCATCCCTTTCCCCAGTCAACGCATAAGCTAGGGTCGTCTTGCCGACCTGGCGCGGGCCGATCAAGGCCACCGCTGCCTGGCGACTCAGTGCTTCCATTACCCGTTCCTTGACTCTTCTCTCAATCATCCTTGAATTTTGAAAAATATAATTTCAATTTGCAAGGATAATTCAGCTATCGCGGCCGTCGCCGCCCACTCCGTAAGCATCGAGGGCGTCATTCCAATAAGCCCCTGTAGGGGATGGCCGTCATTTGCGACACTTGGTTCGGATGCCGGCCCCCGCCAGGACCATCCTAAAGTGTTCGCTCTTGAAGGAAAATTTCTGAAAAGCCATTAGATGCCGCAGAATATTGCGGAATCTTCTGAAAAACATTGATAAACCAGCTATATAGGACTTTGCCGAGGGCTAATAGACGACTTTGGGACGGTCCTAGGCGGCCCCACACAAGGCTGTTGAAATCCGCGCGGCCCTAGTGGATACTTCGCCGCCTGCAAGCGCCGTGGCCGGGCTTTGCGGCAGGCTGGACGTGCGCTTGCCAAGGCCAATTCACGCGCGCACAGATCCACTTGCTCAAAAGGAGGAAGACAGCATGGCCGTTGACAAATTTCCCGTGGAGGCCAGCCACATCATGATGTTCGCCCGCTCCGTAGGGGACGACAACCAGATTTACTACGATGCGGACTACGCCGCCGGCACGGAGCCTGGCAGGGTCATCGCCCCGCCCACCTTCGCCCAGTCCAGCGCCCAGTTCGACCCGGACTACTTCCTGCGCCCCAAGATAGGCCAGCCCTGGTTCGGCTCCGGCAAGGAGGCCACCGGACTGAAGCGGGAGAAATCCGGCGCGGGAGGCGGCGGCGGTGGCGGCGTTAGCGGCGGCCTGCACGCGGAGCAACACTTCGAATACCACCGGCACATAGGCCCCGGGGATGTGCTGACCGCCACGGTCAAGCCGGGCAAGACCTGGGAGAAGCAAGGCAAGCGCTCCGGCAAGCTGGTGTTCTCAGAGAGCATCACCGAATACCGGGACCAAAATGGCGAACTGGTCATCACCGCCCGGGGCGTAGGCGTACGCACCGAACGCCCGGTGGACCAATAGCGCGGACGCCAGCATCGGCCCGGCCGCCGCTTGACGGCGTTGGGCTGGCGGCAAGACTTCAAAAGCAACGAAACACCCAAAGAGGAACTGAACATGGCCCTAAGCGCAAGCAGCCTGAAAGTCGGCGACACTTACGAGGAGTGTCTGGTGGAGGATCTCAAGCGCACCCAGATTGTGCAGTACGCCGGCGCATCCGGGGACTACAACCCCCTGCATACGGACGAGGTCTTCACTACCGAAGTGGCCAAATATCCCTCCGTCTTCGCCCACGGCATGTTGACCATGGGCATGACCGGCCGCATGTTGACCAACTACGTAGGCGACGGGCGCCTGATGAAGTTCGGCGTGCGCTTCACCAGGCAGGTTTGGCCCGGCGACACCTTGCACGCCAAGTCTAGGGTGAAGGAAGTGGCGGAACAGGACGGCGGTCCGGTGGTCAGCCTAGAGGTGGAGACCACCAACCAGGATGGCGCTGTCGTGGTGTCCGGCTACGCCGAAGCCCGACTGGACCCCTAGGAACCGCTTAACAAGCCGCGTTCGCCCAGCGCTCTGCTGTTGGCGGGCGCAGATGGCCTTGCGGCCATGGAAAGGCGACCCGCAGCGCAGCGGAATTCCACAGTCCGCCCACTGCGGGGTGCGCTGGCGGTGCTGCAGCTCGTTGTGTGGTGCACATGCCACACGGCCTCGCCGCGCCTTGTCATCACGCCAACTAGACTCATCCGGGTTTCCGGGACTTGTTCAGAGGTTCCCTAAGCCAACAGTGAAGCGCCCCACCCTCTTGGGATGCTCGCCGGGCCAAGCGTCCCGAATCGGCGCAATTCACGCCGGATGGCCCGCCCGTCAACCGCCTTTCCTTTTCCAGCGGCGGCGGATGTTGCCGGGCGCGCCCAACTTCACCATCGCTCCAGCGACGTCCGAACATCCACCTCGAACGTCCAGGCGGTGCGCGGCTGCCGGTACAGGTAGACAAACCCATCCACAATGCCATCCAAGGAGATCATCCCCGCCTCCCCCAGCTTGTGCGCATACTGCGGGAACCCCTTGATGATCTTCTCCCCGCCAATGGCCCCATCCACCACCACATGGCCCACATGAACGCCATCGGGCCCATACTCCTTCGCCATGGCCTGCGCCAGATTGCGCAACGCCCCCTTGGCGGAGTTGAACGCCCCGAAGTTGGCCCGCCCGCGCAGGGACGCGCTGGCGCCGGTGAACAGCAGCACCCCCTCACCTTGGGGCTGGAAACGCCGCACCGCCTCCCGCCCGAACAAAAATCCGCCAAAGCAGCCGATGCGCCAGGCCTCCTCGAAATAGGCGGCCTGCATGTGGATGATGCGTCCCGGCGTATTGTTGCCGGCGTTGTAGATGGCGAGGGCCAGATCCTCGCCGGCGGCGTCGAATAGCGCCGCCACCTGCGCTTCGTCCGTGGCGTCCGCCACAACGGCCGTCGCCCGGCCCCCGGCGTCCACGATGCCCCGCGCCACCTCATCCACCTTGGCCTGGGTGCGCCCGCCGACAAACACGTGCAGACCAAGTTCCGCAAAGCGCTGGCACAGCTTGCCGCCAAGCCCCAGCTTCGGCCCCACGCCAAGGACTATCGCTGTCTTCATGCATCATCTCCCATTGCGCTGGTGTAAAATTCCAGTGTGCAAAGCTACGCACAGTCGCCTGCGCGAACAACCGTCCAGGCATCGCAAACAAGCCCCAAAGGAGCCGACATGATCCATCTGGAAGGCGAGCAGGAACTGCTTGAGGCCGCCAAGCAGTTCAACTTGCTGGAGAGTTCGCTATTCAAGCACCGCACCCTTACCATCTTCGGCGAGATCACCAAGGACCTAGCCCAGCGCACTGCGGAGAAACTGTTAAGCCTGTCCTTTGCAAGCGACGAGCCGATCACCATCTACCTAGGTTCCCCCGGCGGACACGTGGAGTCCGGGGACACCATTTTCGACCTCATCGGCTACATCAAGCCCAAGGTGCGCATCATCGGCACCGGCTGGGTGGGCAGCATCGCCACCCACATCTACTTGGCCGCGGAGCGGGAGAACCGCTTCTGCCTGCCCAACACGCGCTTCCTAATCCACCAGCCCGCCGGCGGCTTTGGCGGCGACGCCTCCGATGTGGAGATTCACGCCCGCGAAATCCTCAAAACCCGCGAGCGCATCAACCAGATCATCGCCGACCGCACCGGCCAGCCCCTGGAGCGCGTCGCCGAGGACACCGACCGGGACTACTGGATGAGCGCTGAGGAATCCCTGGACTACGGGCTGGTGGGCAAAATCATCACCCGCGCCACTGAACTGGGTTGACCAGCCTCGCACACAACCAACCAACAACAAGCGCCCAAACTCTCGGACCGAACAAATTCCGGTTTCCTTCCATGAGCGGCCGCCGCATTTCATTCCAGGCTGCGAACCCCGCGGAACCGCCCCCTTATGAGAAGCACCCTGTTCCCTGCGGGTGGGCGCCCCGATGCGCCAGGGTGAAAACTAGGGCCTGTTAACACCTGCTTCCGTGTCCATGAGCACACCGGATGCTGGGGTGAATACTCCTATGGCCACCCTGCGCCGCAGGAATTCATAGCTGCAAATCCGCTCTCATCCGCTAGTGTGCTGTCCCGGAAGCCCAGAGGAGCCTAAAGGGCGTGATGGCAAGGCGCGGCGGCAAAGCCGTGTGGCAGGGCACCACACAATGAGCCGCAACACCGTAAGCGCCCTTTAGGCCCTCCCGAAGGACGCCCCGCGGCGCGCGGACTGTGGAATCCCCGCCGCTCTGCGGGTCGCCTGCCCATGGCCGCAGCACCATCTCCTCCCACAAACAGCGGGGCGCTGGGCGAACGCGGCTTGTTTAGAGGGGCCCTAGCCGCCAGCCCCTATGCGCGGAATCCCTTTAGCCGCTGCTCCATGTCCGGGCCGCGGCCAGGACTGTGCGCACGTTCATAGGCCAAACCGTCGGCCAAGCCGCGGTTCAGGCCTTGGTTGACCAGCATCTTGTCCGCCCGCAGGGTGAACCATGAGTTTTTCAGGAAGGAGCGGGCCATGGCGGTGGCGGCGGCCATTAGTTCCGCGGCGGGCACGCAGCGGTTGGCCAAGCCTAGGGAGACAGCCTGCGCGCCGTCCACCACCCGGCCGCTGAACATCAGCTCCTTGGCGTTCAGCAGACCCACCCGGCGGGGCAGGCGCTGACTCATGCCCCAAGTGGGGGACATGCCCCATTTGCCGTGGGTGTCGGCGAAGCGGGCGTCTTCGGCGGCGATGAGCAGGTCGCAGGCCAAGGCCAGTTCCAAGGCGCCCGTGTAGCAGTGCCCCTGCACAGCGGCGATGACCGGCTGCGGCAGTTGCTCCATGGCCTCCAAGGTTTCCGCCTGGTAGTGGCGGCTGGGGGCGGTTTCCCCAGCCTGGATGGCCTTCAGGTCATTGCCGGCGGAGAAGGAGCGGCCGGCGCCGCATAGGATGACGCAGCCCAGCTCGTCCGTTTGCGCCGCGATGGCGTCTAGGTGGCCGCGCAACTCCACGAACAGGCCCGGGCTTAGCGCGTTCAGCACCTCCGGCCGGTTCAAGGTCAGGACACACAAGCCATCGTCGTCGTGGCGCAGCACAAGTTCCGTCATGAAGGTCCCCGCCCCAAAAGCGGCTTAGAATGCGGCAAGGATGCAGTTATTGCAACCACAACGCAGGACTTGCGTTGTCAACACCGCGGCGCAGGACTTTCCCACGCTGAGTGGAACCAAGCAGTATTCGGAATTTTGCGATGAAAGACTCATACGACTTCTCAAAATCGGTAAAAAAACCCTTACCTGCGCAAGCCAAAAAACAAGTAACGATTCGATTGGACGAAGACACGATCGACTACTTCCGCTCTATGGCCGAGCAAAGCAATATTCCCTATCAGAGCCTAATCAATCTGTACCTGCGGGACTGTGTTGCGGAGAAAAAGACGCTGCGTCTGGAGTGGGCAAGCTGACCGTACCGAGCCGCCAGTCCAGGATCGCCTCATTGTCGGCGCGTTGGTATGTGTGCATGAATTCATATCTGCATACGCCTGCCTGCAGACTCAAGACGGCGCCAAATGGCCCTTACCACGATTTCATTATCGGACGATCTTGCCGAACTGGCCCGCAACGAGGCACGGCGTCGCGGAGTCAGCCTGTCCGCACTAATTTGAGAAGCGCCCGAAGGGGACATTACGGCCTTGCGCTAACGCTGCCATAAGCAGCGTCGCAGCTATAGAACCCAAGATGTCTGCTACAGGCCAAGCACCAGCTTGGCGACTATGTTCTTCTGCACTTCGTTGCTGCCGCCGGCAATTGAGATGGCCCGCATGTTGAAGTAGCGCGGAAAGGCCGTGACGGCCGCGGCCGGGCCGATGGCGTCAACATTGGCGCCGGACGCCAGCGCTTCTGTTTGCTGGGGCGCGGCGTAGGCACCCAAGGCTTCAAGCACGAGCTCCGTCGAGGCTTGGCTGATGTCCGCGCTCAGGTTCTTCAGGATGGAGGACTCCGGGCCCGGATTGCGCCCTTTGGACAGCGCGGCCATGATGCGCAATTCCGTATGCTTGGCGGCCTGCACCCTGATGTCCAAGGCGGCCAGCCGACGGCTGAAGTCCGCATCATCGATGAGGAAGCCGCCAGCCGCCGGGACCTGCGCCGCCAGCCGCCGGACGCGCTGCAAAGCGGCTTGCTGGGCCGCCATGCCGCCGCCGCCCCGCTCGAACTCCAGCAGATACTTGGCCACCGTCCAACCTTGGTGCTCCCGCCCCACGATATTCGCCTTGGGCACACGCACATTGTCGAAAAACACCTGGTTCACCTCATGGGTGCCCGATGCGAAGACGATGGGCTGCACCCGGATCCCTGGGGAAGCCATGTCCAGCAGCAGGAAGGTAATGCCCTGCTGGGGACGGGGCCGGTTGGCGGTGCGCACCAAGCAGAACATCTTGTTGGCGTAATGGGCGTGGGTGGTCCAGAGCTTCGTGCCGTTCAGCACGTAGTCCGCCCCGTCAGACTCCGCCCTAAGCTGTAGGGACGCCAAATCCGAACCGCTGCCCGGCTCCGAATAGCCTTGGCACCAGTAGTCCTCCCCGGACAGTATGCGCGGCAGCAGCTTCGTCCGCTGGGCGTTGGTGCCATGGCCGATGAGCATCGGACCGCACATGCCCAAGCCCATGGGCGCCAAGCTGGGCGCTCCGGCATCGCTGGCCTCCAGGGTCCAAATGTAGCGCTGCATCAGGTCCCAGCCCGGGCCGCCGTATTCCGCCGGCCAGGCGGGTGCCACCCAACCCTGGCGATGCAGAATGCGATGCCAGCGGATGTTGTGGGCATAGTCCAGAAACATGCCGGGACACAGGCGCTGCGCTTCCTTCAGGTCCTCCGGGAGGGCGCAGCGCAGAAAGTCCCGCACCTGCTCCCGGAAGGCTTCATGTTCGTCGCTGAAGGAGATGTTCAAGCCGCCGATCAACCCTTATCAGTTCCAACCCCAATCAATTCTTGGGCCAAGCCCAACCTAACCCCACACCCGAACGGGTGCCGGGCGGGCAGGCCGCAACGCCATCTCCGCCCGCAAACAGCGGGGCGCTGGGCGAACGCGACTCGTTCAGAGGTTTCCCAGTGTGCTGTCCCGCAAGTAAGTGGGTTTTAGTCGTTAGGCCATTTTGGCTCCCGGCGAGGCGCGACGAAGCCCTGTGGCAGGCCCCACACAAGGAGGAGCAACGCGGCCAGGGGCCAAAAGGGCCACGAATAATCACACTTACTTGCGGGACAGCACACTAGGGGTGCAGGCGAAACTCCTGCCGCCAGAACAGCCCCAACGCGACGATGCGCCCGACACAATCGCGGATGCGGAGCCGCAATGTCCTCCCGGCCCCGTTTGCACTGCGCCCCGCCCCTACTGGTTGCCCAGACGATAAGTCAGGCCCAGCTTGATGATGCGCCCGAAGGGG
>CAYGBY010000103.1:0-12696 GCA_964348115.1 uncultured Pseudomonadales bacterium
GCCGCGCCTTGCCATCACGCCCTTTAGGCTCCTCTGGGCTTTCGGGACTTGTTCAAAGGTTCCCTAGCGACTAAAACCCACTTACCTTGCAGGACAGCACACTAGGCGGCGGGAGGGCCGCGCCCCTGCTCCGCCGCCGCAAGGGCTTTGCGCGCCTGTCGGGCGCTGCGCAAGGCCCGCCCGCGGGAAGGCAGCATGGCCACCCCCCCTAGGCCGGCGCCCAGCAGGAAGGCGATCAGCAGCCACCAGAACAGGCTCCACTCTGGGCTGCGCCAAGCCAGGAAGCGGATGGCCACCGGCTCCTGATTGACCGCAATCACCGCCAGCAGGAAAGCCGCCAAGGCGACAAGCCCCCAAAACAGTCGGCGAATGCGCATCATGCCGGCGCGCCGCTCACCCCTTGGCGGCCATCTCCTGCTCGTAGGCCAATTGCACCCGCTCCCGCAGGCCCTTGCCCGGCTTGAAGTGGGGCAAATGTCTGCCCGGCAGGCTGACCGTCTCGCCGGTTTTGGGGTTGCGCCCGATCCTGGGCTTGCGGTAATGCAGGCTGAAGCTGCCGAAGCCGCGTATCTCGATGCGCGAACCCTCCAGCAGCGTCAAGGAGAGATGATCGACGATCATCTTCACCGCCCAAGCCACATCCTTGGGCGGCACGGACTCTTGCTTCTCCGCAATCCTGTCGATGAGGTCGGACTTGTTCATAACCCTGCCCCAAGCCGGCACAAGAAGCGGGCTGGCTTCACGACCCTTTGGCCCCGTCCATCTGCGCCCTGATCAGTTCGCCTAAGTCGCCCAGGCCGGACTTCCTGGCGGATTCCGCCCTGCGGTTCTCCCGCGCCGCGTGCTCGAGCACCGCCGCACGCTCCTCGTCGGCGGCCTTGGCCTTCAAGGACAGGCCGATGACTCGGTTCCTGCGGTCCACGCTGATGATCTTGAACTCCAATTCATCCCCAACGGCCAGCGCCTTGCGGACATCCTCCATGCGGTCCATGCTGATCTCGGAAGCCTTCAGCACCCCGAACACGTCCTCGGCCAAGCGGATGCTCGCCTCCTTGGGGGTTACGCCATCCACTACGCCCTTGACCAAGGCGCCGCGCCCATTGACGGTGACGAAATCCGTGAACGGGTCTTGATCCAACTGTTTGATGCCTAGGGCGATGCGCTCCCGCGCTGCGTCTATGGAAAGGATGACGGTTTCGACCTCCTCGCCGCGGCTGTAACGGCGCACGGCGGTCTCCCCGGGCTCGTTCCATGCGATGTCAGACAGATAAACCAGCCCGTCTATGGCGCCCTCGAGGCCGACGAAAAGGCCGAAGTCCGTGATGGACTTGATCTTGCCGCGAATGCGGTCTCCCTTGCTGTGGTTCAGGGCGAACTCATCCCAAGGGTTGGGGCGGCACTGCTTGATGCCCAAGGAGATGCGGCGCCGCTCCTCGTCGATGTCCAGCACCATGACCTCCACTTCGTCGCCCACGTTGACCACCCTGGAGGGATGGATGTTCTTGTTGGCCCAGTCCATTTCCGAGACGTGCACCAAACCCTCCACGCCTTCCTCGATCTCCGCGAAGCAGCCGTAGTCCGTCAGGTTGGTGACCGTGGCGAGCAGCCTGGCGCCCTTGGGGTGACGACGGGTGAGATCCACCCAGGGATCCTCCCCCAGCTGCTTGATGCCGAGGCTGACCCGGTTTTTCTCCCGGTCGAACTTGAGGATGCGCACCTTCACCTCATCACCCACATTGACCATTTCGCTGGGGTGCCGGATGCGGCGCCAAGCCATGTCGGTGATGTGCAGCAAGCCGTCCACGCCGCCCAGATCCACGAAGGCGCCGTAATCGGTTAGGTTCTTGACCACGCCATCGATGTCCTGGCCTTCGTGCAGGGACTCCAGCAGCTTCTCGCGCTCTTCGCTGTTCTCCTGCTCCAATACGGCGCGGCGCGACACCACCACGTTGTTGCGCTTCTGGTCCAGTTTGATGACCTGAAACCCCAGCGGGCGGCCCTCAAGATGGGCGGTCTCCCGCAAGGGGCGAATGTCCACCAGCGAGCCCGGCAGGAAAGCGCGCACATCCTTGATGTCCACCGTGAAGCCGCCTTTGACTTTGCCGTTGATGACCCCCTTTATGATGTCGCGGCTCTCAAACGCCTCATCGAGCATCTGCCAAGTTTCCGCGCGTTTGGCCTTCTCCCTGGACAGGCGCGTCTCTCCCCGGCCGTCGTCCACCACCTCCATGGCCACCTTGATCTGGTCGCCGATGGCGAGGTTGAACGCCCCGTTTTCGTCCAGGAATTGGCTTTTGGGGACGATCCCCTCTGACTTCAGACCGGCGTGGATGACCACCCACTCGTTGTCGATGTCCACCACGGTGCCCATGATGATGGAGCCTGGCGCCATTTCGATGGTGTCCAGGCTTTCCTCAAACAGTTCTGCAAAAGTTTCGCTCATGTAGTTTTTCTGCAACGCCGCAAGGCTTCGGCAACCCAGCTACGGCGTTTCCTCATTCCAATGTTGGTTGATGTCATGCGCTGTTTGGCCCTTTCGCGGCAATGAGGCCGCGCCCCTCAGCCAGCCTGAGCGCAACCTGCAGCACGTCTTCAATGGTCAGGGACGTGCTATCGATAACGACCGCGTCATCCGCCGGACGCAAGGGCGAAGCAGCGCGCCTGCTGTCCCGCCTGTCCCGTTCCCGGATGCGGGCGAGCACGGACGCCAAGCTAACATGCAGCCCGTTACTTCTCAACTGTTTCTGGCGACGGCGCGCGCGCGCCTCAGGGCCGGCGTCCAGAAATATCTTGAGCGCCGCCTGCGGGAAGACCACGGTGCCCATGTCACGCCCGTCCGCCACCAAGCCCGGCGGACGGCAGGCGCCGCGCTGGTGCAGCAGCAGCGCCTGGCGCACCGCCCCATGGCGGGCCACTTGGGAGGCGGCCGTCGCCACCGCTTCGCTGCGAATGCGCTCGCTCATATCCTCGCCGTCGGCGCTGATGCGCCCGCCCTCGCCGCCGATGTTGAGGCCGGCGGCCAAGCGGGCCAGCGCCGCCGCATCATCCAAGGCGACCTTACGGGCCAAGGCCGCCGCGGTCACCGCCCGATAGAGGGCGCCGCTGTCCAGGCAATGCCAGCCCAGCTTCTGCGCCAGCGCCGCCGCCAGGGTGCCCTTGCCGGCGCCCCCTGGGCCATCCACGCAGATTACCGGGGCTGCGGCCAACTCAGGCATCGGAGACCTTGCGCCGCTTTGCCTGGGCGTTGGCGATCAGGGCCTTCAGCGCATCTCCCTGGCCGTCCTGCAAGGCGCCCTCCAAGCGTTCCAAGGCGGTGCGGAAGGCGCCCAGCGCGGCCTGCAGCGGCGTGCGGTTCAACCGCAGGATGTCGGCCCAAAGGGCCGGGTTCGCAGCGGCTATGCGGGTGAAGTCCTCAAAGCCGCCGCCAACATGGGCCAACTGCCCCTCCTCGATCTGCTGCATGTAGGCGAAGGCCAGCAAATGGGGCAGATGGCTGACGGCCGCCACAAGCGCGTCGTGCCGCTCCGCGGACATGGGATGAATGCGCGCGCCCAGCCCACGCCAAAGTTCGCTTGCCGCGGCCACGGCCGCCGGGTCCGTTTCCGGCGCGGGCGTCAGGATGAGGCTGCGCCCAACGAAAAGATCGCCATCCGCGGCCAACGGGCCGCTATGCTGGGAGCCGGCGATGGGGTGGCAAGGCACAAAACGGGACGGCAACTTTCCGCCACCCTTGCGCAGCGCAGCGATGACCGGGCCTTTTACGCTGGCCACATCCATCAACACGCCCCCATGTTCAGCCAGCCGGCGCACCCAGGGCGCAACCGCGCCAGCCGGCACCGCCAGCACCACCACGTCAGCGTCCTCGGGCACCTGCTGCGCCACCGCGTCAATCACCCCTATAGCCAAGGCCTGTGCAGCCCGTTGCGGATCCACGTCCAAACCCACCACCGCCCGCGCCAAGCCGCGTTGGCGCAGCCCGCTGGCGAAGGCCCCGCCGATCAGCCCTGTGCCCACCACCGCGACCTTCATGGCGCGCAGCCGCCGCCGGGCGCCCGCAACACAGCTTCCAAGGCAGCCAGGAAACGTTCGTTCTCCTGGGGCAGCCCCACGCTCACGCGGATATGGGACGACAGACCATATTCCGCCACCGTGCGGACGATGACGCCGGCCTTGAGCAGCGCAGCGAACACCGGGCCTGCCTCACGCTGGAGGTCCACGCACAGGAAATTGCCCAGCGAGGGGAGAGGCGCCAAGCCCAACCGCCCAAGGCCAGCGGCGAGCGTCGCCAAACCGTCGCGGTTCAAGGCGGCGGATTCGGCCAGAAAGTCCGCCTGCCCCAAGGCGGTCTCCGCCGCCGCCAAGGCCAGAGCGTTGACATTGAAGGGCTGGCGAGCGCGGTTCATCAAATCCGCCATCTGCGGGGAACTTAGGCCGTAGCCAATGCGCAGCCCGGCCAAGGCATGGGCTTTGGAGAAGGTTCGGGTGACGATGAGGTTGGGGTAGGCGTCCAGCAGCGCCCGTCCGTCTGGATAGTCCGGATGCGAAACATATTCAAAGTAGGCTTCATCGAGCACCACCCAAATGCGCTGCGGCAGCCGCTGCAGGAAATCCGTCAGGGCGGTTTCATCCACCCAACTGCCGGTGGGATTGTTGGGGTTGGCGATGAACACCAAGCGCGTGCGCTGCGTGACCCGGGCCAGCATGGCGTCCAGATCGCAGCCGTACCGCAGCGCAGGCGCGGTGACAAGGGCAGCGCCGCAGCCAATGGTGGCCAAGTACTGCACGATGAAGCCGTGGGCGGAATTGATGGCTTCGCTGCCCGCCTCCAGCACCGCCTTGGCGGCGATCTCCAGCACGTCGTTCGAGCCGTTGCCCAGGGTGATGCGATTCGGCTCGATATCATGGTGGGCGGCCAAGGCCTGCTTCAGGTAGTGGCCGTTGCCATCGGGATAGCGGCCCAGGCCGGCCAAAGCGGCGCTAATGCGCCGCCGCACCGCCGGCGCCGGCCCGCGCGGGTTTTCATTGCTGGCCAGCTTGACGATGCCGTCTTCCGCAAAGCCATGCCGCCGCGCCAAGTCTTCCATGGGAAGCCCCGGCTTGTAGGGCTGCAGGGCGGCGATGCTGGCGTTGACGGGGCCTGCCATCGGCTTCTCCTACTGCTGGCGCACCCAATGCGCCGCCACACGCTGCGTCAATCGCCTCTCCGTCCACATTGAATATGCATCCTGGAACACCGTAAGCCTCTTCTCCTGATTGAGGATGGCCGTGCCCATGCCAGCTGCCGAATCCTTGCATATTCGCGAATTGCGCAAGCGGACACTTCAGGTGTTCTAAAAGCGGACACTCTATTTTCTCTCAACATCAGATGGCCGGTACTGGTGAATGGCATTTTCCGCGCAAGCGGGCTATATCACGGAGCGCGGGTAGGAGCCAAGGGGGCGCACCTCCAGCGCCACCTGCCCCACGTCGCGGAGCGCCTCGCGCACCAGGGCGTCCTGCACATGGCCGTCGAAGTCTATGAAGAACACGTAGGACCAGTCCCCGGAACGGGCCGGGCGGGTCTCGATGCGGCTGAGCGAGATGTTGTGCCGGTGGAACGGCTCGAGCACCCGAAACAGGGCGCCAGGCTCGTTCCTGGTGGACACCAGGATGGAGGTCTTGTCCTGCCCGCTGGGCCCCACGTCCTGCAGGCCCAGCACCAGGAAGCGGGTCTTGTTGTCTGCATGGTCCTCTATGTTGCGCGCCGCAATCTTCAACCCATAGCGCTCCGCCGCGGTTTCCCCGGCGATGGCGGCGAGGCTGGCGTCTTCGGCAACCTGCCGTGCGGCTTGCGCATTGCTGGCCACGGCGATGCGGCCGACCCCAGGATAGTGGGTGTCCAGCCAAGTGCGGCACTGCGCCAGGGATTGGGCATGGGAAAGGATGTTCGCCACCTGCCCTGCGTCCCCGGAATTGTCCGGATGCAGCACGAAGGCGTGGTGTATGGGCAGCTCCACCTCCGCGCAGACGCGCACCCCCTTGGGGAACTCCATGAAGCAATCCAGGGTGTGGTTGACCATGCCCTCGGTGGAGTTCTCCACCGGCACCACGCCAAAGTGGGCGGCGCCGGTCTCCACCTCCCGGAACACTTCGTCGATGGCGTTCATGGGCGTGGCGCGCGCGAAGTGCCCAAACTGCGCCAAGGCCGCCATTTCCGTGTAGGTGCCTGCAGGACCGAGGTAGGCAATGGTCAAGGGCTGCTCCAAGGACAGGCAGCAAGAGATGATCTCCCGGAACAGCCGGGCCACCGCCTGGTCCGACAACGGGCCCTGGTTGCGCGCCTTGAGCTTGGTGAGTATCTGCGCCTCCCGTTCCGGACGGTAGTAAACGGGCGCTGCATCCCCGGGCCGAACCTGCTTGATGCGGCCCACTTCCAGGGCCAGCTTGGCGCGTTCGTTCAGCAACTGGTGCAATTGCGCGTCCAAGGCGTCTATGCGCGCCCGGATGGGGGCGAGCGCTGCGTTGTCGTCGCTCATGGCCAGCCAGGCTATCCCTGCTCCCGCTCGAACTCCGCCATGTACTCCACCAAGGCGGCCACGGCCTTCTGCGGCACGGCGTTGTACAGGCTGGCCCTGATGCCGCCCACGCTGCGGTG
The DNA here is from genome assembly GCA_964348115.1 of uncultured Pseudomonadales bacterium. GTDB lineage: Bacteria > Pseudomonadota > Gammaproteobacteria > Pseudomonadales > Azotimanducaceae > Azophilus. Next base: position 6,635 of record CAYGBY010000103.1, read on the forward strand.
CCCTTTGAGGTTGGTCAGGCCACGCGCCTCGGCGCCAGCCAGAAAGGCGCCGTCCAGGGCGGGGTCCGCCAGGGTGAAGGGTATGTTCATCAGGGAGCGAGCGGTTCGGGCCACTGGAGAGTGATAGAAGTTGCTGCCATCGATGGCATGGTAAAGCATCGCCGCCTTGGCGGCATTGCGCCGCGCCATGGCCGCCAGCCCCCCCTGCCGCAGCAGCCACTTGAACACCAGCCCGGCGATGTACCAAGCAAAGGTGGCCGGGGTGTTGGACATCGATCCGGCCTTGGCCTGCACGGCGTAGTCCAGCATGGAAGGCGTTCCAAGGGCGGCTTGGCCGAGCAGATCTTCCCGCACGATGACCAGGGTGAGGCCGGCCGGACCAATGTTCTTCTGCGCCCCGGCGTAGATCAGGGCGAAGCGGCCGACATCCACCGGGCGGGAGAGCAGTTCCGACGACATATCCGCCACCAGCGGCAGGTTCGTTTGCGGATAGGCGTGAAACTGGACGCCGCCGATGGTCTCATTGCCGCACAGGTGCAGGTAGGCTGCGGCCTCGGGCAAGCGCCATTCCTCCATGGGCGGAATGTGGCAGAAACTGGCGGCGGCGCTGGCGGCCACGGCCACTTCGCAGAAACGCCGCGCCTCCTTAATGGCCTTGGCGGACCAGGAGCCAGTCTCCACATAGCATGCCAGTCTCTTGCCGCGCAGCAGGTTCAAGGGCACGGCGGCAAACTGCAGGGTGGCGCCGCCCTGCAGGAAAAGCACCTGGTAGCCGGCCGGCACCTGCAGCAGCGTGCGCAGGTCCGCCTCCGCCGCTTCGGCGATGTCGCCGAAGGCGCGGCTGCGGTGGCTCATCTCCATGACGGACATGCCCGTGCCGCCATAGTTGAGCAGATCTTCCTGCGCCTCGGCCAGCACCTCCTCCGGCAAGGCCGCCGGGCCGGCGGAAAAGTTGCAGACCCTGGAACTACGGCTCGCCGGCATCTTCAGTGTCGGTTGACTCGACGATGCGGGCCACGCTGTTCAGGTGCTCCTCCCCACGCAGGCTGATCAGCCGCACGCCCTGGGCGTTGCGGCTGATGACGGACACCTCATCCGCGCTGGTGCGCACCAAGGTGCCGAGATCGCTTATGAGCATTAGCTCATCGCCAGCGAACACCCGCACGGCGGCAACCAGTTCGCCGTTGCGGGGGCTTGCCTTCATGGCGATGACGCCTTGGGCGCCGCGGCCGCGAAGGGGAAACTCCGTCAGGCGGGTGCGCTTGCCGTAGCCATTGGCGCTGGCGGTTAGCAGGAAGCCGCCTTCGGCGGGGATGACTAGGGAGATGACCCGCTGACCCTTGCCCAGGCGAATGCCCCGCACGCCCCTAGCGGTGCGGCCCATGGCCCGCACGTCAGACTCCTTGAAGCGCACCGCCTTGCCGGAGCTGGCGGTGAGCAGCACATCCTGGCGGCCATCGGTAATGGCGGCGCCCACTAGGGTGTTGCCTTCATTCAGGCCAAGAGCAATCAGCCCGCTGGGGCGGGGACGGGAAAACTGCGAAAGCTCCGTCTTCTTGACGGTGCCGTCCGCAGTGGCCATAAATACGAAGCGCTCGCCAGCGAAACTCTGCACCGGCAGGAAGGAAGTGAGGCGCTCATCCTGGCCGAGGGGCAACAGGTTGATCAGCGGCCGGCCCTTGGCGTTGCGGCTGCCTTGGGGAATGCGGAACACCTTCAGCCAGTAGACCTTGCCAAGGTTGGAGAAGCACAGCAAGGTGTCGTGGCTGTTGGCGATGAGCAGATGCTCCACGAAGTCCTCATCACGCACGCTGGCGGCGGCCTTGCCGCGCCCGCCGCGCCGCTGCGCGCGGTAGCTGTCCAGGGGCTGGGTCTTGGCGTAGCCTTGGTGGGAGATGGTGACCACCAAGTCCTCCACGGCGACCAAGTCCTCGACGGAGAGATCCTCGTGGCTGGCGAGAATCTCCGTGCGGCGCGCATCGCCGTAGCTGTCGACCAGATCGGCAAGCTCCCCGCGGATGACGCCACCGAGGCGCTCTTCACTGCCCAAGATCTCCTGCAGTTCGGCGATCTCGTCCAGCACGCCCTGGTAGTCCTGCAGAAGCTTGTCCTGCTCCAAGGCGGTCAGGCGGTGCAGGCGCAAATCCAGAATGGCTTGGGCCTGTTCTTCGGACAGATAGTAAGCGCCGTCCCTTAGGCCGTACGCATCGCCCAAGCCTTCCGGGCGGCAGGCGGCGCTGCCGGCGCGCGCCAGCAGCGCATCCACGGTGCTCGACGCCCAGCCGCGCCCGACCAAGCCGGCGCGCGCCTCCGCCGCCGAAGCGGAGCGGCGGATGAGTTCGATGACTGCATCGATGTTGGCCAGCGCCACCGCCTGACCCTCCAGCAGGTGGCCGCGCTGCCGCGCCCGGCCAAGCATATGGATGGTGCGGCGGGTGACCACCTCCTTGCGGTGCTGCAGGAAGGCCTCCAGCATCTGCTTCAGGTTCAGCAGCTTCGGCTGGCCGCCCACCAAGGCCACGCAGTTGATGCCATAAACGGACTGCAGCTGGGTTTGGGCGTAGAGGTTGTTCAGCACCACCTCGGCTGAATCCCCCCGGCGCACTTCGATGACGATGCGCAGACCGTCCTTGTCCGACTCGTCGCGCAACTCCGTGATGCCTTCGATGCGCTTCTCCTTGACCAGCTCCGCAATCTTCTCAATGAGGCGGGACTTGTTCAGCTGGTAGGGAATTTCCGTGACGATGATGGTTTCCCGATCGCCCTTCTCTATGTGCGCCCGCGCCCGCACGTAGATGCGTCCGCGCCCGCTGCGATACGCCTGCACGATGCCGGCGCGTCCGTTGATCATGCCGGCGGTGGGGAAGTCTGGACCCTGGATGTGCTGCATCAGGCCATCGATGCTGATGTCCGGGTCGTCCATCAGGGCCAGCAGGGCCGCCACCACCTCGCCGAGGTTGTGCGGCGGAATGTTGGTGGCCATGCCCACGGCGATGCCGGAACTGCCGTTGATCAGCAGGTTGGGCGCCCGGGTGGGCAGCACCTCCGGCATGGTCAGGGTGTCGTCATAGTTGGGAACGAACAGGACTGTCTCTTTGTCCAGGTCCGCAAGCAGCTCCGAGGCCAGCCGCGCCATGCGCACCTCCGTATAGCGCATAGCGGCCGGCGGGTCGCCGTCGATGGAGCCGAAATTGCCCTGCCCGTCCACCAGCAGGTAGCGCATGGCGAAGGGCTGCGCCATGCGCACCACGGTATCGTAGATGGCCACGTCGCCGTGCGGATGGTATTTGCCCATCACATCCCCAACCACGCGAGCGGACTTCACATAAGGCCGGTTGTAGGTGTTGTTCAACCCGTTCATGGTGAACAGCACCCGCCGATGCACGGGCTTCAGGCCATCCCGCACATCCGGCAGGGCGCGGCCCACGATGACGCTCATGGCGTAGTCCAAGTAGGACTGCCGCAGTTCATCCTCGATGTTGACCGGCAGGATTTGCCGGCCAGGGCCGGGGGTGGGATCAGGCATGGGAATGGGGCGTCAAAAAGGGTTTATTTTACCATGCGGGCCAGCAGAACGAACTCTTTGCGATGGTCCTGACGCCATCGCAAATAGGCGATAATGCCGCCATGCTCTAGTGCGGACGGGCTGTTGGGAGCGCTGGCAATGTCCTTTGGCGGCGAGCCTTCCCAGCGCCGTTCCGGTGCAAGCGGAGGGGAATAATGATGTTCCGGCATCGCGCCTGGGTGGTGTTGGCGGTCGCCATCCTGTTTCAGGCCATGACATTTGGCATCGCCATCTATTCCTTCACGTTCTGGGTGTCGCCCTGGTCAGCCGAATTCGGCGTCGGCAGAGGGGAGGTGATGACGGTGATCGTCACCCTGCAGGTGGTCATGGGACTGCTTGCGCCCTTGGCCGGGCGGGCCATCGACCGGCTGCCGCTGCGCCTGCTCATCATCGCCGGGGCGCTCTGCCTGGCCGCGGGGCTGGCGTTGATGGCGCGGGCCGGCGCTCTGTGGCACCTGAACGTGCTCTATGGCACCCTGGTGGCGGCCGGGCTGCTGCTGGCCGGACCTGTGGCGGGACAGGCCCTGGCCACCCGCTGGTTCAGCCGCGGACGCGGCATGGCCTTGGGCGTGGTCACCACCGGCACCTCCATCGGCGGCTTCTTCGTGCCGCCCCTGGTGACCTTCCTGCAGGAAGCGTTGGGCTGGCGCGCCACCGGTGATGTGCTGGCGCTGCTGGTGCTGCTGGCCATCGTGCCGCCGGTCTGGTGGCTGGTGCGGGACCGGCCCGAGGACGCTTGGCGCGGCGCGGACGGCCAAGCGCAAACCGCGGCCTTTGCGTCCGACGCCTTCAGCGCAACGCTGACCACATTGGACATCTTGCGCACACGCATCTTCTGGCTGATGGTGCTTGCCTTGGTCCCCTTGGCGACCGCCTTCGGCGGTGCGCAGCAGAATTTGGCCCCCTATGCGGAGGATCTGGGCGTGGATGCCCAACGGGCGGCCTATCTGGTGTCCATGATGGCCCTGGTCATGGTTGCGGCCAAGGTGTTTTTCGGCGCCATGGCGGACCGCTGGCAATTGCGCACCCTGCTCTTTCTGGCCCTGGGCGGCTTGGCGCTGGCCTTCGCCATGATGGTGCAGGATCTCAACTACCCGATGCTGATGCTGGTCTGCTGCCTGCTGGGCTTCGTGGCCGGCGGCTTCCTGCCCCTAATCGGCGCCATGGTCAGCCACAACTTCGATATCCGCAACTTCGGCCAGGTGATGGGCTTGATCGGCCCCTTCACCGCCCTGTCCGCAATTGGCCCCTGGTTGGCCGGCTACCTGCGCGACACCGGCGGCAGCTACGACGCCGCCTGGCTGCTGATGGGCGCCCTGCTGGTTCCCAGCGCCGCCGCCACGGCGTTGATGAAAGCGCCCCCTGGCCCCAATACACTTGACAAGCCCTAGGAAGCTGTCCCCGGATTTGCAGCCCGTGCGCTGAACAGGAACAATATTCGGCGACTCAACAAGCGGCTTGGCGCAATATGCACCCTAAGACCGCGGCGCGCCTGGAGCTGCGCCATCTGCGAACCCTGGCCGCCCTGCGGGACACCGGCAGCTTGGTGGAGGCGGCGGAGCGGGTCTATCTGACGCAGTCCGCCCTATCCCACCAAATCAAGGATCTCGAGGGGCGGCTCGGCTGCGCCCTGTTCATGCGCAAGACCCGCCCGGTGCGCTTCACCAGCGCCGGGCTGCGCCTGCTGAAGCTGGCCGATGAAGTGCTGCCCCTGCTGCATACCGCGGAGGTCGACGTAGCGCGGCTGGCCGGCGGGCAGGCCGGACGCATCCTTATGGCCATCGAATGCCATAGCTGCTTTGAGTGGCTGCTGCCGGCCATCAACTTGTACCGGGAGGCTTGGCCGCAGGTGGAAATGGACATCTCCTCCGGGTTTCACTTCGCAGCGCTGCCGGCCCTTAGCCGCGGCGACTTGGACCTGGTCATCACCGCCAACCCGGTGGAGGGCATCGGGCTGCGCTACCTGCCCCTGTTCAGCTATGAAGCCCAGCTAGCGGTCGCCAAGGACCATCGGCTGGCCGGACGGGAGTGGGTTGAGCCTCGGGAACTGGCCGACGAAACCCTCATCACCTACCCTGTGGATCAAGATCGCCTGGATGTCTTTACCGGTTTCCTCGACCCTGCCGGGGTCGTGCCAGCGTCTGTCCGCCACGTAGAGCTTACCGCCATGATGATCCAGCTGGTGGCCAGCGGCAGGGGCGTCGTCTGTCTGCCCAACTGGGCTGTGCACGAATACCTGGAGCGAAACTACGTGGCCGTCACCTCCCTAGGCGAGGAGGGCCTTTGGCCGAAGCTCTACGCCGCCGTCCGCCAAGACCAGGCGGACGCCCCCTTTATGCAGGGCTTCATCGCCACCGCCAAGGAAACCAGCTTCTCCCAATTGGTGGGCATCGTGACGGCGGAGGCGCCCTAGGAAACCTCTGAACCAGTCGCGTTCGCCCAGCGCCCCGCTGTTTGCGGGCGGAGACGGCGTTGCGGCCATGGCAAGGCGAGCCGC
>CAYGBY010000104.1:0-12632 GCA_964348115.1 uncultured Pseudomonadales bacterium
ATCACGCCCTTTAGGCTCCTCTGGGCTTCCGGGACTTGTTCAGAGGTTCCCTAGACTCCGTGCAAGGACTTCGCCTTGGGAAGTTTGCAACGATGCGTCAGCGGTCCCCGTCGCCGCGTGGAAGGGCGTCAATGACTGGCGGGTCGGGCTGGCGGGACCGGCGGAACGGCTGATGGAGGGAGAATGATGCTTCATCTGGACTTGCACAAGGGCCTTGCCCTGAAGGGTTTGGCGCGAATCCGTTTTTGCGGGCTGTTGCTGGCGGCTGCGGCTGGACTGTCGAGTTGCGATGCTGCGGCGCCGCCGACTTCGGAACAGGCGCCCGCCGCCGCCCCGGCCGCTGTGTGGAAGTGGAAGCTGGTCACCACTTGGCCGCCTGGTCTTCCGGGGGTTGGCTTGGGTGTGGAGAGCTTGGCGGAGCGGCTGCGCGTGATGAGCAACGGCCGCCTGGACATCAAGGTCTATGGCGCTGGCGAATTGGTGGGCGCCTTCGAGGTGTTCGATGCCGTTTCGGGCGGCAGTGCGGAGATGGGTCACGGCGCCGCCTACTACTGGCGCGGCAAAATTCCCATTGCCGCCATGTTCACCACTGTGCCCTTCGGCATGACGGGCCAAGAGATGAACGCTTGGCTGCACTACGGCGGCGGCCTGCCCCTGTGGCGGGAGCTGTACGCCGGGTTCTCCTTGGTGCCCTTCCCGGCTGGCAACACTGGCGTGCAGATGGCGGGCTGGTTCAACAAGGAGATCAAAACCTTGGAGGATTTGCAAGGTCTCAAGATGCGCATCCCAGGCCTTGGCGGGGAGGTCTTCGAACGGGCTGGGGGCGTACCCGTCACCCTGCCGGCCAACGAGGTTTTCACCGCCCTGCAAACCGGCGTCATCGACGCCACGGAGTGGATTGGCCCCTACAACGACTTGGCGCTTGGCCTGTACACCGCGGGCAAGCACTATTACTACCCAGGTTGGCATGAGCCTGGCCCCATGCTGGAGCTCATCGTCAACCAGCAGGCGTTCGCCACCCTGCCGCCGGACCTGCAGGCCATGATCGCCGTAGCCGCCCAGGCCGCCAACGACGACATGCTGGCGGACTACACCGCCCGCAGCCAGGCCGCCTTGGAGACCTTGGTGAACGAGCATGGCGTCACCCTGCACGCCCTGCCGGAGGATGTGCTCAGCCGGCTGCGGGAGGCGTCACGGGAGGTGATGGCTGAGGTTGCCGGGGACGATGCGCTGTCGCAACGCATCTACGACTCCTACACGACCTTTCAGGAAGGCGCCGTGCGCTACACGGCAATCACCGATCAGGCTTACCTGCAGTTGCGCTGATGGAGTTGAAGGCCACCCGCTTGGAGAAGGCGGACGGAATGGCCACCATCTGGTTGAATCGTCCTGCCCGCCTAAACGCTTGGACCGGGCGCATGCACAGCGAATACCTCTGGTGCTTGGCGCAATTGGACCAAGACGCCGCCGTAGGGGCCATCATCGTCACCGGCGCCGGGCGCGGATTCTGCGTCGGCGGCGATGCCGACGCCCTAGCTGGGCATGCCCGACGCGGCAGCTATGATCCGGGGGTGCCCAAGGATCTGGCTAAGCCGGGCTATGGCGTCGCCGCGGAATTCGATGCGCTTTTCGCTTGCCACTTCGGCCTCGCGAAGCCCATTCTGGCGGCCATCAACGGCCCAGCAGCGGGCATCGGCTTGGCTCTGGCCTGCTTTACGGACCTGCGTTTCGCGGTGCCGGGCGCCAAGCTCACCACCGCTCACGGCAAGCTTAACCTGCCGGCGGAGTATGGGCTTTCCTGGATGCTTCCGCGTTTGGCCGGCTTGGGCCGCGCCAACGACCTGTTGCTGACCAGCCGGGTCTTCACCACGGATGAGGCCCATGCCCTGGGCATCGTCAACCAACTGGTGGCGCCTGAGGCATTGCTGGACCACACCCGCGAGTACGCCGCAAGGCTGATAAGAACGGTCTCCCCCAATGCGCTTAAGCAAACCCGCTGGCAAATCTATCAGGACCAACACAGGGATGCCGCCGCTGCGGTGCGCCGCTCCCAAGCCCTGATCGAAGCGATGATGCGGCAGCCGGACTATGCCGAAGGCGTTGCCGCATTCCGGGAAAAACGCCCGCCGCGCTGGGGTGCGCCCGCCTCCTGAATGCGTCCGGCGGCTGTCAGCCGCGGCCTGCAAAAGCGGCGCCATGCACCAGCGGGTCTTCGCGATCGAGAAGCAGCTGCGCCTGTGCAGTGACGTAGGCGGCGCCGCTGATGGTCGGCAGGACCATGCCGTCCTCCTGCAGGATGCCCCGCGCCTCAAACAGGCTGCCGGTGATGCTCTCCTGGCGCCAGACCTCGCCTGGCGCCAGGACGCCATCGGCCATCAGGCAAGCCAGCTTAGCGCTGGTGCCGGTGCCGCACGGGGAGCGATCATAGGCGCCGCCTGGGCAGAGCACGAAATTGCGGGCATCCGCCTTGGCGGGGTTCGATGGCTGCCCCAGCAACTCCATGTGGTCGATCTCTTCGCCGTTCGGCCCGCAAACCCCCTGCGCAGCCAGCGCCCGCCGAATGGCCCAGGCGCAACTGGTCAAAAGGTCAAGGTTGTCAAGCTGCAGTTCCAGCCCGTGGTCGGACGTGATGAAGAACCAATTGCCGCCCCAGGCGATATCGCCCTGCACTTCGCCAAAGCCCGGCACCGGCAGCCGCACCCCCTTGCGATGGCGGAAACTCGGCACATTGCGCACACTGACGCGGTGCGCATCATGCAGCTGCACCTGCACAGCACCGACTGGCGTGTGCAGAAGATGTGTTCCAACGGCCATGCGGCCTAGGTGGGCGAGCGTGGCCGCCACCCCCATAGTCCCGTGGCCGCACATGCCCAAGTAGCCGGCGTTGTTGAAGAAGATCACCGCCGCGGCGCTGCTTGGGTCGGTTGGCGGGCACAGCAGGGCGCCCACCAGCGCAGCCGAGCCGCGCGGCTCGTTGACCACCGCGGAGCGGAACCAGTCGTGCTGCTGGCGCAATAACCGCAGCCGTTCAGCGACGCAGCCCCCCTTAAGATCCGGCGCCCCGGACAGGACCACCCGCGTCGGCTCCCCGGCGGTATGGGAGTCCACTACCTCAATCTTATGAAACTTGCCCATCGATTTTCGACCGGGCGGCGCAGCCATTTGCGGCCCAATGGCTGAGCCGGGTTCGGCCAGCTCCTTCATTGCGTCATGTTAGCATTGCGCGCGATGCCTGCCATTGGTCTGCGAAGTTGACGGGTCTGCGCCTTCCTTCCCTGAAAGATGTACAGATCTTGGTTTGGGGCGATCTCATGGTGGACCGCTATTGGCATGGCGATGCGCAGCGCGTGTCTCCGGAAGCGCCCGTGCCGGTGGTGGCGGTGCAGGGGGTGGAGGATCGGCCCGGCGGCGCCGCCAATATCGCCTTAAATGTGGCCAGCTTGGGGGCGCGTTGCACTTTGCTGGGGTGCGTGGGCCAGGATGCTGCCGGCCAGGCATTGCGCCGAACGTTGCAAGCTGCCGGCGTTGTTTGCGACTTTGTGGAGGTTCCGGACTGGCCGACTATCCTCAAAGTGCGCATCATCAGCCGCCAGCAACAGGTTTTGCGCAGCGACTTTGAAGCGCCGCTGCCGGAAACCGCAGCCAAAGCGCTGGCCGCCAAGCTGCGGAGTCATTTGTCTGGCGCCCAGGCGCTGGTCATCGGCGACTACGACAAGGGAGCGGTGGTCGACCCATGCGGCCAGATCGCCGCAGCCAGAGCCGCCGGCGCCTTCGTGGTGGTGGATCCCAAGTTCAAGTCCTTTGACAACTATGCCGGCGCCAGCCTGTTGAAGCCGAACCGCCAGGAGTTCATCGCCGCCGTTGGCGCCTGCGCGGACCTCAACGCCTTGGCTGAAGCCGCGCAATCCTTGTGCCGCACCCTGGATTTGGGGGCTGTGGTGGTGACGGCTGGCGCCGCGGGCATGATGGTGGTGGAGGGGGACGCTGTGCGGCACCTGCCGGCTCGTCCGGTGGAGGTGTTTGACGTCACCGGCGCAGGGGATACGGCCGCGGCTGCGCTCGGCGTGGCGGCGGCTCTTCGCTGGCCGGTGCTGGATTGCGCGCGTCTGGCCAACATCGCCGCCTCCCTGGTGGTGGCCAAGTCCGGCACCGCAGCGGTGAGCGGCCCGGAGCTCGCTTTCGCCGCCGCGGGGCAGGGGCGGGAAGGCGCTGCGCTAAGCGAGGAGCAACTCCTGCTGGCCGTCGCTGCGGCTCGCCAGGCGGGCGAGAAGGTGGTGTTTACCAACGGCTGCTTCGACATCCTGCACGCCGGTCATGTCGCCTATCTGGAGCAGGCCAGTCGCTTGGGCGACCGCCTTGTCGTGGCGCTCAACGACGACGCCTCCGTCCGGCGCCTGAAGGGCGCCCCGCGTCCGGTGAACGCCCTGCAACGCCGCCTGCGGGTGCTGGCGGCGCTGAAGTTCGTGGACTGGGCGGTCAGTTTCGCCGAAGACACGCCGCGTAGGCTGCTGCGCCTAGTGCGCCCGGATGTGCTGGCCAAGGGCGGCGACTACCAAAGCCATGAGGTGGTCGGGGCGGACATCGTCACCGCCTACGGCGGCGATGTGGCGGTTTTGGGTTTGGTGGAGGATTGCTCCACGACCGCCATCCTGCAAAAAACCACCTTGCCGTCCGGCGGCCAGGCTGGCGAATGATGCGCAGCCAGCAACTTCCGCTAACGCCCCGATGCCCAATTTCGCAGCTCGATTGCACGGGAGTCGGTCGATTTGGGCATCCAATTGTGGCGATTTCATGGACACATCGAACTTAGCGGGAGTTGCTGATGCGCAATGGCCCACTCGGTTAGCGGGACAGCAAACGGGCGTTTTCTCGCAGGTGGCTGCTGTTCAGGGTGCCCACTAGGATGCTGGTGACACCCGGGTGGCTGGCCAGGGTCGGCAAAGCGGCGGGGCTGGCCTTGCCGCTGTCCAGCGCCTTCTTTATCAGGATCCCGCAGCCTTGGGCGCCAGCCTCCTGAATTAGGCCGGCCTCCCCTTGGTGGGCGGCGTTGAGGGTGGCCATCAGCACGTCGGCGCCTTGGCGCAGGGCGGCGCGGCCGCCGTCGGCGGACTTGTGCGACAGGCCGATGGCGCGGATTAGCCCAAGCGCCTTTAGTTCCGCCAGGCAGTCCAGTGCGCCGAATTCGTGGATGATCCGCAGGTCTTCGCCATTGGAGTGGAGCACTACGATGTCCAGGCAGTCCGTGCGCAGGCGCTGCAGGGAGCGCTGCACGCTGCGGCGGATATGCTCCGGCCTGAAGTTGAAGGTGGAGCGTACGCCATCGAATTCCTCCCCGGCCTTGGTGGCCAGCACCCATTCGTGTCGTTGCCCGGCAAGCAGCCGCCCTAGCAGCGCCTCGCTGTCGCCGTAGGCGGGGGCGGTGTCGATGAGGTTGATGCCCAGGCTGCGGGCGGTGTCCAGCAGCCGCTGGGCTTGGGACGGTGTTGGCAGCTTGAAGTCCAGAGGGTGCTTCAGGTTGGTGTTGCGGCCGAATTTCACGGTGCCGAGCCCCAGCAGTGAGACCTCGATGCCTGTCTTGCTCAGTACGCGGCGCTCCAATAGGCGTTGCAACGGCTCCACGGCGCAGGCTCCTAGCATGCGCCGTTGAGGCGGACGACTGGACCGAGCCCGTTGTGAGGTTGCAACGGCTTCACGGCGCAGACTCCTAGCGCACCCAAGGCGGGGCGCCGACTTGGGCCGGGGGCAGGTCGAGGGGGGGGGGCGCAGGATGCGCCGGCGCCGGCAGCAGGGCGCCTACCTTGTCGCCTAGATCTGGGGCCAGGGTGAGCTTGGTGGGCCAGCAGACGATGCAGCGGCCTTGCGCTTTGGCGAAGGCCGCATCCGGCCGCCGGCCCCAGGGTTGGCGGGGTTCGGCGCGGTCGATGCGGAAGCATTGGATGTCCGCCTTGCTCCAGTCTATCCAGGGCGCGCAGGTTTGCAGCTCGCGCCTAGTGCGCTGCCGCTGGGCGGCGGCGCTGTGCCGGACGCCATGGGTGGCTAACTGCCCGCCGATGGACCACAGCCACTTCCCCTGCCCATCGGGATGGGTGGTGATGGTCAGCCGCGGCGTCGGGCGGGCAGGCCCGCTGAGGCAGTGGCCGAAGAAGGGGCCGGCGTCCGGGTGCCTCAGCACCACCTGATGCAGGGGCCGGCGCTGCATGGGCGAAAGCATGTTCAGATGTCGCAGCAAGTCTTCGTTGCCTTGGCCGGCGGCCAAAATTAGGTGGCCGCAGCTAATCCGCACGACGCCAACCTCAATGATGGCCTCTTGGTCGCGCAGCGCCAGCACGGGGTTGCGGGGCGCTTGGTAGATGTGCGGCGCCCCAAGTTCCGCTAGACGCCGCACCAATGACACAGGGTCCAGGACGAAGTCGTCGATTTCATACACCAATTCTCTGACGGCGCGCTTCGCCAGGAAGCAGGGAAATTCGGGCGGCGTGAGCCGCCTGATGCGCCCCCGGAGCGCCTTGCTGGCGAAAAAGCCGCCGAGCGCTCCAAGCGTCCCTCCTTGGCCAAACAGATAGATGCGTTCGGCGAGCGGGCGAAGGCTGCTGAGGTCGACCTCCCCCGCCCCGGCCAGACAGGCCCGCCAGCGCGCCGGCATCCCGGCGATGGCCTCGCTTGCCGATGTCAGGGCGCCGCCGAGCGCGTATTTCAGGCCGCCGTGGATCAGGCCTTGGGAGGCCAACGTCTGGCCGCCCCCGAGGCGCCCGGACTCCAGCAGAACTACGCTGTAGCCTCGCCCACGCAGGACGTTCAACAGCCAAAGGCCGGCAATGCCGCCGCCGACGATGGCGGCGTCGATTTGAATGCTTGATCGCGCCATGATTGCAGCGGCGAAGTTATCCGCTATGGTGTGTCTCGGCAAGATGCCGTGCGCAATGACTGTGAATGCAGCCCAACAACCCTAATGCCTCCCCCTCCCCTTAGAACTGTCGGGTGTTGCTCCGCCTGCACTTGGCGCGACAAACCACGGTCGGCGAGCGCGGCTCGTTGCCATCACGCCCGCCAGACGGCCTCCGGGCTGTTGGGACCTGTTCAGAGGCGCCTTAGAGGTGCTGGGCGCCGCCCATGATGGCTAGGGTTCTGTATCAGGCGTTGCTCTGGCTGGCGCTGCCCTTGGTTCCGCTGCGCCTGGCTTGGCGGGCGCGGCGGGAGCCGGGCTATGGAGAGCGCTGGAGGGAGCGCTTCGGCCGTGCGCCGGCGCATCTAGCCAAGGGCTGCATCTGGTTTCATGCCGTTTCCGCGGGCGAGACCATTGCCGTCGCGCCCCTTATCAACGCCTTGGCGGCGGAGTTTCCCGCGGCTTCCTGCCTTGTCACCACCATGACGCCGGCGGGCGACAGGCAGGCGCAGCAGCGTCTTGGCGCCAAGGTGGCCCATTGCTATGCCCCCTACGACTTTCCATTTGCGGTGCGGGCGTTCTTCCGGGCCGCGCAGCCCAAGTTGCTGGTGCTGGTGGAGACGGAGCTGTGGCCCAACCTCATCAGCGAAGCTTGGCGCCGGGATGTGCCCGTGCTGGTGATCAACGCCCGGCTGTCGGAGCGCTCCGCCCGCGCCTATGCCCGGGCGCCGAAGTTGACCAGGGCGATGTTGGGCCAACTGGACCTCATCGCCTGCCAGTATGCGGACCAAGCCAGGCGATTTGTGGCTTTGGGCGCTGCGCCGAGCAAGGTGCAGGTGTTGGGCAGCGTCAAGTTTGACGCCGTGCTGCCGCCGGGGCATGGGCGGGAAGTCGCCGCTATGCGGGGCAAGCTCGGCTTGGCTGGCCGGCCCGTGTGGATTGCCGCCAGCACCCATGAAGGCGAGGAGCGGGCGGCGCTCCGCGCCCATCAAATCGTGCGCCGGCGGTTCCCCAGCGCCTGCCTGCTGTTGGCGCCCCGCCACCCGGCGCGCAGCGCTGCCGTTGTGGAGTTGGCGCAGCGCCTGGAGCTGTCCGCAGGGCTGCTAAGCAGCAGCTTGCCCCATGCGGTTGCGGTGGTGGTTTGCGATGGCTTCGGCCTGCTGCAAACCCTCTACGGCCTTTCCCAAGTGGCCTTTGTCGGTGGCAGCCTAGCGCCCGTTGGCGGCCACAACCCCATCGAGGCGGCACTGTGCGGGGCGTCCTTGGTGATGGGGCCGCACACCTTCAATTTCACGGAAGTGGTTGCCGCCTTCGTCGCCGCCGGCTGTCTGACCACCGTGCGGGACGCATCTGACTTGGCCGCTGCGGTGCTGGCGGGCTTTGCGGACGCGGCCGCCCGTGAAGCCGCTGGCCTGCGGGCTGGCGAAGTGGTGCGCGACAACCGCGGCGCCGCTGAGCGCCTGCTGGCTTTGCTGCGGCCCAGGATTCAGGCGCTGACCGGCCAAGAGACCGGGACCTGTTGACCTAGGGCGCTGTTTTGCTAAAACCCACTTACTTGCGGGACAGCACACTAGGAACCTCTGAACTAGTCCCGCAAGCCCAGAGGGCCTAAGGTGGCGTGATGGCAAGGCGGGGCCTCAAACCCAAGCAGATCAATGGCCGAGGCGCGGTCTGCCTCGGGCCACCGGGTTTGTTGGGTCCGCGAACTGGTTCAGGTCGGTTATGTCTGCGTCCGCCAGAACGCCTGCGGTTTGTTTCAAGGACATCAGGTCGATGACGTAGTTGTAGCGGGAGTCCGCATAGTCGAACTGGGAGGAATACAGCCGCTGCTGGGCCTGCAGCACGTCGACGATGTTGCGGGTGCCCACTTCGTAGCCGGTCTGGGTGGCCTCCAGGGCGGATTGGCTGGAGGCGATGGCCTTCAGCCGCGCAGCGACCCGCACCACATCGGTGGCGACGGCCTGAAACAAGTTGCGGGTGTCTCGGGAGACGGTGAGCTGCTGGTTCAGCAGCTGTTGCCTGGCTTGCTCCGCCAAGTACCGCGCCTCCTTGGCCTTGGCATGGGTGAACCCGCCCTGGTAAATGGGCAGATTCAGGGACAGGGCGTAGCTGGTGGTGTCTGTCTTGCCGCCCAGGAAGGAAAGCCCGCCAGTAACGAAGTGGCTGTGGCTGATGGTGCCTTCCAAGGTGGGCAGGCGCCCAGCCCGGCGGGCGGCCAAGGCGCGGTTGGCCGCCTCCAGTTGCGCCTGTGCGGCGCGCACCAGATGGTTGGCTTCCAGCGCCTTCTCCACCCAGGATTGTTCGCTTTGCGGCTCTGGGTCGATGATGGGCAGGGTGTCAGCGATGCGGTCCAGGCTTTCGTAGTGCACCCCGGTGAGGGTGGAGAGAATTTCGAAGAACACGTGCAGATCCCCATCCGCCTGAATGCGGGCGACTGTGGAGTTGTCATAGGCCGCCTGCGCCTCCAGGACGTCGGTGATGGCCACCAAGCCCACTTCGAAGCGCTGCTGCACCTGCTCCAGTTGGCGCTGCACCGCGGTTTCCTGGGCGCGCGTGGCGTCCAGCAGATCCTGGGCGCGCAGCACGTTCAGATAGCTGCGCACCACCCGCACGATCAGCTCCTGCTCCGTCGCGGCCAGGGAGGCCTCGGCCGCCTGCACCGTGGCGGAGGCGCTGCGCAGATCAAACCAGGCGGCCAGGTTGACGAGGGGCTGGTTCAGCTGCACCTGCCAAGCGTGGTCGTTGTACGTTTGGCTGGGGATTTCCACCAGTTGGCCGAAGGTGGGGCTGCGTGGATCCTGGTCCATCACCGGCGGCACGGGGAAGGAGCGCCTGTTTTTGCTGGTGGTGCCGATGATGGCCAGCTTCGGCAGCAGCCCGGCGCGGGCTTGGGGCAGCAACTGCTTTTGCGCTCCAAAGCCGGCCTTGGCGCCGCTGAGCACCGGGTCATTTCGGCGGGCGTCCTGGTAGGCGTCGGCGATGTCTATGGCGGCCGCCGGCAGGGCGGTCAACAGGGCGGCGAGGCAGATATGGGCGCCCAGCAGCCAGGCGAACAGCGGCGTCGCGGCTTTGGCGGAGAGGCGGTGCGCAAGATGCTGCGGCGGGACGGAACAGGTTGTTTTTCTCATGGTGCTGCGGCTCGCCTGTGCTCGGTTGCGGATGCGAAGTCTAGCAGGTTGTTCGGAAATGGCGGCGCACAACGCGACGAACGGGCATTCCCCCAACCGCCATCTTGGCTTAACCTGTATGGCGGCGCTGGGGCTTGTCTGGCTTAGCGTCGCAGCCTAGGCGGGGAATTCGGCCAAGTGGACACAAACGGCGGCAGCTACAGCATCGATCTGGCGGCCCACATCGCGGAGTGCGACGCCAACTACTGGCGCGTCTTGCGCCTGTTTCCCAAGCTGCGGGAGCACGACCGCAGCAGCTTCGGCGTTACCCTTGCCGGGCGCAGCGCCCTAGTCTCCATAGAAGTGGCGGAACGCAGCCGCTACACCACGGTGGTGCGGCTGCGTCCCTCACCGGAGGCGCCTTGGGGCATGGTGCCAACCTTCGGCGTACGCCTGTACCATGACGCCAACTGCGCCGAAGTCATCGAATATCAGCGCGGCCGGAATTTTCGCTCGGTGTACGCCTATCCCAACCCGGCCATGCGCCAGCGCGACGAGAAGGCGCAGGTCAACCGGTTGTTGGGAGAGTTTCTTTCCTGCTGCCTCAGCCACGGCATCGCCGCCAGCCAGCCGGCGCTGATGACTTGACCGCCTGTCGGCGCGCTGATCGTTAGGCATCCCGGCTTTGGCTGCATCTCCTATGGTCCGCGCGTATTCCGCCGAATCCCTGCAAGTGCTTTCCGGCTTGGAGCCGGTGCGGCGCCGCCCAGGCATGTACACGGACACCACCCGCCCCAACCACTTGGTGCAGGAAGTTGTGGACAACAGCGTGGACGAAGCCATTGCCGGCTTTGCCCGGGAACTGGAGGTGATCCTGTTCCGGGATGGGTCCGTTGTGGTCATGGACGACGGGCGCGGCATGCCAGTGGATGTGCATCCCCAGCACGGCCTGACCGGCGTTGAGCTCATCCTCACCAAACTGCATGCGGGCGCCAAATTTGACGACAAGAGCTACAGCTTCTCCGGCGGCCTGCACGGCGTGGGGGTTTCAGTGGTCAATGCCCTGTCCGCTTGGCTGACGGTGGAGGTCAAGCGGGGCGGCCAAGTTCATCGTCAGCGCTACGAAAACGGGGAGCCGGTGACGCCCCTGCAGGTGGTGGGCGCCGTGGGCAAGCGCAATACCGGCACCTGCGTCCACTTCCTGCCGGATGGCGCCTTCTTCGACAGCAGCAACATCGCCCGTGGCCGCCTCGAGCGTCTGCTGCGGGCCAAGGCGGTGCTGTGCCCGGGGCTGACCGTCAGCCTCACCGTGGAGGGGGAGGAGGCGGACAGCAAGCGCTGGCGTTATCAAGACGGCCTGTCCGGCTATCTCGACCAGGCCTTGGCGGGGGCGGAGACGTTGCCCGCCGTCCCCTTCACCCACAGCGCCAAGGGCAACGAGGAAGGCGTGGACTGGGCGCTGAAGTGGGTTGCGGATGACGGCGCCCTGGTCACGGAGGCGTATGTCAACCTCATCCCCACCCCCCAAGGCGGCACCCATGTCACTGGGCTGCGCGGCGGGCTGACCGATGCGTTGCGGGAGTTTTGCGAATTCCGCGGCTTGGTGCCCAAGGGGCTCAAGATCATGGGAGATGACCTTTGGGAGCAGTGCGCCTATGTGCTTTCCGCCAAGCTGAAGGAACCGCAGTTCTCCGGCCAGACCAAGGAGCGGCTGTCCTCGCGCAGCTGCGGCGCATTCATCAGCGGCATCGCCAAGGACGCCTTCAGCCTGTGGCTGAATGAGCACCCCCAGGATGGCGAACGCTTGGCGGAGCTGGCCATCAGCAACGCACGGCGGCGCAGCAAAGCAGCCAAGAAAGTCGTGCGCAAGAAGGTCGCCGCAGGGCCCGCCCTGCCGGGCAAATTGGCTGACTGCTCCGCCCAGGACGCTGCTGGCGCGGAACTATTCCTGGTGGAGGGAGATTCCGCCGGCGGTTCCGCCAAGCAGGCCCGCAACCGGGAATTTCAGGCCGTGATGCCCTTGCGCGGCAAGATTCTGAACACCTGGGAGGTGGACGCCAGCCGGGTGCTGGGCTCCCAGGAAGTGCATGACATCGCCTTGGCGCTGGGGGTGGATCCGGGCTCGGACGATCTCTCCAGGCTGCGCTACGACAAGATCTGCGTGCTGGCGGACGCGGATTCGGACGGCGCCCACATCGCCACCTTGCTGTGTGCGCTGTTCTTGCGCCACTTCCGTGCGGTGGTGGCGGCTGGCCATGTCTATGCCGCCATGCCGCCCCTGTACCGCATAGACGTGGGCAAGGAAGTGTTCTACGCCCTGGACGAGGCGGAGAAGCAAGGCGTGCTGGACCGCATAGCTGCGGAGAAGAAGCGCGGCGCAGTGGTGGTGCAGCGTTTCAAGGGCTTGGGTGAAATGAACCCCAGGCAACTCCGCGAAACCACCATGGACCCGGAAACCCGGCGCCTAGTGCGGCTGACATTGGGCGCCGGCGGCGAGACGGACGAAATGATGGACATGCTGCTGGCCAAGAAACGCGCCCCGGATCGGCGCGGCTGGCTGGAGCGAAAGGGCCACGAAGCGACCTTGAGCTAGGGAACCTCTGAACAAGTCGCGTTCGCCCAGCGCCCCGCTGTTTGCGGGC
>CAYGBY010000105.1:0-12618 GCA_964348115.1 uncultured Pseudomonadales bacterium
TGTTGCCCCCCACACAACGAGCCGCAACACGGCCAGCGCGCCCTTTTGGCCCTCCCCAAGGGCACCCCGCGGCGCACGGACTGTGGAAATCCCGCCGCGCTGCAAGTTGCCTTCGCATGGCCGCAACGCCATCTCCGCCCGCAAACAGCGGGACGCTGGGCGAACGCGACTTGTTCAGAGGTTCCCTAGGGGTCACGTCAGCGCACGGGCTCCGGGATGAAAACGCCAAGGTGGGCGGGGATCAGTCAGGCTGCCTAGGCCTGAACCCGTGCAGGTTGGTGACGATGCCCCGCAGCATCTGCACCTCCGTTTGGTCTAGCTGCGCACGGGCGAACAGCCGGCGCAGGCGGGTGAGCGTTTGGCCGGGGTTGGCCAAATCCAGGAACTCGGTTTCCACCAGCAGCGCCCGCAGGTGCTCGAGCAAGTGCTCCACCTCTGCGGCGGTGGCTGGGGGACGGTCCCAAACGGGTTCAGGACGTTCCGCCCCAAGCGCCAAACGCAGTTCATAGGCCACCACCTGCACCGCCATCGCCAAGTTGAGCGAGGGGTAGGCTGCGGAGGCGGGAATTTGCAGCTGCAGGCTGCAGCGCTGCAGCTCCTCGTTGCTGAGGCCGTCCGCCTCCCGGCCGAACAGCACCGCCACCTCGCCAGCTTGCGCTTCGGCCAGCAGTTTGGCGGCGGCCCCGCGGGGGTCATCCACGGGCCAGGGAATGCGCCTGGTGCGTCCGCTGGCGCCCACCACCCAATGGCAGCCGGCGATGGCTTCATCGAGGCTGGCGCACACCCGGCAGTTGTCCAGCACATCGGTGGCGGCGGCGGCGCGCCACTCGGCTTGGGGGTCTGGATAGCGCTTTGGGTTGACCAGCGCCAAGCGGCTTAGGCCCATGGTCTTCATGGCCCGGGCGGCGGCGCCGATGTTGCCTGGGTGGCTGGTCTCCACCAGAACGATGCTGATGTTCTCAAGACTCATGTTGAGGCCGGGCTTCTGACGCCATCCGTGATGTCCTGTTAATTTCTGGCGGAACCGTCCCCAAGGATGACCGCCTTAGTCGCGGGCAATTGCCTATAATATGAGGGTTTGTGCAGCAAAATCCGTAAAACTGTTGGCTTCCCTGACTGCATACATACGACAATCCCAGCTAGTTGGATTTGAAGGCGAAAAATGGCCATCAAGGAAGAGCTGAACACGCTATGCTGCTTGGATCGGCGACAGCGTTCCGACGTCTAGCGCCAGCGGCCTGTTTGCGGATTTTGCTGCATAATTCCCATAGTATGCCCGCATTCACTGACCCACACTTGTTTCCCCCCGACGGTTTCCTTCTGGTGGTTACCGCGAAGACCGACGGTTTCCGTTAGGACTAGCCGGCCGGGCGCTGGCCTGGAGCGCTGCAAACTCGATGCATGGAATGGCCAACATGGCGTTGCGGGCCGCCCGCCGCGCCGCCCAGCTTCTGCTGCGCGGCATGGACCGTCTGGAGACCTTGGCGGTGGAGGAAAAAGCCCCCAACGATTTCGTCTCCAACATGGACCTTGAAGCGGAAAGCGTCATCGTGGATGCATTGCGCAAAACCTACCCGGACCATGCCTTCCTGGCGGAGGAGGGCAGCGGCGAGGCGGCGGAAGGCGAAGCGGAATACACTTGGATCATCGACCCGCTGGACGGCACCCTGAACTACCTGCAGGGCATCCCCCACTTCGCCATCTCCATCGCCGTCAGGCGCAGCGGACGCATTGAACATGGCGTGATCGTCGATCCGGTGCGCAATGAGGAGTGGGTGGCCAGCCGCGGCGCCGGCGCCCAATTGAACGGCAAGCGCATCCGGGTGAGCACAACCCAACGCCTGAGCGAAGCGGTCATCGCCACTGGGCTGCCCCCCGGGGCCAAAGACCGCGTCAAGCTTTACGGCGAAGCCCTGGGCGCCCTGACCGCAGAGTGCCGCAGCGTGCGCCGCCAAGGCTCCGCGGCCCTGGACCTTGCCTATGTGGCCAGCGGGCGCTTGGACAGTTTTTGGGAAATGGGCCTGAAGCCTTGGGACATCGCCGCCGGCGCCCTCATCGTCAAGGAGGCCGGCGGCTTTGTGGGGGATATGGAGGGCGGCGACCGCCACTTGGAAACGGGAGACATCGTGGCCGGCGCCCCCAAGTGCTTTCGGCTGCTGGTGGCCAGGCTGCGGCGGCTGGGCTGCGACTAGCGCCCGCGCCCAGCGCGATTGCAGGCGCGAGAGCCTATCCACACCACCTGTATCGCACATCCAGCGTGGGCAAACCCTGTCCAGCACTCCGCATCATGGTTCGCCGTATGTCAAAATTGGGTAGACCGTCGTCCTGCAGGCAACCGTGGAGAGTAAAAGCCGCGGTCTCCCGCGCTCGGTGATCGCGACCGGGCCGGCTACGTCGTGCCGTTATATCGAGGGCGCCGCCGGTCCACCTCCCGCAGCAGAACCGCACCGCCGTCGGAGGTCAACCGTCCGCCGTCGAAACGGCCCATCAGGTCGCGGCGTCCGAAGGGGTGAAATCGAAGTTGAGTGGGAGCACACTCCGTGGTCATGGCATCTCCTTGTTAGCTAGATGTAAGCTATTGATTCAACTTACATTATCCGGCAAATCGAGAGTCCATACCACTTTTTGGCGAGATATCCAGGCTAGCTGGCGCCATGCCCAAGCGTCGCCGGCACCCCTGCAAACTTGGCTTGGGAAAGCCGTTTCAAGCTGGCTTACGGATAGGATTCCTTGGCGTTCTCCTTTTCTGGGACGATGAGGTCCTCTCGGGAAATCTTCATCCACATCAGGATGTTGGCGGCGACGTAGATGGACGAGTAGGTGCCGACCACCACGCCTAGGGTCAGGGCGGCGGCGAAGCCGCGGATGCCCTCGCCGCCGGCGATGAGCAGGGCCAGCAACACTAGCAGGGTGGTAAGTGAAGTGACTAAGGTGCGGCCTAGGGTCTGGTTCAGGGAGCGGTTGATGAGGTCGACGGGCGCACCTTTGCGCACCGTGCGGAAGTTCTCCCGGATGCGGTCGGACACCACGATGGTGTCATTCAGGGAGTAGCCCACCACCGCCAGCAAGGCCGCCACAACGGCTAGATCGAAGGTCCATTGCGCCAAGGAGAAGATGCCCAGCACCAGGATGACGTCATGGGCCAGGGCGGTGACGGCGCCCACTGAGAACTGTTTGGTGAAGCGGAACAGGATGTAGAGCATCACCACGGCCAAGGCCGTGAGGATGGCGAGGCCGGCGCTTTCCGCAAGCTCCTCCCCAACCACCGGGCCCACGAAATTGGACTGGCGCATCAGCGCGCCTGGGCTGTGTTGCTGGATGGTGGTGAGTACGGCGTTGCCAAGGCCGGCCGGGTCGCCCTGGCCTTGCGGCGGCATGCGCACCAGAACGTCCCGGTCCGAGCCGAAGTGCTGCACCAAGCCATCGACGAAGCCCGCCTCCTCCAGCTGCGCCCGCAGCTGCCCCGGATCCACAGGTTCGGGGAAGCCCACCTCCACCAAGGTGCCGCCAGTGAAGTCCAAGCCGAAGTTAAGTCCATTCAGCGTCAAGGACGCTAAGGAAACCACTACCAAGACGATGGAGCACAGGCCAGCCACGCGCCGCTTGGCCATGAAATCGAACGTCGGCAGCCTCATGCGCAGGCCCCCGGATGCCCGAGCCAAGCCGTAAGGGGCGCAGTCCGCGACCGATTTGGCCGGCGGGTGTGGGTTGGGTTGGTGTTTGGGGTGGGCCAAGCCGGACGGGGTGCAGTCCGTGACCGACTTGGCCTGCATATGGCGCCAAGGAACGGGATGGTCGCGCTGCGTTTCGCGGCCGGGCGTGCGCCTGCGACTGCAGGCTGGGCGCCTCCGCCAATGCGCTTTTCCGCGCAACCAAGGCGGAACGAATTGTTCATATCTTCAACGTCTCCAGCTTGCGCCCGCCGTACATCAGGTTGACCAGGGAGCGGGTGCCCATGACGGCGGTGAACACGGACGTGACAATGCCCACAGCCAGCGTCACGGCAAACCCCTTCACTGGGCCGCTGCCGATGGAAAACAGGATAATGGCCACGAAGAAGGTGGTGATGTTGGCGTCCAGAATGGTCAGCAGGGCGCGGTCGAACCCGGCCTGAATGGCCTGCTGCGGCGGCCGTTCCTTCAACTCCTCGCGGATGCGGGAGAAGATAAGCACATTGGCGTCCACCGCCATGCCCACCGTCAGCACGATGCCGGCGATGCCCGGCAGGGTCAGGGTGGCGCCCAGGATGGACATCACCGCCACCAGCAGCATGAGGTTGGCGGTGAGCGCCATGTTGGCGGCCAAGCCGAACAGGCGGTAGTGGAACAGCATGAAGATCATCACCAGGATGAAGCCCGCCAGCACGGAAAGCCGCCCGCGCTCGATGTTCTCCTCGCCAAGGCTGGCGCCAACGGTGCGCTCCTCCACGATGTACATGGGCGCGGCTAGGGCCCCCGCGCGCAGCAGCAGGGCCAAGTCCCGGGCCTCGCCCAGCTCCAGCCCGGTGATGCGGAAGTTGTAGCCCAGGGCGGACTGGATGGTGGCTACGCTGATTAGGCGGCGCTCCTCCTCGGTGTAGCGCTCCACCACTTCCTCCCCATCCACCGTGACCATGCGCTGCCGGGGCTTTTGCTCAATGAAGATGATGGCCATGGAGCGGCCCACGTTGTCTCGGGTGGCGTCGTTCATGCGCTGGCCGCCGTCGCTGTCCAAGCCGATGCTCACTTGGGGTTGGCCAGTCTCCGGATCATAGTCCTGGTTGGCGGAAATCACCTGATCGCCGGTGACGATATTGCGGCGCAGCAGGGTGGTGGGGGCGCCTTGGTAGGAATGGACCTCCGTGCGCGCGCTGCGGTCGCCGGGCATGGCCACCAGCCGGAACTCCAGGTTGGCGAATTTGTTGATGATGCGCTTGGCTTCGGCGCTGTCCTGGATGCCGGGCAGGTCCAGCACGATGCGTTCGCGTCCTAAGCGCTGCACCAAGGGTTCGGAGACGCCCAGTTCGTTCACCCGGTTGCGCAGGCTTTGCAGGTTTTGCGAAATGGCCGAGTCCTCCAGTTGGCGCAGTTGCTCATCCACCATCTGGAACTGCAGGGACGGGTTCCCGCCTTCGTCCACATCGGCAAGCTCGAACCCCTCGAACTGGTCGGCCAGCAGTTCAGCCGCTGCATCGCGGGCGGCGGCGGTGCGGAACGGAATGAGCAGCCGGGTGCCGTCCACCCACTCCCGGCCCACATAGCGGATGCGGGCGTCCACCAAGGCGTCCCGAGCGGTCTCCTGCATGGCGGCCATGCGGTCGCCGATGAACTTTTCCATGTCCACCTGCAGCAGCAGATGCACGCCGCCGGACAGATCCAGCCCCAGGGACATGGGCGCCGCGCCCAGGTCCTGCAGCCAGTGCGGCGTGGTGGGCAGCCGGGTGAGGGCGACGATGTAGTAGTCGGGCAGGCTGGCCAGAGCCTCCATGACCAGTTCCCGCCCGCGCAGTTGATGCTCGTCGTCGCCGAGGCGCAGGAAGACGGATCCATCGGAGACTTCTCCGTCCAGCACCGGGATGCCGGCCGCCGCTAAGGCCCCTTGGGCGCGTTCCAGCAAGGCCTGCTCCACGGGACGGTCAGGATCCTCCGGCTTGATCTGCAGGGCCGGGTCCGGCTGGAAGGCGTTGGGAGCGGCGTACAGCGCCCCTAGCGTCACCACCGCCAGCACAAATAGGTAGCGCCAGAGGGAGGAGGTGTTGGGCGCCCGTTGCTTGGCTTGGGGCAGCCCCAGAAGGTTGGCGGCGAACACGGGAGAGCTAGGGTTTGGCGCGCGAATCGTCCAAGGATTTGATGGTGCCCTTGGGCAGGGTGGCGCTGACTGCGCTCTTCTGCACCCGCAACTCCATATTGGCCGCCACCTTCACTTTGATGAAGTCGTCCTCCACCTTGGTGACCTGCCCGGTGACGCCGCCGGCGGTGATCACCTCATCGCCCTTGGACAGCCCGGCCACCAAGGCCTGGTGCTCCTTGCGCCGCTTGCTTTGCGGACGGATGAGCAGAAAGTAGAAGATGAGGACAAAGCCCCCCAAAAACAATATGTTGATGAGGCCGCTGCCACCACCGGCGCCGCCCGCTTCAGCCGCGTGGGCCGTCGTCGCAAACAGGTTCATGAATTCATGCTCCAGCCTTCCTGAAGTGTCTTGGCAAGGGCGGGCAATGTACCCATTTCGATGGCCCGGCGCAAACGCGCCAGTAAATCCTGGTAGTAGTGCAGATTGTGGGTGGTCATCAGCATGGCGCCGAGGATCTCCCCGCAGCGGTCCAGATGGTGCAGGTAGGCGCGGGAATAGCGGCTGCAGGTGGGGCAGGCGCAGTTGGCGTCCAGCGGCGCGTCGGCGCGTCGATGCTGGGCGTTGCGGATCTTCACCACCCCTTGGCTGGTGAACAGGTGGCCATTGCGGGCGTTGCGGGTGGGCAGCACGCAGTCGAATAGATCCAGGCCCAGGGTGACGCCATGCAGCAGATCCTGGGGTGTGCCCACACCCATCAGGTAGCGCGGGCTGTCTTCGGGCATGTGCGGGACGATGGCGGCCAGAACTGCATGCATCTCCGCCTTCGGCTCCCCCACCGACAGGCCGCCTAGGGCGTAGCCGTCAAAGCCTGTCTCCAGGAGCCGCTGCAGGCACTCCTTGCGCAGATGCGGATGCATGCCCCCTTGCACGATGCCGAACAGCTTGGAGCTTGCCGCGCCCTGAGGCTGGGATGGCCGCGCTTGCGCCTGTTCCGCCGGCCCGCCCGGCCTTGCTTCTCCATCGCGCGGCCAAGCTGCCTTGCTGCGCTGCGCCCAGCGTAGGGAGAGCTCCATCGACGCCCTTGCCTCGGTTTCCGTAGCGGGGTAGTCCGTGCATTCGTCCAGCACCATCAGGATGTCGCTGCCTAGGTTGCGTTGTAGCTGGATGGCCCGCTCCGGGGTCAAGCGCACGAGGTCTCCGTTGACGGGAGAGCGAAAAACGGCGCCTTCTTCGCTGACTTTGCGCAACGCCCCCAGGCTCCATACCTGAAAGCCGCCGCTGTCCGTGAGAATGGGGCCGGGCCACTGCATGAAGCCGTGCAGGCCGCCGAAATCCCGAATCAGCGCGTCCCCAGGGCGCAGCATCAGGTGGAAGCTGTTGCCCAACAGAATCTGCACCCCCGCCGCCCGCAGCCCCTCCGGCGTCATGGCCTTGACTGTGCCGTAGGTGCCGCAGGGCATGAAGGCTGGCGTCTGCACCACGCCATGCGCCGTGGTCAGCCTGCCACGCCGGGCGGCCCCGCATGCACGGAGCACCTCAAACATCGGCAAACCGGTTGGTGAACATGGCGTCCCCGTAGCTGAAGAAGCGGTAGCGTTGCCGCACGGCGCATTCATAGGCCCGCAATGTGCGTCGCCGCCCAGCGAAGGCGCACACCAGCATCAGCAAGGTCGATTCCGGCAGGTGGAAGTTGGTCAGCAGGGCGTCCACTACGCGAAAGCGAAAGCCCGGCCTGATGAACAACCGGGTCTCGCCGCGGCAGGGACCAATGCATCCGCGCCGCAGCGCCACCGTCTCCAAGGTGCGCACCACCGTGGTGCCCACGGCGATGAGGCGGCCGGGGCCCGCCAAGCAGGCTTGAATGCGCTCGGCCGCGGCGCGGGAAACCTCATAGCGCTCTGAGTGCATTTGATGTGCGGACAACTCCTGGACGCGCATTGGCTGGAAGGTGCCGGCGCCGATGTGCAGGGTGATTTCCGCCACCCCGGCGCAACGCTGTCGGATGCGGTCCAGCAGCCCCTGGGAGAAGTGCAGGCCGGCGGTGGGCGCCGCGCAGGCGCCAGGCACTTCGGCGAAGACGGTTTGGTAGCGCTCCTGGTCGGCCGCCTGAGCGTCGCGCTTGATGTAAGGCGGCAAGGGGGTTTCGCCAAAGCGGCCCAGAAACTCCTGCACCGGCGCTGGGAAGCGCATTTGCTGGAACTGTCCCACCCTGCCCAGCACGGCAATCCGCTGTCCCGCCACCTCCACGCTGCGCCCGGCCCGCAAAGGCTTGCTGCTGCGGCTGTGGCACAGGGCGGTGCAGTCGTCCTCAATGCGCTCCACCAGCAACTCCACGACGCCGCCGCTGTCCTTCACGCCCCGCAGCCGGGCGTTCAGCACCTTGGTGTTGTTCACCACCACCAAGTCATCCGGACCCAACAGGTCGGCGAAATCAGCGATGCGCCGGTGCGCCACCCCATCGGCCAGCACCTGCAGCAGCCGCGCCCCTTCCCGCTGCGCCGACGGCGCCTGCGCAATAAGCGCCTCCGGCAGGGCGTAGCCAAAGTCCGACCTACGCATTGGCTTTACCGACCAACGAACGAAGGCGGGATTCTACAATGTCCTGGCGCGCTCCGGCGCAACGCAGTTGGCGGCCCTAGGGTTAGGCCATCCTGTCGCGTTCCTCCACCCTGTAGTCCAGGTCATATTTGCTGATGGGGAGTTCGCGGATGCGGGTGCCGGTTGCCGCGTAGATGGCGTTGGCCAAGGCCGGGGCGATCGCCGGGGTGCCGGGTTCACCGCCGCCGCCCAAGGGGGCGCCGCTGTTGATGATGTGGGTTTCGATATGCGGCGCCTCGTCCATGCGCACCACGGGGTAGTCATGGAAGTTGCTTTGCGCCACGGCGCCCTTGACGATGGTGATCTCGCCGTAGAGGGCCGCGGACAGGCCGTAGATGATGCCGGATTCCATCTGCGCCACCAGTCCGTTGGGGGAGATGGCGAAACCTGGATCCACCACGCAAACCACCCTGTCCACTTGCACTTTGCCCTGCTGCACGGTGACCTCCGCCACCTGGGCGACGATGGTGCCGAAGGATTCCTGCAGGGCGATGCCGCGGCCGCGGCCCTCCGGCATGGGCTGGCCCCAGCCGGCGGCTGCGGCAGCACGATCCAACACCGCCCGGTGGCGGGGGGCGCCGTCCAGCAGGTCCCGGCGGAATTCATAGGGGTCACGGCCGGCGGCTGCGGCCAGTTCATCGGCGAAGCCCTCCGTGAAGAAGCCGTGCTGGGAGTGGTCCACGCTGCGCCAAGGCCCGAACGGCACATGGGTTGGGCTGCGGGTGTGGCCGATGCTTTGGCTGGCGACGGCATAGGGGATCAGGGGCGCTTCAGCCGGCTCGTGCTTGTCCACATAGCCGTTCTCCCAAGCCAGCACCCGGCCGCTGGCGTCCAGGGCGGCGCGGAAGCGGCTCATCGCGGCAGGGCGGTAGTTGTCCTGGCGCAAGTCCTCCTCCCGGGAGTAGATGAGCTTCACCGGAACCTTGGCCGCATTGGCGACCAGCGCCGCCTGCACGGCGTAGTCCGCCTGGGCGCGGCGACCGAAGCCACCGCCCAAATAAAGGTTGTGGATGGTCACCGCCTCGGCATCCAAGCCCAGGGCCGCGGCCACTTCGGTGCGAAAGGCCAGCGGATTCTGGCTGCCGGTCCACAGATCGCACTTGCCCTCCCGCACCCAGGCGGTGGCGTTCAGGGGCTCCATGGGCGCGTGGGCAAGGTAGGGGGCGCGGTATTCGGCGCTGACTACCTTGTCCGCGCTTGCGAAGGCGGCCGCAGCGTCCCCTTCGTCACGGTCCCAGGACCAGGCGTTGCTGGCCGCGGCGGCGTCCAGATCCTGGGCGAACTGGGCAAAAATGCCGTTTTGGCTGACAGCCTCCAGGCCTTCGTTGCGCCAACTGGCCTGCACTTGGTTCAGCGCCTGCTGCGCCTGCCAGTAGCCGTCGGCGACCACGGCCACGGCGTTGTCAAGCCGCACAATTTGCGGATTGCCCGGCATTCCCTCGGCTTTGGCCGCATCGCTGCTGTCCAACAGCCCGCCGAACACTGGGGAGCGCCTGATGGCGGCGTAGCGCATGCCAGGCAATTGGGCGTCGATGCCGAACTGCGCGCTGCCATCCACCTTGGCCGGGATGTCGAGGCGATGCGGGCTTTTGCCCATGAAGCGGAAGTCCGCTGGCGCTTTCAGCTTGGGGGCCGCCGGCGGCGTCATCTCCGCGGCGGCTGCCGCAAAGGTGGCGAAGGGCGCCCTGCGTCCGGTTTGCGGATGCAGGATGTGGCCTTCGCTGGCCCGCAGTTGCGCCTTGGGCGCCTGCCATGCGGAGGCTGCTGCGCTGAGCAACATTTCCCGGGCGGCTGCGCCGGCCACCCGCATGCCCGCCTGGCCGGTGCCGCGGATGCTGGTGCTGCCGCCGGTGATCTGCAGATCCATGAATTGCGTGAACCTGAGCAGAGCGCCGTCCACCGTAGGCAGCAGCACCCTTGGCACCTCCACCCCAGCCATCAGAACCCCCCGCGCCAAGGGGTAGTTGGCGTATTCCGCAACGGCCGGCGCCTCCAGCATGGATACGTTTTCCCAAGCGGCGTCCAGCTCATCCGCCAACATCTGCACAAGGCTCGTGTGTACGCCTTGGCCCATCTCGCAATGGGGCACGATGGCGGTGACGCTGTTGTCGGCGCCAATCTTCACCCAAGCGTTGACCAGGGCCTCATCCGCCGCCGCCACCAAAGCCGCCATGCCCTGGTGCCGGTCTCCGGGACGGATGGCTACGCCCACCAACAGACCACCGCCCGCCAAGGCGCCGGCGGTGATGAACCCCCGTCGCGTCCACTTACCCATGATGCGTCTCCTCCGTCACCTTGGCGGGTTGCGCCGTCTCGCCTCCCATTTGCGCCGCAGCCCGCTTGATGGCCTGGCGAATGCGGCCATAGGCGCCGCATCTGCAGATGTTGCCACGCAGGGCGGCGTCGATGTCCGCGTCCGTGGGCTGCGCGTTGCTGCGCAGCAGCGCCTCAGCGGACATGATCTGGCCGGATTGGCAATAGCCGCACTGGGGCGCCTGTTCGTCTATCCAAGCTTGCTGCACGGGCGTCAAGGTCCCGTCCCCCAAGCCTTCAATGGTGGTGACCTGCCGCCCTTGGGCTGCGGCCGCAGGCAGGACGCAGGAGCGCACGGGTTGGCCGTCCAAATGCACCGTGCAGGCGCCGCATTGGGCAATGCCGCAGCCGAACTTGGTGCCGGTAAGCCCGATCTGCTCCCGCACCACCCATAGCAGCGGCGTAGCGGGGTCCATGTCCAAGGCGTGGCGTTTGCCGTTGACCGTCAATTCAATCATGCACAGGCCCTGCTGAAAGGAAAACGCGCATCCTATGCTAAAATCCGCCGCCCCGCACCCCTTTGCCTGGGTGGCGAAATAGGTAGACGCGCCAGACTCAAAATCTGGTTTGGGCAACCAAGTGAGAGTTCGAGTCTCTCCCCAGGCACCAATTCCCACTTTTCAAGACCCTGCACACCGTTCCAATGCTCCTTGCATGCAAACAATCGGACTTCCGGAACTTCGGTTGACTAGGGCCGGTGTTTTTCCTACCTTAAAGTAAGGAATTGATGCGTAGTAATGCAAACTACGATTAAAAGCAAGGGTCAGGTCACCGTTCCCAAGCCAATCAGGGATCGACTTCACTTGCGGCCCGGCGACAAGTTAGACTTCCCGCTCGACGAAGACAACGGCCTTCGAGTGGAGCCGGTGACTGTGCCGATGACCAGGCTGAAGGGTATGCTGCCGAAACCAGAGCGCCCGATCACCAGTTGGCGGAAATGGAAGACGCCATAGCCGCCGGGGGTGTGCCAGATGTGTTTGAGCTAGAACAGGGACTCTTAGGGGTTATGCAGATCGTCATTCCCATGTCTGGATTCGGAGAGCGCTTCCGCCTTGCCGGCTACAAGACGCCCAAGCCGCTGATCGAAATCGACGGCAAGCCCATGATCGCACACGTGCTGGATATGTTTCCTGGCGAGGGCGATTTCATCTTCATCTGCAACCAGGAGCACATTGACACGCCCGCATACCGCATGGAGCAGATCCTGCGCGCGTTTTGCCCGACCGGGCGCATCTTTGGCCTCTCGCCGCATGCGCTTGGTCCGGTGCATGCGGTGCGCCAAGCTGAGCATCTGCTGGATCCAGCCGGTCCGGTCATAGTCAACTATTGCGACTTCTCCTGCTACTGGGACTGGCATCACTTCAAGTTCTTCGTGCAGGAGACGGGCTGCGTGGGGGCGATTCCGGCGTATAAGGGCTTCCATCCCCACTTGCTGGGACCCACCCACTATGCCTACCTGCGCGAGACCGCCGGCTGGGTTGAAGACATCCAGGAGAAGCAACCCTACACCGACAATCACATGCAGGAGTTCGCCTCCAGCGGCACTTACTATTTTGCCTCGGCGCACGTCATGAGCGACGCCTTCCAAGCGACGGTTGATCAAGGCTTGAACTCAGGCGGGGAGTACTACGTCAGCTTGGCCTACAAGCCGCTGCTTGCCGAAGGGAAGTCGGTGGCAGTATATCCATTGCAACATTTCATGCAGTGGGGAACGCCGGAGGACATGGCTGAGTACTGCGGCTGGTCCAGTGCGTTTCGAACCCTTGCGTCCCCCTGTACCTCTCACTGCGCTTCCAACAAGAAAGCACCACATGCCTTGTCGGTCTAATGCGCAGCCCCGCTAATGCTGAACCCAAGGGTGCGGTAATCATGCCTCTGGCCGGGCTCGGCCAGCGCTTCGTCGATGCCGGCTACGCGGTGCCCAAGCCGATGATCCC
>CAYGBY010000106.1:0-12504 GCA_964348115.1 uncultured Pseudomonadales bacterium
ACACAAGGAGGAGCAACGCCGCCGCGGGCCAAAAGGGCCACGAATAATCACACTTGCTTGCGGGACAGCACACTAGGGAACCTCTGAACAAGTCGCGTTCGCCCAGCGCCCCGCTCTCAGCAGTGGGGGATGGCGTTGCGGCCATGGGAAAGCAGCCCACAGAGCAGAGGGCATTCCACGGTCCGTGCGCCGGAGGGCGCTGGGCTTCCGGGACTTGTTCAGAGGTTCCCTAGGCGTTTTCACACCGGTCTGCGGGCCAAGGCCACCCTTGGCTGGCCAGCCAAGTCCGCTAGGGTCTCAATGCCGCCGAACCCTTGCTTTTGCAGGCGCCTGATGACCAGCGGAGCTTGGTCGGCACCATGCTCCAGGCACAACGATGCGTCCGGGTTCAGATGGCGGGCGGCTTGCGCGATGATGGCGGACAGGGCATCGAGGCCGTCGCGGCCGCCAACCAAGGCCATCCGCGGCTCGCAGGCCAGCTGGGCCAGGGCCGGGTCTTGGTCCGCCACATACGGGGGGTTGGCGGCGATGCAGTCGTAGCAGCCGTTCACCGCGCTAAACCAGTCGCTTTGCAGGAAGTTGATATGCGCCTTGTGGCGGGCGGCGTTTGCGGCCGCAGTGGCCAGGGCGGCGCCGGAGATGTCGGTGGCGGTGACCTTAAGGTCCGCACGGCGCGTCTTGACGGCTATGGCGACGCAGCCGCTGCCGGTGCCGAGGTCCAGCACCCGCGCGCCCTGCCCAGCGCGCAGCAGGATGCAGTCCACCAGCAGTTCAGTTTCCGGGCGGGGAATCAACACTGTTGCATCCACCTTGAACTGTAGGCCGTAGAACTCCTTTTCGCCCAGGATGTAGGCTAGGGGTTCGCCCTTTCGGCGCCTAGCGGCCAAGCCCTGCAAGATCTGCCCCTCCCCTCGAGCGAGCGGCCTTTCCGGGAACGCGATGACCTCGGCGCGGCCGATGCCTAGCACCGCACCCGCCAGCAGCTCCACATCGAGACGCCCGAAGTCGCTATTGGCTGCAAGCCATGCGCCCAAGAACGTTCGTCCGCCGCTCATGCGGCTGCGCCTCAATGCGCACCAAGGTTGGCGAGCTGGTCCGCCTGATGCTCCTGGACCAAGGCGCGCACGATGTCGTCAAGGCCGCCTTCCATTACTTCGTCCAATTGGTGCAAGGTCAGGTTGATGCGGTGGTCA
Organism: uncultured Pseudomonadales bacterium; assembly: GCA_964348115.1. Taxonomy (GTDB): domain Bacteria; phylum Pseudomonadota; class Gammaproteobacteria; order Pseudomonadales; family Azotimanducaceae; genus Azophilus. The sequence goes on from CAYGBY010000106.1 coordinate 1,194, forward strand.
GTCACGCGCCCTTGGGGATAGTTGTAGGTGCGGATGCGTTCCGAGCGATCCCCGGAACCCACAAGCTGGCGGCGCGAGGCCGCCTGTTCGCTTTGCTGCTGGCGGCGGGAGGCGTCCAAAAGGCGGGCCTGCAGCAAGGCTAGGGCGCGGGTCTTGTTCTTGTGTTGTGAGCGTTCGTCCTGGCACTCCACGACGATGCCGCTGGGCAGGTGCGTCAGGCGCACGGCGGAATCCGTCTTGTTCACGTGCTGGCCGCCGGCGCCGGAGGCGCGGAAAGTGTCCACGCGCAGGTCGCTCTTGCTGATCTCCACATGGTCGATGTCCGCGATTTCCGGCAGCACCGCCACGGTGCAGGCGGAGGTGTGGACACGGCCTTGGGACTCCGTATCCGGCACGCGCTGCACACGGTGGGCGCCGGATTCGAACTTCAGGCGCCTGTACACATCCTTGCCTTGCACCCGGGCGATGATCTCCTTGTATCCGCCATGCTCCCCCGGGCGGCTGTTAAGGATTTCCAGACGCCAGCCCAGCTTCTCCGCATATCTCAGATACATGCGGAACAGGTTCCCGGAGAAAATGGCCGCCTCATCGCCACCTGTGCCGGCGCGGATCTCCAGGAATGCGTTGGCGGCGTCCTCCGGCGCCTTAGGCAGCAGCAAGCTGCGCAAAGCGGTCTCCTGGGCGGCGATCTGACGGTTCAGATGCGCCACCTCCTCCACGGCCAAAGCGCGCAGTTCCGCATCCGCATCCTGGGCCAGGGCCGCGGATTCATGCAGGGCCTCCTGCAATTCGCGGAAGCGCTGATACCGCTCCGCCACGGGCTTCAGTTCCGCGAACTCCCGGGACAGGGCGGTGAACCGGCCGCGGTCGGCAACCACTTCGCCGTTGGCGAGCAGCGCCGACACCTCGGCGAAGCGCTCGCTCAGGTCGGCCAGCTTGGTGGTGATGGAGTTGGACAGGGACATTGGCAACCTTCCTTCCCGGCGCTCAGTCCAGTTGATAGACGGACTTCAGGGTCTCCAGCAGGTCCGTTCGGCCTTCCGCGCTGGCTGCGCGGATGGCCACGGTGGGGTGGTGCATCAGCTTGTTGGTCAGGCTTTGGCTAAGCCGGGCCACCACCAATTCAGGCGCCTCGCCCTTGCGCAACTGGCGAACCGCCTTCTCCAGCTCCGCAATTTGCATATCCTCCGCATTTTCTCGGAACTGGCGCAGCAGGCGCCTGGCCTGATGGGTGCGCCGCTGCTTGATGAAGCGCGCCACGCCTTCGTCCACCAAGGCCTCCGCCGCATCCGCCGCAACTAACCGCTGACGGCGGTTGTCATCGATTATGGCGCCCAAGTCATCAATGCTGTACAGATACACATCCGGCAGTTCCCCCACTTCCGGCTCGATGTCCCGGGGAACGGCGATGTCCACCATGTAGATGGGCTTGTGGCGCCGCTGCTTGATGGCCGCCTCCACGGCCCCCTTGCCCACCACCGGCAAGGCGCTGCCGGTGGAGGAAATGAGGATGTCGTGCTGGGGAAGCAACTGGGGGATGGTGTGCAGCGGCGCAGCCTTGCCGGCAAACTTGGCGGCCAGCGCCTCCGCATTGGCCAAGGTGCGGTTGGCGATGGTCAGGCCGCCGATATGGTGGCGGCGCAGGTGCGCGGCCGTACGCTCTATGGTGTCCCCGGCGCCGATCAGGAGCGCCTGCTTGCTGGCCAAGCTGGAGTAGAGCTGGCGCGCCAAGGCCACTGCGGCATAGGCCACCGACACCGGATTGCGGCCGATGTCCGTATCCGTGCGCAGCCGCTTGGCTGCGCTCAACGCGACTTGGGAGAGCAGGTTCAGCTCCGGCCCCATGGCGCCGAGATTGCGCGCCAATTCGCAGGCCGCCTTCACTTGGCCCATGATTTGCGGCTCCCCCAGAACTTGGGAGTCCAGCCCTGCGGCTACCCGGATGAGGTGGCGGGCGGCATCCTGATCCCAATGACTGTAGGCGATGTGGCGCAGTTCCCGTTTGGGCACACCGCGGTGTTCGGCCAGCCATTCGATGAGCTTTGTCTCATCGCCTTGCGCAAGGGCGCAGTAAAGTTCCGTGCGGTTGCACGTGGACAGGATGGCGGCTTCGCGCACTTCCGGCACGGCCGCGGTTACGGCCATCAGCGCAGCGCCCAAGGCATCCTCCGGGAACGCAACCCGTTCCCGCAATTCAATGGGCGCTGTGCGGTAGTTGACCCCGTATGCCAGAATCGCCATCTTGATGTCAGCGGTTTGGTTCAGCGCAAAGTTGGTGTGCGCGAACCAAACCACAACTAGTTTGGCTGCATTTTAGCAGAGTGCAACGGATAACGGCGGCGCCATGCCTTGACCCAACGCAGATACCCAAGCATCGCCTTGCTGTTGGCGCTGTGCTGGCAACTCGCCGGCTGCGTCAGCCAGCTGCCGGCAACGCCCGTCACCGCGGACTTCCGCATGGAGGGCAAAGTTGGCGTTGCGGAGGCTGGCCGGGCCTACTCCGCCCAATTCGCGTGGACGCAACAGGGCGCCAAGTTTACTGTCGACCTTTGGGGGCCTCTAGGCCAGGGCGGAACCCGTCTGCGTGGCGACAGGCGAGGCTTGCTGATCACCAACGCCAAGGGCCAAGTGCTGGCCGAAGGAGAGCCGCAAGCGCTGATGCAGGAGCACTTAGGCTGGAGCCTGCCGCTCAACCTGCTGTTGGACTGGCTGCACGGCAGGCCGGCGGCATCCCCCCCAGCCAGCGCCAGGACCAGCGGGCCCGACGGCCGCCTCACCGGGTTCCATCAACAGGGCTGGCGGGTGCGTTTCGAGGGTTTCCAGCCCTACCAGGGGGGGCTTGCGCCCAGCCGCATCACGGCTGAAAAGCCCGGCGCCCGAGTGCGCGTCCTAGTGGCGAAACGCATTTGACAGTATCGCCGCGAGTCTGCACAATTGCGCCGCCCTTTGGCGGGCTGGCTTCGCCAAAATAGGGAGCTGCTGCGGATGGGGTGTCGCCAAGTGGTAAGGCTCCGGGTTTTGATCCCGGCATACGCAGGTTCGAATCCTGCCACCCCAGCCACATCCGCACTTTTGCACGCTAACACCAGCAGGAACAGACCTTGGCGCAGTTGATGATTTTTTCCGGCAGCTCCAATCCGGCGCTGGCGGAGCGGGTGGTGTCTGAGCTGCGCATCGATCTGGGCAAGGCGCGGGTCAGCCGTTTCAGCGATGGCGAGGTCAACGTCGAAATCCACGAAAACGTGCGCGGTTGCGACGCCTTCATCCTGCAGTCCACCTGCGCCCCCACAAACGACAACGTCATGGAGCTCATCATCATGGCGGACGCCATTCGGCGCGCCTCCGCCCATCGCGTGACGGCGGTGGTGCCCTATTTTGGCTACGCCCGCCAAGATCGGCGCCCGCGCTCCGCCAGGGTGCCCATCAGCGCCAAGGTGGTGGCCAACATGCTGGATGGCGTGGGAGTGGATCGCCTGCTCACCGTGGACCTGCACGCCGATCAGATCCAAGGCTTCTTCGACATGCCGGTGGACAATGTCTACGGCTCCCCGGTGCTGGTGGACCACATCGCCGAGCGCGGCTATGAAAACCCCATCGTGGTGTCTCCGGATGTGGGTGGCGTGGTGCGCGCCCGGGCGTTCGCAAAACAGCTGAACGACCTGGACCTGGCCATCATCGACAAGCGCCGCCCGCAAGCCAATGAGACCAGGGTAATGAACGTCATCGGCGACGTGCGGGACAAGACCTGCATTCTGGTGGATGACATCGTGGACACCGCCGGAACCCTATGCACCGGCGCGGAAGCGTTGAAGGACGAAGGCGCCAGCGTGGTGGTGGCTTTGATCACCCATCCGGTGCTTTCCGGCCCGGCGGTGGCCCGCATTGCGGATTCCGCCATAGACGAAATGGTGACGACGGACACCATTCCTCTGTGCGCAGACGCCATCGCCTGTCCGAAGATTCACCAGCTTAGCCTGGACCGCTTGCTTGCCGAGGCCATTCGGCGGGTAAGCCATGAAGAATCCCTTAGCGCCATGTTCCGCTAAGGGCGCCTGCAACACTCACAGCACATTTTCCTGGAGCACCGCCATGCCGCAAGCCATCCAACTCAACGCCAAGCCGCGCCAAACGCTGGGCACGGGCGCGAGCCGCCGTCTGCGCCGCCAAGGGGACAAGCTGCCCGGAATTCTCTACGGCGGCGAGGGAGCGCCGCAGCCCATCATCCTGAACGGCAACGAACTGACCAAGGCCATGGAGCAGGAGGCGTTCTATTCCCAAGTTCTCAGCTTGGTTTTGGACGGCGCCGAGCACAAGGCCCTAGTGCGGGAGCTGCAGCGCCACCCGGTCAACGAGAAAGTGCTGCATGTGGACTTCCTGCGGGTAAGCGCCGACAAGCCCATCCAAACCCATGTGCCCTTGCACTTCACCAATGAGGAAAGCTGCGTGGGCGTGCGCCGCGGCGGCGGCGCCCTTTCCCACAACCTCATCGATGTGGAGGTTAGCTGCCTGCCGGAACAACTGCCCGAGTTCATCGCAGTGGACGTGGGCGAACTGCAGGTCGGCGAGGCCATCCATCTGAGCGGCCTGCAACTGCCGGAAGGCGTTGCCCTGGTGGCCTTGACCCACGGCGAGGACAGGGACATCTCCGTGGTCAGCGTGCAGCCGCCCCGGGGCGGCGCCGCGGCGGCCGAAGGCCTGGAAGGCGGGGCCGCTGAGAGCGAGGAGGCTCAAGGCAGCTAGCGGGCGCCAATTCACTGGCCTGCGTCGGCAATGCGGCCATCATGGCGAAATTGCGCCTCATCGTCGGACTGGGCAATCCTGGCCCCGCCTATGTGCAGACCCGCCACAACATCGGCGCGGCTTTCGTGCGGGACTTGGCGCAACAGTTCGGCTTGGTGTTTGCCTCGGCAGGCAAGGCGCCCGGCGAAGTTGCCCAAGGGCCTGTAGCCGGCGTGGAGGCGCGGCTGTTGCTGCCCGCCGCATTCATGAACCAAAGCGGCCGGACGGTAGGTCCCTACGCCCGATACTTTCGGATTGCGCCGCAGCAGATCCTGGTGGCCCATGACGAGGTGGCCTTCCCGCCCGGCGTGGTGCGGCTGAAGAGCGGCGGCGGCCACAACGGCCATAACGGCGTCAAGAACGTCGCGGCCGGCTTGGGCGACCGCGGCTTTCACCGCCTGCGCATTGGTGTGGGGCATCCTGGCGGCAAGGAGAAAATGCTGCCGTATCTGACGGAGTGGCGCATGCCAGCCGAAGAGCGCGCACAGGCGGAGGCGGCTTATCATCTCGATGAAACCGTGCTTGCCGACCTGATGCAAGGCGCACTGGACAAGGCCATGAACCAGCTGCACGGGCCCTTGGACGGCATGGCGCGCTGACATGGGCTTCAAATGCGGCATCGTCGGCCTGCCCAACGTGGGCAAGTCCACGCTGTTCAACGCCCTCACCAACGCCGGCATAGAGGCGGAGAACTTTCCCTTCTGCACCATAGACCCCAACGCCGGCGTAGTGCCCGTGCCAGACCCGCGCCTGGAGCGCATCGCCGCCATCGTCAAGCCACGCCGGACCATCCCCACCTCCATGTTCTTCGTGGACATCGCCGGCCTCGTGTCGGGCGCCGCCCAGGGAGAGGGGCTGGGCAATCAGTTTCTGGCGCACATCCGCGAAACGGACGCCATCGCCCAGGTGGTGCGTTGCTTCACTGACGAAGGCATCGTGCATGTGGCCGGCAGGGTGGCGCCCCTTGAGGATGCGGAAGTCATCGCCACGGAGTTGGCCCTGGCGGATCTGCAGACCGTGCAGCGGGCCATGGAGCGCGTGCGCCGGGTGGCCAACTCCGGAGACAAGGAGGCCATCGCCCTGTTCAAGGCGCTGAGCCTAGCGGGCGAAGGGTTGGACGCCGGTGTGCCGGTGCGCGCGCTGGGCCTGGACAAGGCCGCCGCCAGCCGGCTGCGGGAACTGCAGCTGCTGACCGCCAAGCCAATGCTGTACATCGCCAACGTGGCAGAAGAAGGCCTGGTCGACAATCCCCTGCTGAACGAAGTGGAGGCCATCGCCGCCAAGGAGGGCGCCCCGGTGGTGCCCATCTGCGCCCGCATGGAGGCGGAGATCGCCGAGTTGGCGCCGCCGGAGCGCAGCGAGTTCCTGGAGGCATTGGGCATGGAGGAACCCGGCTTGCACCGCGTCGTCCGCGCCGGCTACAGCCTGCTGGACCTGCACCACTACTTTACCGCCGGCCCCAAGGAGGCCCGCGCCTGGACCATCCCCAAGGGCGCCAGGGCGCCCGAAGCGGCGGCCGTCATTCACAGCGACTTCGCCAAAGGCTTCATCCGCGCCGAAGTGGTGGGCTATGAGGACTTCATCGCCTGCGGCGGCGAGCAGGGCGCCAAGGAGGCGGGCAAGTGGCGCTTGGAAGGCAAGGATTACGTCGTGCGCGATGGTGACCTGATGCACTTCCGCTTCAACCTGTAGCGCTCCGCAAACGATCGCGCCCCCCTGAGCCCAAGCGCATTGACACCCATCCTCCGCTTGGGGACAATTGCGCCTCTCCTCAAGGCTAGGTAGCTCAGCCGGTTAGAGCGCAGGATTCATAATCCTGAGGTCGGGAGTTCGAGTCTCCCCCTAGCTACCAACAAAATCAATGGGTTGCATGATATCACGGCGGACTGGTCCGCCTTGGCAGCCTACCGCTGGAGTGGGACGTTTGACAGCCCGCAGCAGATTCACGATGGAGCCTCAACGCTTCCCCAAGTTTTCGGTTAACCTTGCGTCTTTTCCTTGGCTGAGGAGCAACGCAGTGACGCTTTTGAAACCCGGGCTCAGGCTCAAGAGCGCCGTCTGCGCGGCGGAAGTGATGATCGTCAAGGCTGCGGGGGAGGCGGAGCTGAGTTGCGGCGGCGTGCCGATGCTGGGCATGGACCAGAAGGCGGGCGATGAGTCGCCTGTGGCGGATCGGATGGCGGGTTGCGCGGTGGGCAAGCGCTACGTGGACCAAGCGCAGTCCATCGAGGTGCTGTGCATTAAGGCAGGCGACGGCTCGCTGGCCGTCGGCGATGAAACGCTGGCCGCCAAGCAGGCGAAAAAGCTGCCGTCTTCGGACTAGCCCGCTAGAACTTGCATCATCGATGAACATCGCCCTTTTGCTGCAGATGGCCGCCGAAGCCGGGGCGGGCCGTTGTGCGCTGGTGTGCGGCAGCCGCCGCTACACGGCGGCTGAACTCCAAGCGGCTGCGGGCGGCGCGGCGGCGCTGTTCCGCGCTTCCGGCTGCGGGTTTGTTTCGGTGCTGGATTCGAGCAGCCCCGCCACCCCGGTGGCGCTGTTTGGCGCCGCCATGGCCGGCATGCCCTACGCGCCACTCAACTACCGGCTCCCCGCCGACCAAGTGGGGGCGCTGGTCGCAAGGCTTAGCCCGTTGTGCCTGATTGCCGATGCGAACAACTGCGCCGTCCACGGGCGAGCGCCCGCGGTGGCGCAGGCACTGGACGGCGAAGAGTTTCTTGATGCGGCTTTTGCGCAGGCCAGTGCGGAGCCCAGTTGGCCGGAGTATCCGGGCATCGCCGTGCAGCTGTTCACCAGCGGCACCACCGGGCCGCCCAAGGCGGCCATCCTGCGCCATGAACACCTGATGTCCTACATTCTAGGCAGCGTGGAGTTCCTGTCCGCCGATGCGGACGAAGCCGCCTTGGTTGCGGTGCCGCCCTATCACATCGCTGGCATTTCCGCCTTGTTGAGCGGCATCTATGCCGGCCGTCGAATCGTGCAGCTGGCCCAATTCGATGCCTTGGAATGGCTCAGGCTTGTGGAACGGGAAGCGGTCACCAGCGCCTTCGTGGTACCCACCATGCTGGCGCGCATTGTGCAGTTGCTGGAGGCCGGCGAGCGGCAGCCGGATGTGGGCTCACTCAAGGCCATTGCCTATGGCGGCGGCAGAATGCCGCTGCGAGTCATCGAGCGGGCCCTTGATCTGTTTCCGGATGTCGAATTCACCAATGCCTACGGACTCACCGAAACCAGTTCCACCATCGCCTTGCTGGGCCCCGAAGATCATCGGCAGGCCCTGGCCAGCGGCGATCCGGCCATCCGTAGCCGCTTGGCCTCGGTGGGTCAAGCGCTGCCATCGGTGGAAATTGAGATTCGAGACGGCCAAGGGCGGCCACTGGCTGCGGCGGAGGTCGGTGAGGTCCATGTGCGTGGGGCCCAGGTCTCCGGCGAGTACCGGGAATGCAGCGTCATCGATGCCGACGGCTGGTTCCCGACTCGGGACACGGGCTTTCTCGATGCCGACGGCTACCTGCACCTGTCGGGGCGGGCCGACGACGTGATCGTGCGGGGCGGCGAAAACATCTCACCCGCGGAGATCGAGGACGTGCTGCTTGCCCATGAGGCAGTGGCCGATGCCGCAGCGGTTGCCGTGCCCTCAGACCAATGGGGCGAGGCGGTGGGCATCGCGGTAGTGCTCAAGCCCAATGCGTCGGCGGATGCGCAAGCGCTTTGCGGCCTGGTGCGCAGGCGGCTGCGTTCTTCCCGGGTTCCCGAAGCGGTGCGCTTTGTCGATGAACTGCCCTACAACGAGACGGGCAAGCTGCTCCGGCGCGACGTCAAGCACTGGTTTGCATGAATCCGCGCCGGGCGGTGTCGGCAAGCCGGCTCCGCATTGGCGGAGGCTCCGTAGTCCTTGGCACGTCGGCGCCACCTTTGGCTTCGGGGCTGGATGGGGTGCTCAAGGCGTTCGCCTCGCTGCCAGGCGCCAAACCCATCGCCGCGCTCGATGGCGCGGAACTGCTGCTCGAACGGATGCGTTGCACGGGTGCCCGGGTTCGGGACGGCTGCTCCACGAGCGGCGCGTGCCGTTTTCTGACGACCGCCAACGGCATCTTGGCCGTCAATCTGCCACGGCCTTCCGACTGGGAGCTTGTGCCCGCGTGGCTGGAGGCCGATACGGCCCAGGATTGGAATTGGCAGCGGGTTGCCGCCGCCTTGCGGAGCCGCGCTGGTGATTTGCTGCTTGACCGAGCCCGCCTTCTGGGCCTGGCGGTGGCGGCTGCGGACGCCCAACCGGCATCGCGCCCGGTGGTCCGCAAAGCGCGCCAGCATGGCGAAGACGCTGCGTTTTCCGGTCAGGGCACGCCGCCAAGCCGACAGCGCTCTCCCCGGGTGGTGGACCTCTCCGCGCTCTGGGCCGGCCCCCTGTGCGCCCATCTGCTCTGGCTGTGCGGCGCCGAGGTCATCAAGGTTGAGTCGGCGGACCGGCCCGATGGGGCGCGCTTCGGCAACGCGGAATTCTACGCGCTCCTGAATCAAGGCAAGCGCTGCGTCGCCATGGACTTCGCCTCGGAACGGGGCCGCACGTTGCTGCGCCAACTGCTGGAGCAGGCGGACATCGTCATCGAGTCGTCCCGTCCGCGGGCGCTTCGGCAGCTCGGCATTGATGCCGAGGCCTGGGTCCGCGGTCAAGTCGGGCGAACCTGGATCAGCATCACCGGCTACGGTCGGGGCGAACCGGTGGAAAACTGGACGGCGTTCGGGGACGATGCGGGGGTCGCGGCTGGGCTGGCCGGACTGATGCGCGATGCAACCGGATCCTTCCAGTTCGCCGGCGACGCCATCGCCGATCCGCTCACCGGGGTAGAGGCGGCGCGCGCGGGGTGGCAAAGCTGGCTGTCCGGCGGCGGGCGGCTCATCTCCCTCTCCCTAGCCGGCGTGGCCGCCTGCCGGCTCAACGCGGAACTTAAGCGCGTTGGCCGCGCCCGGCTTGCTGAATCCTGTGGCCGCTGGTGGCGGGCGATGCACAGCGATTCGCCGCTCGCTGGGCTTAGCGGCCGCGCCGTCCGGGCGTCCGTTGCCGGCCACGGCGAGGACACCGCTGCGGTTCTTGGGGAACTGGGCATTCCATGCTGATCGCCAATGCGGAGATCTATCGCGTCGGGCGGGCTGACCTGCGCATCGAGCAGGGTCGCGTCACCGCCATCGGACGCCTCGCCCGGCGTCCCGGAGAGCAGGCTTTGGACCAACAGGGCGCCGCGGTCCTGCCGGGCCTCAATGACCACCATGCGCATCTGATGGCCTTTGCCGCCTCCTTGGACTCGGTGGCCTGCGGCCCCCCGCAGGTGACCAGCGAAGCGGCGCTGACCGAGGCGTTGAGGGAAGCGCGCCCCAATTCGCAGGGCTGGATACGCGGCATCGGCTACCACGAGAGCGTGGCTGGGCGCATCGATCGCCGGTGGCTTGACCGCTTGCTGCCCGGCGTGCCCGTGCGCGTCCAGCACCGCAGCGGGCGGCTGTGGATGGTCAACGGCGCCGGCCTTGAACGGATTCGGGCGGCTTCTCGGGACGGTTGCGCACCGAAGGGCGCCCACGGGCGGTTTTACGATCAGGACCAAGCGCTGGGCAGACTCTGGGGCCGCTCACCTCCGCCAATCGAGGCAGCGAGCCGCCAGCTGGCGGCCTACGGCGTAACCGGCGTGACTGACCTGACGCCCTCCAACGGCACGGCTGCCGCCGCCCGCTTCGCGGCCCACCAAGCCGGGGGACGCCTGCTGCAGCGCATCGAGGTGGGCGGAACGCTGGACATGGTCCATGGGCTGGCGGGGCCGGTCAAGGTTCACCTGCACGAATCCTCTCTGCCGGACTTTGCCTGGGTTTGCCGCTTGGTGCGCGCCAGCCACGGCAAGGGACGGGCAGTGGCGATGCACTGCGTCACCGAGGCGGAGCTGGTGTTTGCCTTGGCGGCGTTTGATGAGGCCGGCACCGGGCCCGGCGACCGGGTCGAGCACGCCTCGGTCACCCCGCCGGCGCTGCTGGACCTGCTGCGCGAACTCGGCCTGTTGGTGGTGACCCAGCCCCACTTCGTTGCCGAACGGGGGGATGCCTATTGGCGGGAGCTGCCAGCCGAGGAGCGCCCCTGGCTGTACCGGTGCCGCAGTTTCCGGGCGCGAGGCATTCCACTGGCTGCGGGGAGCGACGCCCCATTCGGCCATGCGGACCCTTGGCGGTCCATGCGGGCGTCCGTGCAGCGGCGCACCGCTTCCGGCCAATCGCTGGGCGCGGAGGAAGCCCTGTCCGCGGAGCAAGCGCTATCGCTCTATCTCGGCGCCTTGGACGAGCCCGGCCGGGAGCGCCCCATCGAAGTGGGCGCGCCGGCCGATCTGTGCCTGCTTGACCGTCCTTGGCGCCAAGCGCGCCAATTTCTGGAAAGCGGCATGGTTGCGGCCACCATCGCCGAAGGCAGGATCATCCACCGGCGTGGCTGAGTTGAATTAAGGAACCTCTGAACAAGTCCCGGAAGCCCAGAGGAGCCTAAAGGGCGTGATG
>CAYGBY010000107.1:0-12486 GCA_964348115.1 uncultured Pseudomonadales bacterium
AGGGGCGGCCGTACGAAGTCAGCCTTGGAGCACAGAAGAACTTCGCTGCCTTTGCTCGGAGGATAGGACAAGCGTGGAACAGGTCATCGAACGACTTCAATGAGGCCTGGTACCGCCAAGCAGTTGCCAAGGCGATCGTGTTCCGGGCCACGGAACGAGTTGTCTCCATGCAATCGTGGTATCAGGGAGGGTACAGAGCGAACATCGTTGCTTATACGATCGCGAAAATCGCACACGAAGTGGCTGAGCAAAGCTGCGGTGTTGACTTCGAGTCGATTTGGCGCCGCCAGGCTTTAGGGCCTCGACTCGCTGAAACGGTCGCGTCCTTTACAGAGCAGGTGCACGATGTTCTTGTCCACCCGCCAACCGGGATTAGCAACGTGACGGAGTGGGCCAAGAAGGAAGGCTGTTGGGATCGTGTTCGCTTACTCAACGTGGACTTGCCGCCAATGTTTGGCGACGAGTTGCTCTCGGCCGAAGAGCAAAAGGACGCAGCACGAGACGCCCGCCGCGACCAAAGGCAGCTAGATGGGATCGAAGCTCAGATAGCGGTAGTGAACGCTGGCAGCAAATTTTGGGGAGACGCGCTTCAGTGGGGGCATTCGCGCGAACTTCTGACTCCTGCCGAGCTCAGCATCCTCAAAGTGGCGGCGCGCATGCCCCGGCAAACGCCGACAGAAAAGCAGTCCACCAAGGCCATCGAAACCCTTGGAAAGCTGCAGAGCGAAGGTTACGAGGCCACGCTTGGTACTAGCAGTTGATCAGCGAATCGCGGATGGTTGGCCTACTGCAAATGTTCTACAGATCGGCAGTCTAGTTCTAGTCGGTCTCGCCATTCGCGGTCGAGTATGCACCGTATCCTCTCCGGCATCGACCCAGACGCGCTGGACGGGTCGTCCGCGACTTTTCCGGCGAAGAGGACCAGTCTCGAATGCGGGGTGACGCGCTGCCCCGAAACCTCGGATGCCTCGTTAACGCCGCGATCTCCATCGTGCGTCTGCGCGGGCGCTTCCGGCGCCTGCCACTGGCGCAGCGGCACTACGCCGCTTGGCAGGATGAGGCCGGCCCTGCGCGAGATCGCCCGCCCCGCCTTACCCACACCGCACACACGAAACAGGCCCCAACGGAGGGCCGTTCGTCCATAAGGTGGCCGACGGCGAATGGGGCACCAAATCGAGCGGAAAGAACCTCCTCCTGCGCCGCACAGGCGACCCAACAGGGCCATCCACGCCCGTGCCCGACGCCCTTTACCCAACCCTGTTGGCCAACCCCCTCCGACCTATGTGAATATAAGATCGCCCGAGCAGAGCCGGGACAGTCGCTTGACAACACCATGCAAGCGCACTGATAATCGGGGGCGACATAGCTGCGGTTGCTGAGCCGAACAATTTATTTGCCGAGGCAAGTGTGGGAGAAAGCATGCTTGAATTACTGAAAGCGTTCGAAGCGGAGTGCGAGGTCTCCACCCGGGCCTACATCGATCAGAACCCGATTGAATACGGCGAACCATGGAGAAACTTTCAAAAGCTGTTTCACCACCTCTATTTGCTATCCTGTTGTCACTGGGGATGCCATGGCAAGGAGCACGTATTCGAACATCTCGCCGGGAGAACCGTGACCAGTGCGTCCGTTGCGTTGCGCTCTTTGTTCCACGGCTACTACGACGAAGCATTGGCGCTCATCCGGTATATTGGGGAGGTCGCCAATCTCCTAAACCTGTTTTTGTGCGACACGGACAGGATCCGAGAGTGGCTGGATGCCGACGAAAGAGCCCGTAGGCGCACGTTTTCGCCCAGCCGGATTAGAGGGATGCTGCGAAAGAACGACGCACCGGTCCCATTTGACGATGACCACTACGACTTTCTTTGCAGGACAGCCGTGCATCCGGTCCCACACCAAGCACCCAACGCCTACAGTGAGCACGGGCGACCGGTATTGGGAGCTGTCTTCCAAGAACGCGGATTCAAGTTGAGTTTCTGGAATCTGCTTTGGGCCACCTCGATGGTGTGTGGTCCACTTGCGAAGATCGCGATACTCGATCAATCTCGGGCGGAAGAACTCGTTGAGCTGACGATTCCAGTATTCGAAGCCTCGTTGCAGAAAGTGCCAAGTGACTCCGACAAGTCGGAGAGGACCGTCTGAAACGCCCATACCGGGCTAACCGAACGATTACTTGGGCCCTTACTGGCTCAGTACCTATGGTACCGGGGGCAGGTGGCCTCTAAGTAAGCAATATACCCGTTCGGCGTTCTGTACGTCAAGGATCCTTAATCCCCTGATAAGGGCGGGCTGCCGGGCATTTGCCGCCGTGGAGCGGTCATTGGTGGCCGGAATGGGATTGTGAAGGCGTCCGGCGGGGCGGGCGGCCTGCGAAACGCCCGGCGGCAGGGTTCCCAGGTGCGTTCCGGCCGTCGTTCTTGGTGGCGCGGGCGAGCGCGGCCCCGCCGCGGGGCGGCGCCCTGTCGAACGTGAAGGATCAGGCCGCCAACGCGGAGGGCGGGCCGCGGGCCTCCAGGGAGATCATGGCCTCGTACAGCCAGTCCAGCCGGAAGTTGGTCTTGGCGAAGCGCAGGCAGACCCGGCGGGCGGTGCGGACCATGTGCGCCGTCGCGCGCATCACGTATCGGATCACCTGTCGGATGCCGTGCCGACGCGCCCCTTTCGGCAGAGCCGTGAACTGCACCGCCCGCAGCAGGACCTGGGCGATCTGGCCCAGGGCGTGGAAGGCTTGGTTCGCCCGGTAGCCCCGGCACGGCGGGTGGTGAAGGTCCATGTCCCGAAGCGGGCCCTTGAAGGCGTTCTCCTGCCCTTGCTTGCCCCGGTGCCGCAGCACCAGCTCCGCAAGCGGCAGGTCGCCGCGCGAGACCAGGATCACCGTGTGCTGCGGCACCAGCAGCCCCTGGCCACCCTCCGTGCGTCGGCGAACCACCACGTAGCGCTGCTCCGCGTCCCATCCGGCCGGACGGTGCGTCGCGAGGATGGCCTCCTCCTCCATGCCGATGTCCGTCCAGGCATCGTCGGCCAGCCCTTCGACCTGGTCCAGAACCGGTCCGCGCCACAGGTCGTTCGTCAGGCTGACCGAGTAGTCCCAGCCCTGGGCGGCGCAGACCCGAACCAACTCCCCCTTGTAGTAGGCGTTGTCCGCCCGCAGCCAAACCGGGGCGCCGGCCGGCACCATCCCGGCGGTCCACTCCAGCAGCTTGCGCCAGTTCAGCGTCACCCGCCCGCCCCCCGGCTGCAGCTGCCCCGCCGACCACAGCCCGCCCAGGAACGTGGCGTGCAGCCAGTAGCCGCGGTTGCCGTTGTAGTCCTTGCGCGCCCGCTCGAACAGGCCGCCGTCCACCTCGATGCCGGTCGCGTCGATGAACAGCGGAACATAGCCCCTGGCCTCCACCTCGTGGGCGGCGACCGCCGGCGCCACCCGCTCCGCGAACCGCACCGCCGCGTCCCACAGCCTCTTCACGTCGCGGGTCCGCAGCCGCGCCAGCCACTCCCCCGCCCGGCGCGCCTCCGGCGCCCGGCGCAGCCCGAGCAGCGCCCCCGCCACCGCGTCCGACCGCAGCGCGTCCAGGTCCGACAGCGCCCCGTGGCCACGGGCCAGCGAGGCGATCATGGCCCACAGCATCTCCGCGTCCGAGGCGCCCCGGTCGCGGACCTTCACCGAGACCGCGCCGTCCAGAAGCTCGAACAGCCCGAACCGCTTCGCGGTCCGGGCCAGGATCGAGGCGCCGCCGAACGCCGTCAGGTCCAGGTCGGTGAACTCGAACTCCACCTTCGGGGGGCGGATCCGACGCTTCCCGCCCGCCCGCCGCGACCGCTTCCCGCGCTTGCCCAAGGTTCACCTGCCAAGTGAGTTTTCGGGAAGCCCATTTTCGCACGCAAACCCCGACGGGGTGCACCTTTCCGGCAATTCCTTCAGATCCTTATCAGGGGATTAAGGAAGGATGTGTGCGGGCACCGATAGTTGCGGAATAATTCTTGTTCGACTAGGGAGGGCGAGATGTCGGCGACGGTCTGGGAGCCTTCGTGGGGGTCCGAAACTCCGCCTTGGCGGAGCGGTTGGCGCGTTCCACGTAGTCGTTCCACTAAGGAATTCCTCGCGGACAAGGTCGTTGGGATGCGGGTTTGAGGGCCCTGCAACAGCCTGCGTTTCATCGTCGATTGGGAGAAGCCGTGGACATTTCCGACTTTAGAGAAGTTGCCGGGATGCGGCGCGACGCTGTGGTCTTTCTGGACTCGAAAACCCATCAGATCAAGGCATTGCCGCGGCAAAACTTTCTCAAGCGCACCATCATTTGGCTGCGGGAAAGGATTTCGCCCGCTCCCTTTGGCTCGGACCGAACGGGAAGCGGTTCATAGCCAGCAATTCTCATTATGGCTTTCGGCCCCTCCACAGGAAGGGCTTGCCGGTCAATTTGGCTCGCATTAAGCCGGAAATGCGGGGTGTTACGCGCCGAATAGTGAAGTTAGACGCCAAAATGAGAATTGCTGCCGTTGGTCGTCTTCCCAAGGTTTTGCAGCGTCCTTTTGTGGCACGATGGCCGACTTGGAGAGTACCAGCAGTCGAACATGGGAACGGACTCAGTGAACTCAAGTAAGACCCCTCACTTGGCAACGAGGCTAACCCCAACGTAACATGCTGCCGCGAAAACGGCACGACGGTGCGCGGGGCACCGCCAGCTTGGTGCATTCACCGGCCCCGTGGACAGGCGTTTAGGCAAAAGGGGGCGGAGATGCGCAGGTTCTTGGGGGACTTGCTGGCTGCTTAGCCATCTATAGGCGACAGAAGGAGTTTTCATGAGCAAGGTGCAGCCCATTCGGCCTGCGGCGACAGTGATTCTGGTGCGGGAGGCCGAGGCGGGCTTCGAAGTGTTTCTGCTGAAGCGGACCAGCAAGGCGTCCTTCGCCGGGGGAATGTTCGTGTTTCCGGGTGGACGGGTGGATGGGGATGACCATCTGCATAAGTACGACGCCGTGCGTCGGGGTCCGGCTGCGGCCCAGGCCGGGCAGGCGGCGGCCCTTGGTGCGGAGTGGCGCGGCTACTGGATTGCCGGCATTCGGGAGAGCTTTGAGGAGGCTGGCCTGCTGCTGGCCTACCGCAACGGGCAGCCGCTAGCCTGGGCGGATGTGGCGGAACGCACCCGCTTTGACGCCTACCGCAAGCCGCTGCACGCCCGCCAGTTGCAGTTGCTGGACATTTGCCGGCAAGAGGGGCTGCAGTTGGCGGTGGACCGAGTACACTTTCACAGCCGCTTCGTCACGCCCTTGGGCCGGCCGCGCCGTTTCGACACCCGCTTCTTCATCGCCGAGGCCCCGTCCGGTCAAACGGGCGCCCACGATGAGCATGAGACCGTGGACAGCGTTTGGATCAGGCCTGATGACGCCCTCGCCCGCAGCAAGGCGGGCGAATTTGGCCTGATGGAGGTGACGCGCCTGCAGTTGCGGCGCCTAGCCGGCTTTCAGACTGCGCAGGCGGTGGTGAGCGCCGCGGCCGCCAATGCCCACTTCCCCGTGATTCGCCCGGTGCTGCCGCCCAAAGCCGCTGTTGCGGGATCCGGGGGCTAACGACGACCACTAGGGAAAGCCTGATTAAGTTGATGTTCAAGGGTACCATGCTCCATAACCAATTGATTTTGCTTGGCGCTATCAGGTAATGGCGTACTTGCTCAGACCTTCCCTGGCGGCTAAGTCAAGTCCGCCTTGGGTCTGCCCAAGGTCGCCGTAGGCAACATGCTTCGTCCCCGATGATGGAACATTCAAACTGATGCACTACCAGCCAGGGGCACGTGTTGGCGATTCGCCCAAGCCTTTGGCAAACTGCCCGTTCCACCAGCCGGCAATCAGGACATCCTGGAGCAGCGCATGCGGGCAGCAGTAGTGCGGCAAATCAATCAGCCAATGGCGACCGAGGGCGTCAACGAAGCCTTCGCCCAATCGGAAACCGGCCAAACTGTCCTAAACGTGGTTGTTTTTGAGTAGCAGCGACCAAGGCGGTTGGCGTCGGTAGGCAGCGCCATGACGGAAACGCAGATCAGCCTCGATCTCGTGGGACGGCCAAGCGGCCGCGCCATTCTCAACCGCATCCGCACCGAGAGCCGGGACGAATCGGAGAAGGGGCGCTGGTTTGAGCAGCTGTTCATGCGCATTGCGCTGCAGCAGCCGGAGTTCGAGATCGACCGAATATGGCGCTGGCCCGATTGGCCGCAGCGCGAGCAGTTGACTGGCCTTGACGGCCGCGACATCGGAATCGATCTCGTGGCGCAGCGGACCTCGGGAGAATGGGTCGCCATCCAGTGCAAGTGTTATGACGACCGGCACACACTAGGCAAGGGCGCGATCGACAAGTTTCTTGGCGGTTCCCAACAATCCATCTTCCGTTTGCGGTGGATTGTGGCGACTTGCCGGTGGGGACCCAATGCGGAGCGGGCGATACAGCGCGCACACCCGCAGGTTACTCAGATCGACTTTCGGGAGTATCTCGATGTCCAGGTCGAAGAGCAGGTCTCCGCACGTCCGGTGCAAAAACCCTGGCCGCTGCAGGCGGAGGCGATTGAAGATGTCGTTGAGGGCCTAGGGAACCATGATCGCGGTCGTTTGGTGATGGCATGCGGGACAGGCAAAACCTTTACCGCACTGCGCATCGCCGAGCGGATCGTCCAAGACGGAGGGCGTGTGCTGTTTGCTGCGCCAACCATCGCCTTGGTGTCGCAGGCGCGGCGCGAATGGCTCCGACAGACGACGCGCAGGCTGAAGTGCATCGTCGTGTGCTCCGACGCCACGGCGGGCGGACGCAACGAAAACGAGGACATTCGCGTTTCCGAGCTAGAGTGCCCTGTCTCCACGGACGCGGCGGAGATTGCTGATTCATTTGGTGGCGAAGATGGGGCGACCCGAGTCGTCTTCTGCACTTACCATTCGCTAGGGCGTGTGACCGATGCCCAGGCATTGCACGACGCGCCGGCATTTGATTTGGCGATAGCCGACGAGGCGCACCGCACGACCGGGGCGGTCCTCGAAGGGGCTCGCCGTAGGCTTGCGGGGAGAGTCGATTTCCAAGAGTTCCACGACGACGATCGCCTATGCGCCCACAAGCGCCTCTACATGACAGCGACTCCGCGCATTTACACTGAAAGCTCGAAACGTAGGCTTGCGAAGCGCGGCATCGATGTCGTCGATATGGACAATCAGGCAGTCTACGGACCGGAGTTCCACCGGCTTCCGTTCAAGAAGGCCGTGAACGAAGGCATTCTCTCCGACTATCGGGCGATCGTGCTGGGCGTAAGCGAGGACAGCGTGCCGAACGGTGTGCAGCGAAGTTTGAAGGGAATCGAGACAACAGCCAAGCGTCAACAGGAGCCGACGACGAACGACATGACGCGCGTTCTTGGCGTGTCCCTGGCGGTGAACGGTGTGACTGAAGGCAATGCGTTGGAGCAGCCGGGCAAGCTGCACCGAACGATGGCGTTTTCGAACAGCATTGCCCGCTCAAAGTGGTACGCCGAGGCCCTTAAGGACAGCGAGCTTCTGCGCGCAACGACGCGCCGCATGTATGTCGGTCGTGCGATGAAGGTCGTCAGTCATCATCTGGACGCTTCCGCGAGTGCGCTGCGGCGCAACCAGGAACTCCGCGCCCTTGCTCTTGCGGACCGAGAGCGCGAGTGCCGTATCGTCTGCAACGTCAAGTTGTTCACCGAAGGCGTGGACGTACCGTCTCTCGACGCTGTTGCCTTCCTCGACCCGCGCCACAGTCAGGTTGACGTAGTGCAGGCCGTGGGACGAGTGATGCGCAAGGCGCCAGGGAAGCGGTTCGGCTACATCGTCGTGCCCATCGTCGTTGAACCGGGCGACGACGTAGCCGCTGCGCTAGAGCGTGGCAAGGAGGGATATCGCACTGTTGGTCGCGTCTTGCGTGCGCTGCAGGCTCACGATGGGCGTCTCTCGGAGTCCCCGGCGACCTTCGTCCGAGTCTATGAGCAGCGACAGAGTGCCCCAGGGAATCATCGTGGCCACTTGGAAGTACGGGACGGGGACGGAGAAATCCAGCAGCACCTGGATTTGAAAGAAGCCGAACAGGGAATCTACGCGCATGTTGCGGCCGCCTCCGGACTGGGAAGGCCAGGTCAGCTTGTGGCCGATGAGATCGCCGACACCGTGAGGCGTGCGAGCGCCATCCTGCAGGAGGCGGCGTTGGAGGACTCGCTAGCCAGCGCACTCGACCTTGCAACCGAGAGCGACGGCGGCGCCAAGGGCATCTGCACCGTGGCGGCGCTGATGCTCTGCAACGCCTGCCTCTTGCAACGCCGCCTGCGTGACGAACCGGAGATGAAGACCATTATTCGGCTGGACAAGGTCGCAGGTGCAGCCCACCCCCGGGAGGTTCTCGGAGTCGCTTGGGAAGCAATTCTCGAGAAGGACTTCGCGCCCGTATTCCGCCCGGCTCTCAAAGTGCTTGCTGCATTGCGCGAGGTACGACCGGTCAACGACGTGGTTCGTATGGTCGCCGAATGCGCAAACCGCGTCGCGGACTCGCTGAGCGAACTTGGTTACGATCATGCCGGACCGCTATACCACCGCATATTGGGGTCGGCGAAGAGCGATGGGGCGTTCTACACGAACAACCTGTCCGCCATCATGTTGGCGCGACTCGCTTTGGATGCGCGAGTCGTCGATTGGTCAGACGCAGAGTCGG
Source organism: uncultured Pseudomonadales bacterium (assembly GCA_964348115.1). Taxonomy (GTDB): domain Bacteria; phylum Pseudomonadota; class Gammaproteobacteria; order Pseudomonadales; family Azotimanducaceae; genus Azophilus. Next base: position 8,690 of record CAYGBY010000107.1, read on the forward strand.
TGGCGAAGCTGAGGATCATCGATCCGGCATGTGGAACAGGAACGCTGCTGATGGCGGCGCTTAAAACCATCAAGGCGCGCGTTGCCGGTGTCGGGGAGCCAACCGCCAAGGAGCGCAACGCCCTGCACAAACGCCTGGTGGAGGATGCGCTCTGCGGCCTCGATATCAACCAGCATGGGGTCCAACTCGCAGCCTGCAACATGACGTTGGGTGCCCCGACCGTCGACTACGCGCAAATGAACCTCGTCACCATGCCGCACGGACCGCAGGGAGACGGACCGCCGAAGGCGGGATCGCTGGAAATCCTGACGGCCGCGAGCGATGCCCGGGATCTGGGCGCCATTACTGGGCCAAGGCGTTCTCTGGAAACCCTCGACGGCGTCCAGGTCAACGAGAGCGAGCAAATCCCGTTTCCGCTGTACGATCTCGACGTGGTGATCATGAATGCGCCGTTCACCGATAACAGGAAGCGTTATCGCAAGTTCAGTCCTGAAGCGGTGAAGTATATGCAGCGGCATGAGCTAGAAGTTCGCGACCGGCTTCTCGCGCACGATCCGGCGGCGGGGGGTGTGATTACGACCAACAGCATTCGTACTTTCTTTACGCCGCTCGCCGATCGGCTTCTGCATTCGGAGAGAGGAACGCTCGCGAAGGTCATTCCGGCCACCGCATGCACTGGCGCATCCGGTATTGAAGAGCGCCGATTTCTCGCCGAACGTTTCCATATCGAGCGGATCGTGACCACACACGACCCGAAGCGGCCCAATTTCTCAGAGAACACCGGCATCCACGAGTGCCTGCTCATTTGTCGACGTTTCCCGGAAGGAGCGCGGCCGCCGACGGAATTCGTCTCGCTTCGCCATATGCCGGAAAACGTCAAGGAAGCGGAAGCAGCGGCGGACGCCGTCGCTTCCGGCAATGCGGGAGATTGGGGACGAGCCCACCGCTGGTCCGCCAAACGTATAAGGACAGGAGACTGGACGCCCGTTCAATGGTTTGACGGATCGCTGGCGGATGCGGCGCTGGGCTTGGAGACGAATGCTTTGTTGGAACCCATCGGAGTGAGATTTGAAGTGGGGCCGGCAGGCCAGCGAATTCAGGATGCGTACGAAATCTGCGACGAAGATGCGTCTGGCGCGATTTCCGGTTTCCACTCGGTTAGCAGCACTTTGCGACGGTCCATCCTTGGTGAGCCCGACGTATGGTATCGGCCCAAAGCGGGCAAGGAGGGCTTGGCGGAACGCTACCGGGCCTTGCGGGGCCACTGTCTCGTCACGATGCGCCTTGATACAGTCAGTGGCCGTCTGACGGGCCTGTGGACTGCCCGGCCTTCGTTTGGATGGTGGGTGCCGGTGGCGGTGCCCGACGAAGATGCCGCAAAGGCGCTGGCCGTTTGGTGGAACGCCACACCCGTGCGGTTGATGCTGCTGAATCGGCGAGCGCGAAAGCTCACCTATCCGATGTGGCAACTTGCGCACCTTCGGGAGATTCGAATCCCCAAACAGGGCAACGGTGCTTGGGCTTCGTTGAGGGCGGTTTTCGACCAGGTCTGCGATTGGGAAATGCTGCCCATGCGGCTGGCGGAGGAGTGTGCGGTTCGGCAGATCATTGACAAAGCGGCGGCTCAGGCGCTCGGGGTCGGGGAGGACCTATTGGCGGAATGGCGACGGAAGTTGGCCGCGGAGCCGACAATCTCTAACGTGCGAGAGGAAAGCGGAAACGATAAAGCGTCATAAGCAACCCTATGGACGCCACGTAGCTGCCCGTAGCGCTTCCATGCCATGATATTAGCGGTGTTCGAAAAGGACTCGCGCCCTTCTGCGGAGAGATACATGCTCTATAACTCAGGATTTTGGCGGTACTATCGCTACCGCGAATCCCTCCAGACCCTCATAACCCTCTCCGACGTGTCCAGTGACCACGACTTGCATGTTTCCAGCATTCCCCATATTGCCAGCGAATGGAAAGTTTGGCGCCCTGGTTTGCACCTGTGCAGTCTCGACGAACAGGATGGCACCATCAGGTATTATCCGAAACGGACATCCGTTCAGTATTGTCGATAACCAGCCCACCTGTTCCGCATTCGCTTTACAATGGGCAGCGGAACCCGCTGGCTCAACGTCGATGCCTTTTCGATACTGCTGGAGAGCGTCCTCGAACTCTCCCATCATGACCTTGCAGTTCCCCATGGCGAGCGCTGCAGCACTCCCTTCGCCATCCAACCTATCGAACCATGCCGCCTGAAAGTCCTTGTGAGCCTCTGCGAACATCTTCAGGGCGAACTTCGAGTTCCCGCGATTTGCCAATATTCTCCGTGTGGGGCCGTCGCCATACTGCAATGCAGCATCGAAGTCCGCGATAGCGCTAGGGTGGTCGAAGGTAGCTGCGCGTACGTTGCCTCGATTGTAGTACAGAGCACGGAACATGAGGGGTTTTTGGAGTTCAGGATTCACGTTAAGTTCTTCATCAGGGTATATTGCCCGATCAAGTTTCATGATCGCTGCGGTGTAAGCCAAGTACGCGTCCTCGAATCGTCGGAGTGCGGTGAGCGTGTTACCTTCGAGAACATAGGGCTCAGCTATGTCGGGAAAAGCCGCCCGATACGCTTCGTATGCAGTCAAGGCGTCGTCGTACCGTCCCTCCTGATACGCTTGAAGTCCGCGATGCCGGTGCTGTTTAGGCGTGGCTGGCGCCTTGGGCTGCAGTTTTTTGTGCCTAGCATTCGCCGTCGCCAATCCTGGAATATCCCCGAAAAGCGACTTCTCCGATAATCCCAACTGTCTCAGATAGTCTAGAACTGGCTTTTTGGAACTTTGAGGCACGACCTTCGACTTAAGGTGCTGATCTAGTAAAGCGGGGGTATCGAGAATAAACACGCTCTGCTGCGCAACGACTCGCGCTCCAAGCGAACGGTCTGGTTCGTAGTACACAACCTCTTGTCTATCACGGAACGGTTTCTCCAGCATTCGTCCGTTTATGGCGAATTTAGAGTCTTCAATGTCGATCAGGAAAACCTTTGCATCCTTCTCTGGCTCCTCCGAACATGCGAACCAGAGAGCGACCTGGAGATTCTCTGTAAAGTCCAGAAGCCCGGTAGCCGCCCCTTGATGTTGGAGAGCGGACAGCCTTTGCAGATCGGACAAAGTGGCTCCATCAATGATCTGCATTGGCGTGATAAGTTGTTCGTTGTGGTATTGCGCTACCAATTTCCGGAGGCTGTTTACTGAAAGATCCTCGCCATACGCCTGCCGCACACGATGGATAGCCCCGGCCTCGAGCTTCCAATCAGAATTGGCCTGCCCCCGATATATGGGCCGTGTCATGCCATGCGATTTCTTCACCACCGCCTGCACAATCTCTTCAGGAGTGATTCTTCGTCTATCCACGACTTGATCCGATTTGACGATAGAGTACGGAGGCTTTCCGTACGCACGTGACAACTTGCACACTGCAGCGATCGTTGGGAACGTTCACGAACACCATTGTCTCCTTTTTTGTCCGGTCCGTGGTCGAGCAACTACCTTATACGCTTTCCAGATTGTAATCGGGCGGGTAGAACCCGTCAACGATATGTACCGGCTCAGTACTTATGGCGCAGTTCGATCAAGCGGCCTCCTGGGTGACAAGATACTCGTTCGGGGTTTGATATTCGAGCGATGCGTGGGGGCGCAGGCAGTTGTGGAGGAACTCGCAATCGGCGAGGGCCTTGGCGACCCCGGCGACGGTCAGGGGGCCGCCGTAGCGGTTCCGGAACTCGATCCTGGCGGAGCGGTTGGCGCGCTCGACGCAGCCGTTCC
>CAYGBY010000108.1:0-12461 GCA_964348115.1 uncultured Pseudomonadales bacterium
CATCACGCCCTTTAGACTCCTCTGGGCTTCCGGGACTTGTTCAGAGGTTCCCTAGCTCATCACGCCATCGGCGACTTTTGGCTTGAGGTCCGGCAGGAAGGTCGGGGCGCCGCCCTCGATGGCGCAGCCCAGCAGGGTGGTTTGCTTGAAGGGATTTTCCACCTCGTCGTCCGGCGGGATGAGCTTGCCGTGCTCGAAGCCGCCAAAGCAGATGTTGCCCCGATTCTGATCCGCTTGGGCGCGCGGCTTCACGGGCGCGTCAACTTCAGTGGGCGCATCAACGGCCCCGGAGATGCCGGGGAGCGACAAGCCCAAGACAAGGCAAAGGCAGCGGATTGCAGGCTTCAAAAGGCAGCCCAATGGCCAAGAGTGGACTCAGTCTAGGCAGCCATCGTGACAGTTTTATGACAATCCATGACAGTTTAACCAGCCCCGCACGGCACTGGCCCCGCATTGCGCCGAACCGCTTGATGCGGCGCCAATATCCGGCCTAGCCGTGCGAACTACTCAAGCAGGTTTTCGCCGCCGTCATCCATCTTCTGCGGCCGCTGCCAGTACCGGTACTGCGGCGTCCAGTCCTCCGCCCCCAAGCCAGCCAAGGCCAGCAGGCTCCACAGGGCGCAGTAGAGGTCCCCCGGGCCAAACACGCAACTGTTCTTGCGCTGGATGGCCTCGCCATCGCGCTCATAGAACACCGCCCCGGCCGCGTTGTCCTCACCCTGCATGACGGTCTGCTCCCGGATGTAGGCGCCGCCGCCGTGGGAGGCAAGGCGAAACCGCCAATTGCGGGCATTGGCGAAGCTGCGCTGCACCTCTGGCGCATCCTTGGACAGCAGCACCACCGCCGTGGCGTCCTCCAAATGGGGCAGCAAGCCGTTGAAGCCATCCGCCCACAGGGTGCAGTAGCGGCAGCCCTGGCCCATGTTGTGAATGGCCAACAGGCGCTGTCGTCCGGCGAAGAGGTCGAGCATGCCCACCTTGCCGTCCAGCGCAGCGAACTGATAGTTCGGCACCGGCTTTGCCGCATTGCCCCGCCGCAGGGCGTTCAGCCGGGCGATGCGCTCCGCTATCTGTTGCTCAAGTTCCGCTATTTCCTGGTCCGCCATAACAGTCTCCTTGCAGGCAGCGCTGCGGGATCGGGAGTCTAACGTGAAATCGCCTGCGGAGGATCATCAGACTTCTGGCTGATCTAGGGGACCTCTGAACAGGCTGCGTTCGCCCAGCGCCCCGCTGTTTGCGGGCGGAGATGGCGCTGCGGCCTTGGGAAGGCAACCCCCAACGCGGCGGTGATTCCACAGTCCGCACACGACTCGTTCAGAGGTTCCCTAAGGCGCTCCCGACAAGGGCGCTCCAGTTCCTATGCCTGCAGCGCAAATGGGAGGGAAGGCCGGAATCCGCCTTGGATTAATCCGATTGGTGGGCGCCGCCTTGACGCTATGCTGAGCGCAATGAACAATGGCTTGACGGTTGCGAATGCGCCAAGCGGGGAAGATGTCCAAGCCCAAGGTCCAGCGGCAGTTCATCAATGCCATGACCGGCCAGTTGCATTTGCGCTTGGCCGGACGGGAGGGGCCGCGGCCAGCCGTGCTGTGCCTGCATCTAATGCCCAAGTCCGGCCGCTGCTTCACCCGGCTGCTGCCGGAGCTGGCCGGCGACCGGCTGGCCATCGCCCCAGACTATCCGGGCTACGGGGAGTCCGCTCCCTTTTTCAGTGACGCGAAGCCGACAGTTCCCGACTACGCCGACGCCATCGAGGAGGTCATGGACCACTTCAGCCTGGAGCAGGCGGACTTGGTGGGATACCACACGGGCGCTATGGTGGCCGTCGAATTGGCCCTGCGCTCGCCGGACGCGGTGCGCAAGGTGGTGAACATTTCCGCACCAATCCTAAGCGCCAAGGAGGCCGCGGACTTCGACCAGCAATACGCCGCCATCCCCCTAGATGAAGCAGGCACCCGTTTCCGCACGCTCTGGGCACGGGTGCTGCAGCACCGCGGCCCGGGCATGACGCTGGAGATGGCCGCCGCCTCCTTGGTGGACAGCCTGCGGGGCGGCGAGCGTTACGAGGAAGGCCACCACGCCGCCTTTCAGCACAGCCAAGCCTACGCCGACGCGCTGGGGCGGATGACCCAGCCCTTGCTGGTGATCAACATAGGCGACGATCTTTTCGAGCACTCCAAACGGGCGGACAAGCTGATGCGGAACGGCCAGCGCATCGATCGCCCGGATTGGGGCCACGGTTTCCTGGACCTCTGGCCCACCAAAGCCGCGGCCATGATGCTGCAGTTCCTCGATTCGAATTAGCGCCGCCAATCCGCGCTCAGAAGACGAATCAAAAATCGCGCCTTGCCTTGAACGTGATGCGGCGCGGCTCGTTGTAATACGTGGTGCCCGCCAGCACCGAATGCTGCACCAGCGCATCCGTGCAGTTTGTGCATTCCAAGACGAACCGCAGGTTGTCGCCGACGCGCAAGGCCAAACCGGTGGTGACCTCCGCGCTGTCCTCCACCAAGCCGTTGGCCAGCCCGCTGGTGCCTACGTTGAGGTCATCCGTGCGGCGCAGGTTGAATGACCAGGCAAGTTCACTGTTGATCGCCGGCATTGGGAAGCGCACGGTGCCGCCCAGCATGAGCGTGTAGTCCGGGGAGCGGGTCGGCTCCGCGATTTCACAGCTGGGGTCCACGATGCCTTGGCCGCCGCCGCCTGCTCCGGCGAGGCAACGCTGCCGTTGTTCGCGGATTGCCGCGCCCGGAATTTGCTCGGCCCCCTGCAGACCGGCGGCTAGGTATAGGCTCAGGTTGTCACTGGGCGCCCAAGACAGATCGATTTCAACGCCTTCGTTCTCCAGGTCGGCAAAGTTCTGCGTAATGAAGGCGATGGAGTTGTCCGGCCGAACAAACGCCGAGGGCACTTGAAAGTCCTGCGCCTCCATGATGAAGGCGGTGACGTTCAGGCGCAGGCTGTTGTCCAGCCAATCTGAGCGGAAGCCCGCCTCCCAAGTGTGCACCCGCTCTGGTTCGAAGGGGACCAGTTCCGCGGCGGAATTGCCGCGGGCATTCCAGCCGCCCGACTTGAAGCCCTCCGTATAGGAGACAAACGCCATGAAGGTTTCCGTCAAACGATACTGCGCGGCAACGCGGGGCGTGAGAATGCTCTCCTCAAGCTCGGTGTCGATGCCGAACGCCTCGAGATTCGCCGTGCTCAGTTCCGCATCCGGCGCAGCCGGAAACGCAAGGACATTGTTGAACGGATTGTTGCCCACCAAGCCCGGCTTGAAGTCCTCGATAGCGAACGTCTTCTCCTCCTTGGTCCAGCGGGCGCCGGCGGTCAAGGTGAGCCTTTCGTTGACGTGGAAATCCGCTTGGGCATAGGCGGCGAAGGAGAAGGTGTCGTTGTCGATCTCCCGGTCCGCCAGCAGCAGGTTGCCGAACGGAAGGGCGAAGACGTCGGAGAAGTCCGTGGAGTTCCGTTCATCGAAGTAGAACAGGCCCGCCACCAAATCTAGGGATTCAGCGGCGAAAGTGTTGGCGTACTTCAATTCCTGGGTGAACTGCTGATGTTCTCCCGCATTGGCGATGGTGAAGCCGCCGAGCAGACCCGCGCCATCGAAGAAGTCGATGATGAAGTCCTGCTCCAGGTTGCGGAACGCTGTGATGAACTGCAAGGACCCGGCATCCGTATCCCAAACCATATCCGAACTCAGCGCCCAACTCTCCACATGGTTGCCGAGGCCCTCGCCAGCGGCAAGCTGCTCCAAGGTGCCCTTGGAAGTTGCGGCCCTGATGCCGGTTTGGGAAAAGCGGCTGGTTGTGTTGCGGGTGACGCCGTTGTCCTGCGGACGTTGGAAAACGCTTAGGGTCTTGACGCCATTGACGATGTTGAGGTTTTCATTGTCTATGTACTCCGCCGAGAAGTCCCACGTGAGGTCGTCGCCCGGCAGCAGGCGGAAATCCGCCCGCAGGCCGTGGGCCTCCTGACCGTTTAGATCGTCCCCGGTGGTGCGGTTTTTGACATAGCCCTTCTCATCCACCCAAAATGCGGAGAACTTGCTCAGCAGGGCGTCGCTGATGGGCATGTCCACGGAGCCCTGGGCGCTGAAGCGGTCGAAATCCCCGCCAGCCACCTCCAGGAATGCGCCAAACGCCTCCGCCGGCTTCTTCATGTGGATGGCCACAGCGCCGCCCGTGGTGTTGCGTCCAAACAGGGTGCCTTGGGGACCGCGCAGCACCTCGATGCGGTCCACATCGAAGAACGAGACGTTGTTGCCATTCTGCCGGGCAATGTAGACATTGTTCACGTAGGTGCCCACCGGCGGGTCGAAGGTGGCGATGGACTCCGTGTTGCCCAGCCCGCGCAGATAGTAGGCGTTGGCGGTGCCAAGGCCGGTGTTGTTGCCGCCGAACATGTTGGGCATCTGGTTGACGATATCGAGGGGCTCATCGACCTGGCGCGCCTCGAGCGCCTCCTCGGAAAACGCGGACATGGCGATGGGCACATCCTGAATGTTCTGCTCCCGACGCTGGGCTGTTACCACAACCTCCTCGATGGCGCTCCAGCCCGGACTGGGCGCAACCGCGCAGCCGATGGCCAGCGCCAACCCAAAAAAAACCACAACTGCCCTCCGCATGAAATGCCTCCTCACCTTGCGCGCAAAACGCCTGTTGACCTCAAACCGCTTCGTTATCCAGCTATTTCGCACCCAGCTATTTCGTCAACCTACTTATTTGTTGTTGATTTACGCATTGACCTAATGATCTATCAATCATTGTTTATCCTGTGGCCGGGGAAGTCAAGGGAGCGCACGGTATCCCAAGACCATCACTAAGAAATCCCCAACCTCTTGATGTAAAAGAAAAACCATTCGAATTGAACAGGCGTGGCGATGGGCGGGACCACCAACTTCGCCCCCAACTATTCCCCCCATTTTTGGAAAGGTTCACCGGCTCTTCCGATTCAGACTCCCGCAGGTGGACAAGTGGAACGGGACCCGCGCTGATCATGCGGCTGCAAGCCACAAAGTCAGGTAGGACGGGCAAAAGGCACAGAACGATCCAGACAAGGGTTGAGCATCGCCTTGCAGGACAAATCGGCAACCGAGTGCCCCTCACCGGACATTGCGACGCGCCCGTCATTCCGTAGAACCCGCAGAACGTACTGCGCCTTGGGCGCAAATGGGTCCGCCGGTTCCGCGTGCCGCATTCGCGCATCCAACGGCGCACTTGAAGAGGCAATCATCGCGCCCGAGGAAGCCGCTGCGACTCTCGGTACGGAAGTGGCGTGCATAGTGCGGCGCCTCGACCCGTGGAGACTGCGCAAGTCCTTATCCCATAGCCTGCGCCCGTCGCCCAAAGTGGCCCGAGGCGCAGGAGCAGATGGGGTCGGCGCAGGAAGGGCCAACATCCGCGCCTCGCCAAGGACTTACCCCTTCACCCTTCGAGCGCAGACATTCAGTCTCGCGAAATCGCCCAGCGGCTCAATAGGTTGCGAACGACATCCAGGCAGCTTCGCCGCTATCGCCACATGTAGGCGCCGCCGCACACCGTTAGGGCCTGGCCGGTGACGTAGGCGCTGGCCTCGGAGGCCAGGAAAACGGCGACGCCCTTCAGGTCCTGCGCCTCGCCGAAGCGGCGCAGGGGCGTTTGCGCCAAGGCGAGCTTGGCGGTCTTTTCGTTGCTCCATAGGGCGCGGGCGAAGTCCGTCTTGATGAGGCCCGGACAGATGGCGTTGACGCGCACGCCCTTCGGCCCCCACTCCAGGGCCAAGTTGCGCACCAAGGCAATTTCCGCCAGCTTGGAGATGTTGTAGGCGCCCAGCACTTCGGAACCCGCGAAGGCGCCGGTGCTGGAGGTGAGCATGATGGAGCCGGCGCCCTTGGCCAACATGTCCGGCGCCACCAACTGGCACAGCCAGTGGTTGGACTTGACGTTGGAGCTTAGGATCTTATCGAAGGCCGAGTCCGGTATCTTGGACAGGGAGCCGTAAAACGGGTTGATGCCGGCATTGCACACTAGGATGTCGATTGGGCCGAGCTGTTCGTGGGTGGTCGCCACAAGCCGTTGCAACTGATCTTTGTAGCCGATGTTGCAGGCGGCGGGAATGGCCTGGCCGGGGCCGCCCTGCACTTTTTCGTTGATGTCCGCCGCCGCCGCTTCGCACTGGTCCAGCTTGCGGCTCGACAGCACCACCTTGGCGCCGTGCTCCGCCAACCCTTCCGCCATGGCCCGCCCCATGCCCTTGGAGGCGCCGGTGAGCAAGGCCACCTTGCCGCTTAGGTCGAATAGGTGGGTGTTGACGGACATGCGCTCGGCCCCCTACGGCAACGTCCAGCTAACGGCCAAGGCCAAGCCGAATATCCACAGGCTCATGGCCATGCCCAAAACGAAGGCCAACACCCGCAGATGCGACAGGCCGTTGATGTAGAAAACGCCGTGCAGCAGCCGCACCGCCACCCAGAGGCAGGCCGCCAAGGCCCAGTAGCCGGAGGGCTCCACCCCAGCCGCCAAGGCCGCGCCGTTGGCGGCGGCGAAGACAACCAGCGCCTCCCAAGCATTGGCTTGGGCGCCCCAAGCGCGGGCGCCGGCGCCCTTGAGCTGCTCCGCCTGCACCCGGGGCTCATCAAGGGCGAAGTCCCCAAATTGCTTTTTGCGGTAGCGGCCGGTGACGCCGGCCCAGATGTAGGGCAGCAGTACGCCGATCAGCAGGCACAGTATCTGTGTTGTCATTATGAAGTGCTCCCGGTTGGTCTGCCGCTGCCGCCTGAACGCGCCAAGGCGGCTCGGATATCCGCCTCTAGGTCCTCCGGCGGCACTTGCGGTTCGTATCGATGGGCGACCTCGCCATTGCCGTCAATCAGAAACTTGGTGAAGTTCCAAGCGATGTCAGCCTTGCCCGACGCCCCCCGCCGCTGCTCCTTCAGCCATTGGTAAAGATCGCAGGCGTCCGGGCCGTTGACTTCCACCTTGGCGAACATGGGAAAGTTGACATCATATCTGGACTGGGCGAAAACGAGGATCTGTTCGTTGCTGCCAGGCTCCTGAGCGCCAAATTGATTGCACGGGAAGCCCAACACGCTAAAGCCGCGCCGCCCGTAAGCCTCCTGCAAAGCACGCAACCCGGCGTACTGTGGCGTGAGGCCTCATTGACTGGCCAGGTTCACGGCCAAGCACACTTGGCCCTTAAGCTGTGAAAAATCCATCGTCTCGCCATCGATGGCGGACATCCGCAATTCGTGAAACTTGCTCATGGAGCTTCTCCTTGGTTGGTGGGCGGGTTGCCGATGCAGCCGCGCCATCATAGCCCAACTGCGGCGCTGACGCCCTGCGCCGGGGCCATCAAATAGCACAGGCAGTCTTGGCGGACCACCGCCGCGTCAGTGGTGTACATGGCCGGTATGAGGGTTTGGGCGGCGACGATGCGGCCCTCTCGGTTGTGCAGAAACCGCTCCGTGACGTCCTGATGCCGGTTGTCCAGCACCTTCAGGCCGGCGCCGTTGCGGGCGATGCCGAAGTTGGTGCCGGGCGGCAGAGGATGGAAGTTGTTGGCTTCCAAGGCGCTGTTCAGCAACAGGTCGAATTCCTGCCCAAGCGCACCGCCAAACCGGTGGCCAGCCATTTGAGGCGTTTCGCTGCGCGGCCCCTGTGAAGGCGCGCCTTCCCCCCCTTGGCGCACGCGCGAAGGGGCTGGGTTGTCCATGAAGGCGAAGGCGGCGCCAGCGGGCGCATGGACGCGGGCCAGGGTGCGGAACAGCTGCAGATCTTCCAGGCTGCCGGGCGCCGGCAGGCCCTTGTCGAACAGGGCGGAGCAGTAGTTCGCCGCCCGCTCCGCCGCCTTCGGGTCCCCGACTGGGCCCAACTCAAGGGCGACGCCCGGTATGTTGCGATCCGTGAAGGCTCTGGTGAGGACTGAATCCGGCTCCTCTATGATGACGCCCACCTCGGAGAACAGCCGCGCCAGCCCCAGGCTGCTTGGGGAAAGATCGGTCAGCACGGCGTAGTGCGGGTTTTTGCCGGTGTTGTTGTGCAGGTCCACCACCGCCTGCAGGGGTTCATCGGCCAGCGCCTGCAGCAATTCGGCGGCGATGCCGCTAGGCGGCCGCCAGATGCGGTTGAAATCCGCTTGGCCAGGCAGGGTGCGGACGCCGGCGGCGGCCGCCTCCACATTGCCGATGAAGACGAGCAGGTCAAATGGCGGCGCCGGGCGGGTGCGCAGCACAAGGCGCAGGCCGTTCCAGCCGCTCACTTCGTTGCCATGCAGCAGCAGGCTGATGAGCAGGGGCGGGGCGGCGGCAAGCGGCGACCGCAGACGCAGGAGGCTGGGGGCGCCCAAGGCGCCCAGCAGTTGGCGGGGCCCAGTTTCCAGCAAGCCGGCAGGCAGGCCGTCGATCCGGCGCAGCTGCTTCACAACGGCCAGGTATGCACCGGGTCACCCTGTTCCTGGCGCTCCAAATAGGCCATGACCAAGGCGTTGCCTCGCACACCGTTTTGGCGCATCCAGCGACGCTGCCACTCCGCGCCGTTTTGGCCGGTCTCCACCCGAGCCTCCACCAGCCCGAGGTATTCCTCGATCTCCCCATCGGGGATGCCGTAGCTGGCAAGGCCCCGCCGCGCCAAAGGCAGCAACTCCTCCAGCAGCAGGGAGCGCATGTCCCGTTCACCTTCCCGCCAGCGCAGTTTGGCGGCCAGGCCGTGGCGGGCGGCTTGATAGAAGTTGTCGCACGCCGCCGCGAAGGCAAGCTCCGCCTCCGGGCCTTCCGGCTCCTGGCCGAAGCCGCGCACCAAGCCGAAGAAGAGCGCGGCATTGGCGACGCAGTCGCGTATGGTTGGACCGGCGGGAACCACTCGGTGCTCTATGCGCAGGTGCACCTGGCCATCATGATCAAAGCCGATCAGCGGGCGGTTCCAGCGCCAGATGGTGCCGTTGTGGAAGCGCGCATGGCTGAATTTGGCGGGCGCGGCATCCTGCACGTTCGGAATGAGGATGGGGTGATCCTCCTGGTTCTGCAAAAAAATCTCCAGCAGGGACTTTTCCGCGAAGCCGGTGCCGAACCCAACCCGTTGGGGATAGTGCGGACCGATGTCCACTGCCTGCTCGAACAGCGGAATGCGCGTCTCCGCCCACAGGCGGTGGCCGAACAACGCCGGAGAGTTGGCGCAGGCCGCCACCATGGGCGCGGAGGCGACCATGGCGGCGTTGAAGTCCCGCACGGCGTTGGCCGGCTTGCACTGCAGGTGAATCTGGAAGGAGGTGGTCGCCGCCTCCAGCATGACGTCCGAATGCTGCATGGCCAGGGCGTCCCGCCCGCGGATGCGCACATCCAGAGGCTTGCCGTCCCGCAGGGCCATCACCCGGTCATTCAAGGCTTGGTAGCGCACCATCCGGGACATGTGTGCGGAATTCAGCATGGCCTCGCGAATCGTGGGCAGGATGCCGATGGCGATCAGATGGCAGCCTAGGTCGTCGGCGGCGACCCGGCACGCCCCCCAAGTGGCGGCAAGCTCATCCTGCATGCGGGAAAAGGCATGGCCCGAGAGGGCGGTGGGGCTGCCATTCAACTCCACGTTGTAGCTGGCCAACTCCGGCACCACCAACGGGTTCTGCAGCCGCTCCAGAAACAGGTGGTTGTGCGGCAGCGGATCGCCTTGGCTGTCCACCAGCCAAGCCTCCAACTCAAAACCTGCCACATCGCCTCGCTCGCTGAAGCGGCCGGAGGCGAACTGCTCCGCCAGCAGCTTGGTTTCGTCGTCCAGCCGGAAGCGAAAGACGCTGAAGTCCTCCGCGCTGAAGTGGCGACGGGCTATCTCATCGCCCATGCCAAGCCATCCTCATGCCGTCGCCATATCTCCAAGCCGTCGGGCCGCGCCATGCCTGCGGCCAACTCTTCAATCCGGCAGGCCCAGCACACGCTTGGCGATGATGTTGCGCTGGATTTCATTGCTGCCGCTGTAGATGGAGGCGGCGCGGTAGAAGAGCCATTGTTTGGTGACTTCCCGCCCCGCTTTAAAGCCCTCGAAGCCGCGCATGCTGGTCATCAGTTCGTAGTATTGCTGCTGCAGTTCACTGCCGTAGATCTTGAAAATCGAAGTCAGCGGGCCCGGGGTGCCGCCGTCGGACTCCTCCACCGCCCGGCGCTGGGCCAAGCGGAAGGCGTGACGGTTCATTTCGTAGGTCACCACCTGGTTTCTGCGGGCCGCATCCGCCAGCTTGCCGTCGTGCTCGCCGAGAGCGGCGCGGGCGGCGTCCAGCAAACCCGTCTCCGCCTCTCCAGCGCTGCCGCGCACCAATGCCTGCATCCCGGAGCGTTCGTGCTGCAGCAGCCGCTTGCCCACCGTCCAGCCCTTGTTTCGTTCGCCCACCAGATCTTCCTTGCTGGCGATGGCGTCGGTGAAAAACACCTCATTGAAAGGGGATTCCCCGGAGATCAGGCGGATGGGCTTCACCTCAACGCCCGGTTGGTCCATAGGCAACAGCATGAAGCTGATGCCGTCATGCTTGGGAGCGTCCGGATCCGTTCGCACCAGAATGAACATCCAATCCGCCAGATGGGCGCCGGAAGTCCAGATCTTCTGGCCGTTGATCAGGTAATGGTCCCCAGCGTCTTGGGCAAGGGTGCGCAGGCTGGCCAGATCGCTGCCGGCGCCGGGTTCGCTGTAGCCTTGGCACCATTCCACCTCCGCCCGGGCGATGCGGGGCAGGTGGGTGCGCTTCTGCTGCTCCGTGCCGAACTCCAGCAGGGTGGGGCCGACCATGCTGGTGCCAAAACCGGACAGCGGCGGGCGGGCGTCGATGCGACGCATCTCCTCCAGCAGCACCAGGAACTCGTCCTTCCGCAAAGCCGCGCCGCCATACTCCCTTGGCCAGTTGGGCACTGTCCAGCCCTTTTCGATCATGCGCGCCAGCCAAGTGCGGGTGTCTTGGTGGGGGATGCTGATCTTGCTGCTGCCGTTGGGGATGGGGCCGGGCCCCCGAGCGCCGGCTGGGCAATTGTCCGCCAGCCAAGCGCGGGCCTGTGCCCGGAATTCGCTTAGTTTCGCCATCTGATGCCCTGTGCTTGGAACTACCGGGGTTTATTTACCCGATTGCTGGCCCAATAGAAAGCCAAGCCAGCCAAAATCAACAACAAACTAAGGCCCGCTTCCCCAGGCCGCTCCTTCAGGATGTAGAACAGCGTCCAGCCGGTGATGGCCAGATAGACAAGCGGCGGCAGCGGAAAGGCGGTGATGCGGTATGGGCGGGGCAGCGACGGGCGGCGAAGGCGCAGCACGAACACGCCAACCACCGTGAGAAAGGTGCTGAGCCCCAGGCTGAACCCGGCGAACACCAAGATGGACTCAAACGACGCCGTCCAGATGAACGCCAGGGCCAGAGTGGATTGCGCGCCAATGGCCACCACCGGCAAGCCGTGCCTATTGGTGCGGGCAAACTGGCGGAAGGCGGAGAAGTCCTGCCCGATCGTCTGCATCACCCGGGGGCCGGCCAGGATCATGGCGCTGACCGTGGAGATCAACAGCGCCGCCAAGACCACCCCCATGAAGGATGCCCCGGCTGCGCCGAAGGCGTGTTCCGCCACGATGTAGCCGATCTCCAACTGCCCCTGCAGGGCGCCCACGGGCGCTGCGTACAGGAACGTGAAGTTCAGCAGCAGATAGAGCACCGCCACCAAGCCCGTGCCCAACGTCAAAGCCCAGGGCAGGCTGCGCTGGGGCGCCGCGATTTCGCTGCTCAGATAGGTGGCGGCGTTCCAGCCCGTATAGGCGTAGTTGACGTAGATCAAAGCCACCGCAAAGGCGCCGCTGGTGAGTAGGGCGCCATCCCCTTCCGCAGGCAGGAAGTTGATTGGCTGGGCCTGATCCACCGCCCACCAGGCGGCCCCGCAGAAGCCGACGATGAGCGCCAGCTTCAGACCGGTGAGCCACCGCTGCGTTCCGCCGCTGCTGCGTCTGGTGCCCATATGGAGCAGGGTTAGGGTGACGACCAGCAGGGTGGCGCTGAGGGTGGGATGCAACATCGGCGCCACTGCGCCCAGATAGGTGGCGAAAGTGATGGCCGCCAAGGCGGTTGGCGCCGCAAAGCCGATGGTGGCGGACACCCAACCGGATACGAAACCCACCGCCGGGTGGTATGTCTCCGTCAGGAAGTTGTACTCCCCGCCCGAACGCGGCAGCGCCGCTCCCAACTCCGCATAGCATAGTGCGCCGCATAGTGCGGCGGCGCCGCCCACCGCCCACAGCATCAGCAGCACAAAGCCGGACTGGATGTCCAGCAATTGAAAGCCGAGACTGGTGAACACCCCGGTGCCGATCATGTTGGCCACCACCACCGCCGCGGCTGTGGCGAGGCTGAACTTGGCGGTGATTTCAGCCTCCTAGGGCGTGGCTGGCCGAATGGAGTGGCTAGTGTCCTGTCCCATAAGCCCAGAGGAGCCTAAAGGGCGTGATGGCAAGGCGCGGGGAAGCCGTGTGGCT
>CAYGBY010000109.1:0-12458 GCA_964348115.1 uncultured Pseudomonadales bacterium
GCCTGCAGTAGCGTACCCAGTAACGAACCGCCGAAAATCCGTGCTCCCCCCAAAAATCAATGCGTTAGGTCGGATCAACTATGGAAGTTCAGTTTAGGCCCTCCCGAAGGGCGCCCCGCGGCGGGCGGACCGTGGAATGCACTCTGCTCTGCGGATTGCCTTCCCATGGCCGCAACGCCATCTCCCGCTGCTGAGAGCGGGGCGCTGGGCGAACGCGACTTGTTCAGAGGTTCCCTAGGCTTCCAGCCGCGTCGGCGATAGGGCGCATCCATGCCGGCAGTCGCCTCAGGCGGCTTCCCCTTGGGGCTTGCGGCGGCGGTTGTCGCCGGTTGCGTTCGCGCGGCGGCGCCCGCAAACCTCGTCAGCCTTGGTAGGCCGCATTAGTCCGCGCCGCCATGATGAAGTCGTTTTCGTGCAGGCCGCCGATGCTGTGCGTCCACCAGCGAATCTCCACGGCGCCCCACTCCAGGACGATGCGGGGGTGGTGATCGGCGGCCTCCGCCAACGCCCCGACCCGCTGCACGAAGGCCAGCGCGTCGGCAAAGTTGGGGAAGGTGAACTGCGCCGCCAGCTGCTGCATGCCCGTGACGGTCTGCAAGGACCAGCCAGGAATCTGCGCCAGCAACCCATCCCGCCGTGCGTCCGCCACTGGCGGCGTTCCCGTCCGGCATGGCTGGCACGCTCGTTCCGCCAATGCGTTCATGATTCTTTCCTCCTAATGTGCTGTCCCGCCTTGCCCCGCATGGCCAGCAGCCGGTCGCCATACAAAACGGCCAGCCATAGGGCGTACAGCGCCACCTCCCCATAGCCGTCCTTGGTGAGCCACCAGAAGTGCAGCACGCCCAAAGCGCAGGCAGGATAGATCAGACGGTGCAGTTGCCGCCAGCGCCTGCGCAGTCGCCGCTGCCAGCCCCGGGTGGAGGTAACGGCCAGCAACAGCAGCATCAGCAACGCTGCGAAGCCGAGGGTGATGTAGGGGCGCTCCACCAAGTCCTCCCTGATCAGGCCCCAGTCGAATTCCGTGAAGAACCACAGGTAGAAGCTGAAATGCAGGGACAGGTAGGTGAAGGCAAACAACCCCACCAGACGGCGGATGCGCACTAGGGGCGCGTAGTCAAACCACCGGCGCAGCGTGGAGATGCTCAGGGCCAGCAGCAGCGCGCGAATGCCCCACTCCCCCAGAAACAGCAACACCGCTTCGCCCGGATCCGCGCCCAGCGCAGAGCCGGGGGACCGCGCCTCCAGAAATATGGCCCCAGCCAGCCACGCCAAAGGCAGGCTTAGCAGCACCCAGACGGCTGGCTTCAACAGGCGTTGCGGCCTGAGGCGGTGGCGATTCCGCGTCCACATGGTGTCGCCCATTCTTCGCGCCGACAGCGAGCCAGCCAAATCAGCCGCCCACACTACCCACACTAATAGTGCCGCCGCAAATCCATCCCGGCATATAGGCCCGCCACCTGATCGGCGTAGCCGTTGAAGGGCAGGGTGGGGATGCGATTGGGGTTGAACAGGGTGCTGGGCAGGCGGCGTTCGGTCGCCTGGCTCCAGCGGGGATGGTCCACTTCCGGGTTGACGTTGGCGTAGAAGCCGTATTCCTGCGGGGCCAGGATATTCCAAGTGTTGCGCGGCTGGCGGCGCATGAAACGGATCTTGACGATGGACTTGATGGATTTGAAGCCGTATTTCCAAGGCGCCATCAACCGCCAGGGAGCGCCGTTTTGGTTGGGCAGCGGCTTGCCGTAAACGCCGGTGACCATCAGGGCCAGGGGATGGCTGGCTTCATCCATGCGCAAGCCCTCCACATAGGGCCAGTCTATGCTGCTGAACAGTGCGCGCTGGCCGCGCATCTCGCTGGGCCGGTGCAGGGTGGTGAACTCCACATACTTGGCGTGGCTGTTGGGCTGGAACTGGTCCAGCACCTTTTTCAGCGGGATGCCAGTCCAGGGCACCACCATGGACCAGGCCTCCACGCAGCGGAAACGGTAGATGCGCTCTTCCTCGTCCAGCCCCCGCACCAAGTCCTCGTAGGCGAACCTGCCCGTTTTGGCCGCTTCCCCCGCCACCGTCACGGACCAGGGGTCTATGGTCATTTCATGGGCGTACTCGGCTGGGTCTTCCTTGTCCGTGCCGAATTCATAGAAGTTGTTGTAGCCGGTGACGATGGCCTCCGGCGTCAGGGCTTCGCCCCGTTCGCTTGTGGCGTCCGCGTAGCTCGCGTTGGCGCGCATGGCCGGGGCCGCCAGAACGGCGCCCGCCGCCAGCCCCAACGACCTGACGAAATGCCGCCTGGAATGGAACGCGGTTTCTGAGGTGATTTCCGAATTGGGAATCCGATGATGCTTCCTGATGATCATGTTGGCCTGTGCCTCCGGGTCTGTTGCGCGCCTGCCTTGGCCTAGCTGCCTGCCCAAGCCGCTGGTTGGACAGCGATGTGAATGCCGCGTTCGCGGTTGGATCCCGCTTCAATCCCGATGTCGCCACTGCACCCGGCGCCAAGCCCATTGCGCCGGGCCGGAAAGGGCGTAGCCCGTGAACAGCAGCAGCAGGACGCTGGGCGGGTCCGCCAGCAGCACGGCGAAGGAAAGCACCACCAGCACCAGCGCCACGAACGGCACCCGGCCCTTCAACACGAACTGTTTGGGGGAGAAGTAGGGGAAGTTGGACACCATCAACAGGGCCATCAGAGAGGTGACCAAGCCGATGGCGACGGCGGCGGACGTTGAAGGCGGGCCGGCGCCGCGCTCCGCCCACACCCACAGGGCGCCGGCGATCACCGCCGCGGCGGCGGGGGAGGGCAGGCCGGTGAAGCTGGCCAGGCTGCCGCTGGTGTTGAAGCGGGCCAAGCGCAAGGCCGTGCAGGCGACATACAGAAAGGTCAGCATCCAGCCGAGCTGGCCGAGGCCGCCAAGACCCCAAGAGAACACGACGAAGGCCGGGGCCACGCCGAACGCCACCATGTCTGAAAGGCTGTCGTACTCCGCGCCGAAGTTGCTGGCGGTGCGGGTGAAGCGGGCAACCCGTCCGTCCGCCGTGTCCAGCACGACAGCGACGAAGATGGCAAGGGCCGCGGCCCCGAAGCGCCCGTTCATGCCGGCCACAGTGGCGTAAAAGCCGGAGAACAGCGCCGCGGTGGTGATGATGTTGGGCAGCAAGCGTACGCCGCGCCGCTGCTTGTTGTTGTCGGCCTCGCCGGCCGCCTCGGCACCGGGGTTCACTGCCCGCAGTTTGGGGTTCTTTGCTTCGTCTGTGTGCTCCTTCATCGGCCCTGGCCTGGATTGGGTCGTTCTCCTTAGGCGTTGGCCCGGCGGTGGAGACCTGTCGTCTGGTTCATGGGCAGGTTGTCCAGTCAGTTCCTGGTCTTGTCCACTAGCCGATTCTCCTGAATCCAAGGCATCATGCCGCGCAGCCGCTCTCCCACCTGCTCGATGCCGTGCTGGGCGATGAGCCGCCGCCGCGCCTTGATGCCCGGGGCGCCAGCCTGGTTTTCCGTGACGAACTCCCGGGCGAACTGGCCCGTTTGAATTTCGTTCAGCATACGCTTCATTTCCGCCTTTGTCTCTTCGGTGACGATGCGCGGGCCGCGGGTCAGGCCGCCGTACTCCGCGGTGTTGGAGACGGAGTACCACATGTTGGCCACGCCGCCCTCATAGAACAGATCCACAATCAGCTTCAGTTCATGCAGGCATTCAAAGTACGCCATTTCCGGGGCGTAGCCGGCCTCCACCAGGGTCTCGAAACCAGCCTGCACCAAGGCCGCGGCGCCGCCGCACAGCACGGCTTGCTCGCCGAAAAGATCCGTCTCCGTCTCTTCGCGGAAGGTCGTGGCGATGATGCCGGCCCGCCCGGCGCCGATGGCGCAGGCGTAGGACAGGGCGATGTCGCGAGCTTGGCCGCTGGCGTCCTGGCCGATGGCGATGAGGCTGGGCACACCCCCGCCAGCCGCATAGGTGGCGCGCACCGTATGCCCCGGCCCCTTGGGGGCCACCATGATCACGTCCAGGTCCGGGCGCGGCTTTATCAGTTCGAAGTGAATATTGAAGCCGTGGGCGAAGGCCAGGGCGCCGCCCTCCTTCAGGTTGGGTTCAATCTGCGCGGCATAGATTCCCTGCTGCAGTTCATCCGGGGTCAGCATCATGACCAGATCCGCGTCGGCCGCGGCATCCGCCACCTCCCGCACCGCAAAGCCGGCGGCCTGGGCCTTGGGTGCGGAGGCGGAGCCCGGGCGCAGGCCGATGACCACTTCAGCGACGCCGGAGTCCCTTAGGTTGTTGGCGTGCGCATGCCCTTGGGAGCCGTAGCCGATGACGGCGACCCTGGTGTTCTGGATGATGGAGAGGTCAGCGTCCTTGTCGTAATACACTTGCATGATCTTGTCCTGCTTGGCGGGTTGTTGGGTTGGCGATGCAGTCAGGCGCTCAGCAGCTTCTCGCCGCGGCTGATGCCGGTGACGCCGGAGCGCACCACCTCCATGATGGCGGCGCGGTCCAGAGCGCGCAGGAAGGCGTCCAGCTTCCTGGTGCGTCCGGCCAACTGCACTGTGTAGGCGGACGGCGTCACATCCACAATTTGTCCGCGGAAGATGTCGCTGGTGCGCTTGACCTCCGCGCGGGCCGCGCCTTCAGCGCGAATTTTCACGAACATCATCTCCCGCTCGATGCAGGCGGTGTCCTGCAGGTCCAGCACCTTGACGACTTCAATGATACGGTGCAGATGCTTGGTGATCTGCTCGATCTTCTCGTCCGTACCTTGGGTGGTGATGGTCACCCGGGACAGGGTGGCGTCCTCCGTCGGGGCGACGGTGAGCGTCTCGATGTTGTAGTTGCGCTGGGCGAACAGGCCCGTCACCCGGGACAGAGCCCCGGCTTCGTTCTCCAGCAAAAGGGCGATGATGCGGCGCTTCACATGTAGTCTCCCTGCTGGCTGGTGGTGATCTTGTTCAGGTGCATGTCGCGCATGGCCCCGCCTTTTATGGCCATTGGATAGACGTGCTCGTCCGGGTCCACCCAGACGTCCACGAACACCACCTTATTCCGCAATTTGGCGCTGAAGGCCTCCTGCAGGGCGGGGTCCAAGTCCGCCGGGTCCTCGACGCGGATGCCCATATGGCCGAAGGCCTCCGCGACCGTCTTGAAGTCCGGCAGGGAGTCGGCGTAGGTGCTGTGGGAGTGGCGCCCGCCGTATTGCATGTCCTGCCACTGCTTCACCATGCCCAGCGCCTGGTTGTTCAGGCAGATCACCTTGATGGGCAGGCCGTACTGCAGGCAGGTGGAGAGTTCCTGCATGTTCATCATGAAGCTGCCTTCGCCGGTGACGCAGGCCACGGTGGCGTCCGGATGGGCGAACTGCACGCCCATGGCGGCCGGCAGCCCGAAGCCCATGGTGCCAAGGCCCCCGGAGTTGATCCAGCGCCGCCCTTGGGGGAACTTGTAGTATTGGGCGGCGAACATTTGGTGTTGGCCCACATCGCTGGTCACAAAGGCGTTTGCGCCGGTGGCCCGGTACAGGCTTTGGATGACCTGCTGCGGCAGGATGACGCCGTTTTGCGATGGCGGCAAGGCGTGGTCCAGGCCGTGGTTGGCCCGCCATTCCTTGATGCGCCCCCACCAGGCCGCATTGGCAGCCTTGTCCAGCCGCTCGGGATCCTGGGCCAGCGCCGCCGCCACCAGCTTGTCGACTTCCTCGAGCACCAAGGCCGCATCCCCGACGATGGGTATGTCCGCGTGAATGATCTTGGAGATCGAGGCGGGGTCCACATCCACATGCACGATCTGGGCTTGGGGGCAGAACTTGGCTGGATTGTTGGTGACCCGGTCATCAAACCGCGCGCCAACGGCGAAGATGAGGTCCGCATGGTGCATGGCCATGTTGGCCTCGTAGGTGCCGTGCATGCCCAACATGCCGATGAACTGGGCATCCTCTCCAGGGAAGGCGCCCAGACCCATGAGGGTGTTGGTGACCGGGGCGCCCAGGCGGTGCGCAAGGCGCGTGAGCACCTCCCCGGCGTTGCCCTGCACCACGCCGCCGCCGCTGTAGATGACCGGCCGCTTGGCGTCCATCAGCGCCTTGGCGGTTTTCTTGATTTGCCGCCCGTTGCCCTTGGTGGCCGGCCTGTAGGAGCGCAACGCCACCGACTTCGGGTATGCGTAGGGCGCGGTGACGGCCGGATCAGTGGTGTCCTTGGGCACGTCGATGACCACCGGCCCTGGGCGGCCGGTGGCGGCGATGTGGAAGGCCGTCTTGACGATTCGAGGTATCTCCGCGCAGTCCTTGACCAGGAAGCTGTGCTTCACCACCGGGCGGGAGATGCCCACCATGTCAGTCTCCTGAAAGGCGTCCGTGCCTATCTGGGCGCTAGGCACCTGGCCGGAGATGACCACCAGGGGGATGGAGTCCATGTATGCGGTGGCGATGCCGGTGATGGCGTTGGTGGCCCCTGGGCCGGAAGTGACCAGCACCACGCCTGGCTTGCCGGTGGATCGGGCATAGCCGTCCGCCATGTGCGTGGCGGCCTGTTCGTGGCGCACCAGGATGTGCTCCACCTTCTGCTGCTTGAAGATGGCGTCATAGATGTGCAGGGCGGCGCCGCCGGGATAGCCGAACAGATACTCGACGCCTTCATCCTGCAGCGCCCGCACCAGCATTTCGGCGCCGGATAACATTTCACGCATGGCCGCGGCCTTGATCTCCCCAGTGGGCGGTTTGCCTATCGAAACTTGTGCGAATGAAACGCCTGTGCAGCGCAGCGCACAGTGGACCCATAATTTTTCCGCTTGGCGTTCGCGTTGTCAAATGCCGTTTGTCGGCTGGCTTCGGGCCTGCGGCGCGCTGGGCGAACGCGACTTGTTCAGAGGTTCCCTAGTGTGCCGTCCCGCAAGTAAGTGTGATTGTTCGTGGCCCTTTTGGCCCCCGGCCGCGTTGCTTCTCCTTGTGTGGGGCCCGCCACAGGGCGTCATCGCGCCTTGCCGGGAGCCAAAATGGCCCAGCGACTAAAACCCACTTACCTGCGGGACAGCACACTAGCCCGCGCAGGGAGGTGGGTGCTTGCCTGCGCGTCGGCGCTGCGGAGGGCTCCGGGGCGCGGACTGCTAGTCGCCCAAGAGGGCGGTGGCGGAGAATGGCCCGGCCGCATTGCCTCGGCAAAGGCTTTCGCAGGGCAGGCCGTCCTTGTCTCCATCCAAGCTGCTCAGGCCGCAGGACGCCAAGTGGAAAAGGGCTTCTTCGCAGGATGTCATCTGCTTGCAGTAGCGCTTGGCCCCGCAGGAAAAACCCTGTTGCGTGTCGGTGGGCGGCTGCGGGTCGTTGCGCGCCACCAGCTTCCTGGCGCGCTCGCCGCGTCGCCATTGCCAAGGCGCCACCGCCTGTTCGGCGCCTAGGGACCACAGGCCCAAGCCGGCGCTGCGGGCCTGCGCCTCGTCCGGCAGCCAGTTCTCCGTAGCGTAGCTGCGATAGACCCATGCATGGCCTTCGCGCACCATTTCCCGGTTGATGTCGCGCCCGTCGAGGTACAACCGGGCCAGCAGGCGTCCGTAGCGGTCCTGCTTCGCCTGCGGCACCTGCACCTGACGGCCGAACACCTTGTTCGCCAAGGCTTGGCGGGCGCGGGCGCCCCAAGGTTGGGCCCGCTCCGGCGCATCGATTTCGGTCAATCGGGCCTTCACCTGTTCAATGCCCCCAGCCCCGGGCAGCAGCAAGGTGACGGTGTCGCCATCCGTAACGCCCACCACCCGTGCATTCAGGCAAGCCCCTCCATCACATTGCGAAACCTGCAAGTTGGGCGACTTTGCGCGGAATTTGGATGAATCTTGGGCGCAGACGCCGGCAAACGGGATGAGGGAGACAAGGCCGGAAGCGATATGGAGCATCAGGAAACGTAACATGGCCCACCCCCGGCAACCGAGTGGGCATTGTACTACAGGTCTATAGGAGATGTCTCACAGGCTGGCCTCACACTAGCGGGGCAACATCCACACTAGGGTGGCCATGCGTCCCGTGCGGCCATCCCGGCGGTAGGAGTAGAAGCGTTGGTCAGACCAGGTGCATAGACGTGGGCAATGGATTTCCGCGACGCCCGCCCGGCGCAACAGCCACTCCGTCAGGGTGAACAGGTCCAGATGCCACTTGCCGGGTCGGTTGCCGGGCGAGAAAAACGCCGCAACCGCACCGGGGCCGGTCGCTTGGGCCACTGCGCTGTGGACGTCTTCGCCCACCTCGTAGGCGGCAGGGCCTATGGCTGGTCCAATCCAAGCCCGCAGGCTGGCGGAAGCGCACCGTTCGGTTGTTTGGCGTGAGCGGGAGCCGCCTGCGCCGTCGGCAGCCCGCCCAGACTGCATCGCCTCCACCAAGCTCGCAACCACGCCGCCCACCAGGCCGCGCCATCCGCCGTGGGCGGCGCCGACGGCGGAGCCGTCGCAGCGGGCGAGCACGATGGGCACGCAATCCGCTGTTTGGATGGCCAGGCCGATGCCCGCCCGCGTGGTCCAGCAGGCATCCGCCTCCGGGGCGGTCCGGCAGGAACGCGCATCCGCCCGGATGCAGCGGTTGCCATGCACCTGGGTCAGCCATTGCAGCTTGCCATCAGCGCCCAAGGTCAACTTCTTCAGGCGGCTGCGGTTCTCCGCCACCGCCTCCGCAATGTCGCCGGAGTGCACGCCCAGGTTCAGGCCCTGGTGGCGCCCGCGGCTGACGCCGCCGCTGCGGGTGGTGGTCAGCGCCCTTACGTTGGGCGGCGCCGGCCAAAGCGCGGCGATCCAGTCCTTGCTTGTTCGGAGGTCCTTCAAGACGCATCCGCGTGGGCCGCCAAGTCCAGACGCAGCGCAGCCAGCAGCTCCGCCATGTCCCTGGGCAATGGTGCGGTGAAGCGGCATGGTTCGCGGCTCAGTGGATGCGCGAAGGCCAACTCGGCGGCGTGCAGAGCTTGGCGCCGAAAGCCGCGCAGGCACAGCGCCACCTGCGGATGGCAGCCCCGCGGCAGGCGACCGCGGGCGCGATAGCGCCCATCTCCCACCAGTGGATGGCCGATGCTGGCCATATGGACGCGAATCTGATGGGTTCGTCCGGTCTCGAGCGCCGCGCCAAAGTAGGTGTGGGCCCGAAATCGCTCCCGCACACGCACGTGCGTGCGCGCCGCCCGCCCGTCGCTGCGCACCTGTTGCCTTGTGCGTTGGCGGGGATCCCGGCCCAAGGGCGCATCGATGGTTCGGCCGCCGGTCAGAACGTTTTCGGCCACCCCCAGATAACGCCGCGCCACCTGATGCCGGAACAGGGCGTCCGTCAGGCCCTGATGAGCTGCGCGGGAAGCGGCCACCACGAGCAATCCCGATGTGTGCTGGTCAAGGCGGTGCACAATGCCGGCCCGCGGCAGGTCCGCAAGCCCTGGCCGATGGCTCAGCAGGCCGTTTGCCAGGGTGCCGTCCGGCTTGCCGGCGCCCGGATGCACCACCACCCCGGCGGGCTTGTCCACCACCAGCAGATCCTCATCCTCATGCACCAAGCGAAAAGTCACCTCTTGGGGCGTTGTCCAATCCTCCTCCGCCGGCGCTGGCGCCGCGCACAGCCGCAGCACCTCCCCAGCGCGCAGCCTACGGTTGGGCCGAACGACTTCTCCATCCACCGTCAGCGCCCCGCATCTGAGCCAACCGGCCAGCAATGACCGTGAATGCATGGCGAATAGTTGCGCGGCGACCCGATCAGCCCGCTCTCCAGCCAGCCTTGCAGGCACTTCGGCCGCCATTGCATCGTCTGTGGACAGGTGATCCATTTCCCGGCTCGCCAGCTGCCCCCGCCACAACCGTCAATGCCTGCTATGATGCCCTAGGATTCCGCGCCTTGGAAACAGTCCGGCCGCTATTGACAGGATTCGCCAATGCGCTGCCGTTGCCCACATCGCGGCGCAATTGGGTTAGATTAGCGATTTTCCAGCTACGAGCTTCCCATGCAACAAAGTTCAGCGGACATCAGGCCATGCCTTCCTCGTTTAGCGCATCTTCGGCGTAGCTGGGCCAGGGGGGCAATCATGGCCCTTGGCCTGCTGATTGTCGTTGCCGGATGCTCCTGGATGCCGTTTGTTGGCAAGAAGGACAAGGATGGGGAGGAGGACCCCGACGCAACGGAGCAGATGCTGTACCGCAACGCCCAGCGGAGCCTAAGGGCCGGAAATTATGAGCGGGCCATCACCGCTTTGGAGCGGCTGGAGGCGCGCTTTCCCTTTGGCCGCTACGCGGAGCAGGCGCAATTGGAGCTGGTGTACGCACGCCACCAATCCTCGGATCACGACACGGCGCGTCAGGCGGCGGATCGCTTCATTCGGCTGCACCCGCAGCACAGCGACATCGACTACGCCTACTATCTGAAGGGTCTTGCCGCCTACAATAAGAACCGCGGCCTGCTCGATAGGGTGTTCACTTCGGACATCTCCAAGCGGGACATGACCTCCGCCACCCAGGCCTATGCGGACTTCGCCCAACTGCTCAGCCTGCATCCCCACAGCAAGTACGCCGCGGACGCCAGACAGCGCATGATCTACCTGCGCAATGTGCTGGCGGTCTCTGAACTTCATGTGGCGGACTACTATCTGCGCCGCGGCGCCTATGTGGCGGCGGCCAATAGGGCGCGCTACGTGCTGGAGAACTACCCCCAAGCGGAGGCCGTCGCCGAGGCCCTGATCGTGCTGGTCGAGACCAGTTACCGGCTGGATCTGCCCACGGCGGCCAATGACGCCCTGCGGGTGCTGGCCTTGAACTATCCCGATCATCCAGCCTTTGACGAAAATGGCGACCTAGTGCTGGACAACCGCGTCCGCGACCGTTCTTGGACAAACATGATGACCCTGGGGCTGCTGGATCGCCCGGAAGCGCCTCCACCCTTGCGGCTGCAGCACCCGGAGGGGTACCAGCCGCCGCGCCCGGAAGGCCAGCAGGCCGATGCTGGGGAGCAGCCCGAAAAACGGAAAAAGAAGGGCGCTTGGCGGCGTTGGGTGCCGTTCCTTTAGGGAATTGCATATTTGACTCCCACAAGGACGGAATTTGATTGATGAACGGGACGGCCGCAAATCCCAATCCAGATTCCAGTGCGTCGCATAGGGCGCAACCGATAACGCCGACATGAACGCGGCCTTAAACATAATGGCCTCGGGGACTCGGGCTTCTGGACGGCGAGGAGCGTTGCCGCCGGACACTCCCAGGATCCGTCAAACGGGTCGCGGAGCCCGATGGGAGTCAACGACCTGATTTTGCTCAATCGCCTTTGTGGGGGCGCGCTAGGTAGTCGTGGGACTGCATCTCCTGAAGCCGGCTTTTGGTGCGCTGGAACTCGAACCGCAGCAGTTCCCCCCCATAGAGGTCGGCGATGGGCGCTTCCGCTGACAGGATGAGCTTGACGTTGCGGTCGTAGAACTCATCCACCAAGCTGATGAAGCGGCGGGCGGCGTCCTCATCGCGCGTCGTGAAGCGTTTGACGTTGGAAACCAGCACCGTGTGGAAGCAGCGGGCCAGTTCAATGTAGTCGTTCTGGCTGCGCGGGCCTTCGCAAAGGGCGCTGAACTCAAACCAAACCACATCGGCAGCCAGCCGCCTTGCGGCGATGGGGCGGCCCTCCACCTCCAGGTCCACCCCCGGGCCGCTGTGCTCAGGGGCCAGTTCGGCGAAGCTCTCACAGAGCGAGGCCTCGGCGGCGGCATCCAAGGGCGCATGGTAGATCTCGGCCCGCTCGAGTACGCGCAGACGGTGATCGATGGCGCCCTCGAGCCGATGCGCTTGGGTGTGCCGCTGCAGGGCGGCGATGGCGGGCAGGAAGCGGCGCCGCTGCAGGCCGTTCCGGTAAAGCTGGTCTGGCGGGACGTTGGAAGTCGCCACCAAGGTGAGGCCGCGATGGAACAATGCCTGCATCAACTCACCCAGGATCATGGCGTCGCCAATGTCTGAGACGAAGAACTCATCGAAACAGAGGATGCGGGTGTTGCGGGCGAATTCGTCGGCGATGCGCTGCAGGGGGTTGGCCGCGCCGGCCCGGCGCTTGAGCTCCCCATGCACCCGCTGCATGAAGCGGTGGAAGTGCATGCGCAGTTTGCCGTTGTGTCCCGTTTGGATGGGCAGGGCATCGTGGAACAGATCCATCAACATGGTCTTGCCGCGGCCCACATCACCCCAAAGGTACAGCCCGCGCACCGGGGCGCCCCCCAACCAGCGCGCCAGCCAAGCGGGCCGACGGGGTCGGGCCAGACGTTGGTGCAGGCTGTCAAGCAGCAGAACCGCCTGGCGTTGGGCTGGATCTTCCTGCAACTGCCCGGCGGCGAGAAGCTGTTGGTATCGTTCAGCGGGAGACATCGCGGCGCAATTTAGCGCCGCCGCGCCTGCTGGGCAAACATTGGGCGGCGCCTTGGGACCCGACAGGGCTAACCCAGATAGTGTTAAGGAACCTCTGAACAAGTCGCGTTCGCCCAGCGCCCCGCTGTTTGCGGGCGG
>CAYGBY010000110.1:0-12450 GCA_964348115.1 uncultured Pseudomonadales bacterium
TCGCCGCGCCTTGCCATCACGCCCTTTAGGCTCCTCTGGGCTTCCGGGACTTGTCCAGAGGTTCCCTAGGGCAATCCGGTAAAAGACCGGCACGGCCACCAGCGTCAGCAGCGTGGCGAAAGCCAGCCCGCTCATGATGCACACGGCCATCTCCCGGAAGAAAGGATCCGCCAGCAGCGGCGACATGCCGGCGATGGTGGTGCCGGCCGCCAGCATCACCGGGCGCAGGCGGCTGATGCTGCCCTGCAGCAGGGCGTCAAAGCTCGCCGCGCCATCCTTAAGCCGTTTGTCGATCTCATCCACCAGCACGATGCAGTTCTTGATCAACATGCCGGACAGGCTCAGAAAACCCAGGAACGATGGGTAGGTGAAGGACAGATCCGTAATCAGCAGGCCCACCACCACGCCGCAAACGATCATGGGAACGGACAGCCAGATGACCAGCGCCTCCCGCAGCCGCCCGAACATCAGCACGGTGATCAGGAACATGATGCCCAACGCCAGCGGAATGTTCGCCGCAACGGACTGGTAGGCATCCAGGTTGGACTCATACTCTCCGCCCCAAGCCAACCGGTAGCCCGGCGGCAGGGGGATGGCCTGCACAGCCGGGCGCACCTTGGCGAAGGCTTCGCCGGCGTTGCGCCCCGGCTGCGGATTGGCCTGCGCCTGGATGGTGCGCACCCGGTTGAAGCGGAACACCAAGTTGTCCTCGGCGACCAAATCGAAGGCGGAAACCACCTGACGCATGGGAATGAAACGCCGCTCGGCGGGGCTCCAGACCAACCGGTCCCCCAAGCTGGCGACGTCCTTCCGTTCCGCCGCCGGCGCCCGGGCGATGATGGGAACCAGCTTGTGTCCCTCCCGGTACAAGCCGATGGGCACCCCGTAAGTGGCGTAAGCCAGGCTCTGGGAGACGTCTGTCCGGCTCACCCCAGCCAGCCGCGCCCGCGCCTCATCGAATCGCGGCCGCAGCTGCAGCGCAGGCTGGCGCCAGTCCGTCTTGCGGTCCACAAGATCATGCGCCATATAGATTCGCAGCGCGTCATCCGCCAGCGTGCGCAGCACTTGCGCGTCCGGCCCGGAGAAGCGCGCCTCGATCTTGGCCTTGCTGCCCGGGGTGAACTCCGCACGGGTGACATGCACTTCCGCATCGGGCCGCAGGCCCTGCAGCAGTTCCCTGCCCGCCGCCATCAGGGCGGCAAGCGCCCGCACATCCTGCACCCGAACCACCAACTGGGCGTAAGCGGGGTTGGGCTGCTCCGGCTGCATGGTGGCGGTGAAGCGCGGGGCGCCTTGTCCGATGAAGCTGGTCACGGCCACCACCCCAGGCTGGCGCAGAAGGGCCTGCTCCAACGCCTGCACGTCCGCCGCAGTGGCCAGGATGTCGGCGCCTTCCGCCAGCCGGTAGTCCACATAGTAGAGCGGCGCATTGGTGGTTGGGAAAAAGGACTGTTTGACGAACTGGGCGCCCCACAGGCAGGCGCCCAATACCGCCAGAATGACGAAGGTGGTCAGCCAAGCGCGCTGCAGGCCAAACCCCAACAGCCGCCGATAGGGCGCATAACCCCAGCCGGCGTATAGCGCCTGCTCAGTCTGCTGCGCCCCGGGGCGCAGCAGGCGACTGCCCAGCAGGGGCACCACCGTGACGGCCAGCACCCAACTCAACAGCAGGGCGATGGCCACAACCTGAAACAGAGACCGCAGAAAGTGCCCCGCAGCATCATCGGCAAGGCTGATGGGGCCAAAGGCCGCGGCGCCGATGATGGTGGCGCCCAGCAGCGGGAACTGCGTGCGCCGCACGCAGCCGGCAGCGGCCTCGGCCGGCGTCAAGCCCCGCCGCACCCCCATCAGCATCCCTTCGGCCACCACGATGCCGTTGTCCACCAGCATGCCCATGGCGATCATCAGGGCGCCCAGGGAGATGCGCTGCAGTTCGATGCCCAGCAGCGCCATCAGGCCCAGGGTGCCCAGCATGGTGAGCAGCAGCACCGCCCCGACCATGGCGCCCGCACGCCACCCCATGAACAGGCACAGCGCCAACCCCACGGTCGCCACGGACAGCCCAAGGTTCCTGAAGAACTGCTGGACAGCCTCATCCACCACGGCGTGCTGGGCGTAAACCAGATCCGTCGTCACCCCCAAAGGCAGCTCGCCGAGCAAGTTCCCCATGGCGGCCTCCACGGCGCGGCCCACATGCACCACGTTTTCACCTTCGGTGACCGACACGCCCAGGGTAAACACCTCTGCGCCGTTGTGGCGAATGATCTGGCTGGGCGCCTCCACCAGCGCACGGCTGATGTTGGCGATGTCCCCAAGGCGCACGATCTCCGTGGAGCCCGGCCGGCCGATGCGCATGTCGCCGACCGCGGCAGCGCTGGCGAAGGCCAGCTGCGGCGCGATGCGCAGGCGGCGGCCGGCGAAGGCGACGGAGCCTGCTGGGGTGACCTGGTTCTCCACCGCTATGGCGTTGAACAGGGCATCCACCGGCAATCCCAAACGCCCCATCCGCACCCGGTCCAACTCCACGTAGATGGCCTCCTGCGGCGCCCCGGCGATCTGCACCTTGGCGACGCCCGGCACGGCCTTCAGCGCCGTGCTGATCTGGCGCGACATGTCCTGTATTTCCCCGGCGCCGTAGTCCGGCGCCGCAACGGCGTAGAGGATGCCGTAGACATCCGTGTAGTCATCCTCCACCAAGGGCGCGCCGGCGCCCGGCGGCAGCCGGCCGGCCGCCTCGCTGACGCGGCGGCGCAGTTCATCGTAGATTTGCGGAATCTCATCGGCGGAGAACCTGTCCATGATCTCCACGTGGATCTCGGAATGCCCCGGCATGGATTTGGAACGCAGTTCGTCCACATAGGGCAGTTCCTGCAGCGCCGCCTCGATGGGATCCGTAACCTCCTGCTCCACCTCATAGGCGGAGGCGCCGGGATATTCGGTAAGGACCAACGCCCTGCTGAGGGGAAAAGGGGGATCCTCAAGGCGACCCACACGGTCAAGACCCACGACGCCCGACACCAAGCAGGCCAGGATCAACAGCCAGGAGTACAGCGGCCGTTCAATGGAGAACCGGGCGACGTTCCACACAGCCTTGCGTCAGCCGCCGGCGACGGCGCCCGGCAGCGGGCGAATGCGCATGCCCTCCTGCAGTTGGCTGGCGCCAGCCACCACCACCAATTCCCCGCCGCGCAGGCCGGCGCGCACCGGAATGCCGACTTCCCTAGGCGCAGCCACCGCCACTGGCTGCTTGCGCACCGCCTTGCTGTTGGGGTCATAGAGCCATACGAAGAAGGTCTTGTCCGGGCCGCTGACCAAGGCGCTGGCGGGAATCACCGCCAAGGCGTCGGCCTGCTCCGCTTCGCGCAGCTTGACGTGCACCGCCGCGGTCATGCCGGGCAGCACGTTGAGACCCTCCGGGCGCTGCATGGCCAAGGACACCTCGTAGGTCTGCGCCACAGCGTCCGCTTCGCCGCGGTTTTCCCGGTACTCCAGGGGAAAACGCCGCTCGGGCGCAAAGGGGAAGGCGGCCTCCAAGCCAGCCACCTGCTCCGTGGTGATGGTGGCGGCAAGGCGCTCCGGGACGCTGGCCACAATGAGCAGTTCATGCAGATCGTTGAGACGCACCACTGGATCGTCCACATCGAGCCGCACAAAGTTGTCGCTGTAGCGGCGCGCCACGTAGGCATCGAACGGGGCGCTGATGCGGCTTTTGGCCAAGGCCTCCTGACGTTGCCGCAGGCGCACCTGCTGCAGCCGGTGCATGGCGCGGGCATCCTCCACCAAGGAGGCGGCGATGCCGTTCTGCGTCAGCATCTGCTGCTTGCGCTGCAAGTCGCGCTGGGCGAGCTGCAATTGCACCTCCGCTTCCTGCACGGCAAGGCGAAAGTCCGTGGGGTCGAGGGCGGCAACCAGCTCTCCCCGTTGGATGGTTTGCCCCTCCCGCACCGGCAATTCGGCCAGCACGCCGGGCACTTGGAAGGAAAGATCAACGGACTGGGCGGCCTCCACCCTGGCCACCAGTTCATGACGCACCAGCTGCATGGGGGTTTCAACCACCGCCACCCGCGCCGGACGCACGGATTGCTCAACGAGCTGCGGCGGCGCCTCCCCCACCCCGCAGCCAGCCCCCGAAGCGGCCGCCGACGCAAGCAGGGCAGTGCGGGCCACAGCCCGCAAAACAGGGTTCAATGAAGCTGACAACAGACGGATGGGCAACTCCCGCTTGTGCCTGGTGGAGCCAGGGAGGATCGAACTCCCGACCTCTACAATGCCATTGTAGCGCTCTCCCAGCTGAGCTATGGCCCCAAGGAGTAGAAGAGAGCGGGCGATGCTAAGGCCCTAGGAGCCGGGTGTCAAGCAGGCCCACCGGCGCTCCAGGACCTTCCCAAGCTGAGCGGAGCCAAGCGATTGCTTGCTTTGAGGAACGTGTTCTGGTGATTTGGGGCAGAGTCAACCCCCACTCCCCAAAACGAATTAGCGTGGGAAAGCCCTGCCGGCGGTCGGCAATTCTCATTACGGCTTGCAGCCCCTCCACAACAAGGGGCTGCCGGTCGACAATGCCCTCTTTGCGGCGGCTTGCGCGGCTTTGGGTGACCACCTGATTCGCCGTAGAATGGCTTCTTTGCCTACGGCGGACCAGCCCATACATGATCAGCAGTGCAGCCACAACAACCCAGCCCAGCGCACGCCAGCAGGTGGCGGCCATTTCCGACTGGCTGGCCAGCCGCATCATCGGCCAGCAGACGCTGATTCAACGGTTGCTGATGGCCATGCTGTGCGGTGGCCACCTTTTGGTCGAGGGGGCGCCTGGGCTGGCCAAGACCAGGGCCATCAAGGAGTTGGCCGGCGTTGTGGAAGGCAGCTTCCACCGCATTCAGTTCACCCCCGACCTGCTGCCCAGCGACCTGACGGGCACGGAGGTCTATCGCCCTGAGGACGGCTCCTTCCGCTTCCAGCAGGGGCCAGTGTTCCACAACCTGCTGCTGGCGGACGAGATCAACCGCGCCCCGGCCAAGGTGCAGTCAGCCCTGCTGGAGGCCATGGCGGAGCATCAGGTCAGTTTCGGACGGGAGACCTTCCCCCTGCCGGACCTGTTTCTGGTGATGGCCACCCAGAACCCCATCGAGCAGGAGGGCACCTATCCCCTGCCGGAGGCCCAGTTGGACCGCTTTCTGCTGCATGTGAAGGTGGACTATCCGGCGGACGAAGCAGAAACGGCCATCCTGCAGCTGGTGCGCGGGGAGGCCACCCAAGGCGCAGCGCCGGCGCACCCACCGACCCGTCTGGACGAAGGCGCCATCCTCAGCGCCAGGGACGCCATCCTGTCCCTGCACATGGCGGCGCCGGTGGAGCGCTACATCATCGCGCTCGTCATCGCCTCCCGCCGCCCGGCGGGCAAGTTGGCGGAGTGGGTCGAATACGGCGCCAGCCCCAGGGGCACCATCGCCTTGGATCAGTGCAGCCGCGCCCTGGCCTGGCTGGACGGGCGGGACTTCGTCACCCCGGACGACGTTCAAGCCGTTGCCCATGACGTGCTGCGCCACCGCCTGATACTCAGTTTCGCGGCGGAGGCCAAGGGCGTCACTCCCGACGAAGCGGTGGACGCCCTGATCGACCAGGTGGCCGTGCCCTAGTGTGCTGTCCCGCAAGCAAGTGCGATTACTCGTGGCCCGTTTGGCCCTTGGCCGCGTTGCTCCTCCTTGTGCGGGGCCCGCCACAGGGCTTCGTCGCGCCTTGCCATCACGCCCTTTAGGCTCCTCTGGGCTTGCGGGACTTGTGCAGAGATTCCCTAACGACTAAAACCCACTTGCTTGCGGGACAGCACACTGGCAACCGGTCGGACTTTGCAGACAAGTGATTGATTTTTTCAATTAGATTCGATGATCCAGCACCTATGCGGCGACAGGCCGCGTTGAACGCCCCATGCTGACTGGCGCCTACGTAAACTTGCCCGATCTGCTGGCCCTGCGCATCCGCCCCGACAAGGCGCGCCGGCAAACCCTGCGGCGTCCAAGCCCCAGGTCCGGCGCCCGAACCGCCAAGTTGCGCGGACGGGGCGTGGACTTCTCCGAAGTGCGCCCCTACCAGCCAGGGGATGACGTGCGCAGCATCGAGTGGCGCGTCACCGCCCGCAAGAACAAGCCCCACACCAAGGTGTTCCGGGAGGAGCGCGAGCGCCCAGTGCTAATCGTGGTGGACCAGACCCAGACCATGTTCTTCGGCAGCCGGGTGCGCCTGAAGTCAGTGGCGGCGGCGGAACTGGCCGCCAGCGCAGCTTGGCGGGCCTTGGCGCATCATGATCGGGTGGGCGGCGCCGTCATCGGCAACCAGCGGGTGGCCATCCACAAACCCCTGCTGAGCAGCAAGGCCGTGGCCCGCATGATGGCGGACGTGGCGCAGGAGAATCAGGCCCTGAACAGCCGCACCAGGCTGATCGACCCCGAACGCTACGCCGACGGCCTGATGCAGATTCGCCGCTTAGTGCGCACCGGCTTTCAAGTCCTGCTGATCTCCGACTTCCACACCGCTCCTGAGGCTTGGCGGGACATGCTGCAGGCCCTGGCGCGACACAACGATCTCACCCTGCTGCGGGTGGCGGACCCATTGGAGCGGGAGCTGCCGCCAAGCAACCACTACGCAGTCACCGACGGCCTGACGCACACCAGGTTCCACACCGGGGAACGCCGCCTGAGGCGGCTCTACCGCGAGCGCTTCGACCAGCAGGAGGAGGCGTTGCGCAGCTTGTGCGAAACCTGGGCGGTGCGCTACATTCCGGTGATGACCGACCAGCCATCCAACGCCGATTGGATGTGATCCCATGAATCAATCCCTGCTCGACCAGCTGCGCGACATTCATGCGCCTGCTCCGCCCTCCTGGTGGCCGCCAGCGCCGGGGTGGTGGCTGCTGGCCGCCCTGACGCTGGCCCTGGTGGTCTGGGGCGTCTGGCGCC
Organism: uncultured Pseudomonadales bacterium; assembly: GCA_964348115.1. Taxonomy (GTDB): domain Bacteria; phylum Pseudomonadota; class Gammaproteobacteria; order Pseudomonadales; family Azotimanducaceae; genus Azophilus. The sequence goes on from CAYGBY010000110.1 coordinate 6,951, forward strand.
TGCGGCGGCGCTGGCGGCGCTTCCGGCCGGCGCGCCAAGCGGCCCTGCTCCACGGGGACCTAAGCCGCCGCTTGGCCGCGCAGACCATCTCCGCCGAGGACTGGCTGCACGAAACCAATCAACTGCTAAAGCGTTTGGCGGTGCATGGCTTAGGCCATGGGCAGATGGCCAGCGCCTGGGATAAGGACTGGCTGCTCTATCTCGATGCGCGCTACGGCACCCCGGCATTCTCCCAAGGCGCGGGGCAGTCTTTGGGCTTGGCCCGCTTCCGCGCCGATGCAACACCAGAGGTCGCGGCGGTGGACGCCTTGGTGACGCGCCTGCTGCAGCGGGAATGCCGCAAGTTCTGGCGCTGGCGCCTAGGCATGAAGGCGCCGCGGCCATGATCGAATGGGTGTGGCCCTACCTGCTGGCCCTGGCCCCGGCCCCATTGCTGGTGCGCCGGCTGCATCCCCTGAAGCGCACGCAGCCGGCCCTGCGGGTGCCGGACGCCCGCGCCTTCAAGCTGCCCGATGCCGGCAACCTGCTGCGATCGCCTGGCCAGCGGCCCTGGCGCACGCTGCTGCTATGGCTGGCTTGGCTGGCGCTGGTCATCGCGGCCGCACGCCCGGAGCGCGTCGGCGAACCCGTCGCCCTGCCCACCTCCGGCCGGGACCTGATGCTGGCGGTGGACATCTCCGGCAGCATGGGCACGGAGGATATGCAGCTGAACGGCGAAATGGTGGATCGGCTGGTCGTGGTCAAGGATGTGGTCGAGCAATTCCTGCAGGCCCGCCAAGGGGACCGGGTGGGCCTGATTCTGTTCGGCACCAACGCCTACCTGCAAGCGCCCCTGACCTTTGATCTGGCCAGCGTCAACCGCTTTCTTAAGGAAGCGCCCGTGGGCATCATCGCCGGCGGCAGAACCGCCATCGGCGACGCCATTGGTTTGGCCGTCAAACGCCTGCGCGAACGGCCGACGGGCGAGCGGGTGCTCATTCTGCTGACCGACGGCGCCAACAACGTAGGCGAAGTGGCGCCCATCAAGGCGGCGGAGCTCGCCGCGGCGAACGAAGTGCGCATCTACACCATCGGCGTAGGCGCCGATGAGATGCGCATGCCCGGCATCTTCGGCGCCCTGGGCGCGCGGCTGGTCAACCCTTCCCTGGAACTGGACGAGGAGACCCTTGCGGCCATTGCCGCAGCCACCGGCGGGCGCTACTTCCGCGCCCGCAACACGCAGAAGCTGCAGGAGATATACGCAATCATCGACGGCCTGGAGGCCATCGAGCAGGATGCGCAGACCTACCGCCCCACCGCCGCCCTGTACTACTGGCCAATGGGCGCGGCCTGGCTGTTCATCTGCCTGTTGCTGCTGCCCGCCCGGGCAGGACGCAGCCATGCCTGAAGCCCTGCAGGCGTTCCATTTCCTGCGCCCCGGCTGGCTGCTGGCCACCCTGCCCGCCGTGGCGCTGGCGGCGCTATGGGCGCGGCGCCGCCGGGCTGGCACGCCCTGGCGCAAGGCCGTGGCCCCGGAACTGCTGACCGTGCTGCTGGAGAGCCGCCAGAACGCGGCGGGGCGCTGGGCGCCCTGGGTGGTGGCGCTGGCGCTGCTGCTGGGCGCACTGGGATTGGCCGGCCCAACCTGGCAGCGCTTGCCCGAGCCCGTGGAGCAGCGCAGCGACGGCTTGGTGATCCTGCTGGATCTGTCGCTGTCCATGTACGCCCAGGATATTCCCCCTTCCCGGCTCACCCGCGCCCAACACAAGATCGCCGATGTGCTGCGACACAGAAGCGAAGGGTTTACGGCCTTGGTGGCCTACGCCGGGGACGCCCACGTCGTGACCCCCTTGACGGACGATGCACGCACCATCGAAAACCTGCTGACGGCGCTGAACCCCGCCATGATGCCGGTGCTGGGCAGCAATCCAGGCGCCGCCATGGACCTAGCCCAGGAGCTGCTGCGCAACGCCGGCCTGGAGCAGGGCCGCATCCTGATGGTCACCGATGGCGTGGACACCCTGAAGGATGTGACGGATCGCTGCGACAGCCGCCATGTCCTGTCCATCCTGGGTGTGGGCACGGGCGCCGGGGGCTTGATTCCTTTAGACCCCATGGGGGCGCCGGGCAAACATCTCACCGACCAGCGTGGCGCTCTGGTGCGCGCCGCCCTGGACTCCGAGCGTCTGCGCACCCTGGCGCAGCTCTGCCGCGGGCGCTACAGCGATATCGACATCGGCGACTCGGACATCGCCCATCTGTTGGCGGCGCCGGCGCCCGGCGCGGCGCAAGGCCGCCAGGTGGAACGCGCGTTCGACGCCTGGGCCGACCTCGGCTACTGGTGCGCCCTGGCCTTGCTGCCCTTTTTGTTGGCCAGCTTCCGCCGCGGTTTCATGGCCAGCCTGGCCGTCGCGCTGCTGGGCAATTTCGCGCCGCTCCCCGCCCAAGCTGGGCTGTGGGAGGATCTTTGGTGGCGGCGCGATCAACAGGGCTATGAAGCGCTGAACAGCGGACAGCCCAAGGACGCCGCCGCACTGTTCCAAAACCAGGATTGGCGCAGCGCCGCCAAGTACCGCGGCGAGGACTACCAAGGCGCGGCCGCCGGCTGGCGCACGGGCGACGGCGCCACCGACAGCTACAACCTGGGCAACGCCCTGGCCAGGCTCGGCGACTATGAAGCGGCTGGCCAAGCCTACGCCAAGGCGTTGGCGGCGGCCCCGGATCACGAGGATGCCGCTTTCAACAAGCAATTGGTGGAGCAGCTCCTGGAGCAGCAGCGGGCGGAGCAGACGGCCCAATCCGGGGATCAGGGGGAAAGCCAGCGCCGCCAGGGCGAAAGCCAGGAACAGTCCGGTCAACAGCAGGCGCAAAGCGATGCCGAGGCCGGGCCGCAGCAGCAGGCCGAGCCGCAAAATGAGTCGCCAGAGCGCGCATCCGAACAGCAAGGCGATGATCAGGCCGCCGAACCAGGGGAGGCCGAGGCCCAGCTAGGCGAAGCCGGGCGCAGCGAGCAGCAGGAGGCTTTGGAGCAATGGCTGCGCCGGGTGCCCGATGACCCGGGCGGCCTGTTGCGGCGCAAGTTCCAGCACGAGACCAACCAGCGGCTAAGGCGTGGCGACTACAGCAGCCGGCAGCAGGATAAAGTCTGGTGAGCGGCCGGCGGCACATGGGGGCCAGCGCCATTCTGTACGGCCTTGTGGCGCTGGCCGCGGCCGGCGCGGCACGGGGAACGGTCACGGCCGCCATCGACCCGCCCAGCATCTACGAACTCGAGACCACCCAACTCACCCTGCGCGCCGATGACGCCGATCAGCCCATGGACATCGACACAGCACCCTTGCAGGACGCCTTCGAAGTGCTGCGCGTCAACACCACCACGCAGTTCCGCGCCGTCAACGGCCAAGTGCAGCGCTGGGTGGAGTACCAAATCGAACTGCGCCCCAAACGCAGCGGCGCCCTGGAAGTGCCGCCTTTGAACGTCCACGGCCAGCCGAGCCCCGCCTTGACCCTGCAGGTCTTGCCGTTAAGCCAGGACATCCGGGATGAGATCGACGCCCTGATGTTCTTCGAGGTGGCGGCGTCCCCCAACCCCGTGCGGGTGCAGGCCCAAACCGTGCTGACGCGCCGCCTGTTCTACGCCTCCGGCATGAGAGTGTACAGCGACCTGCCCGGCGCGCCGGAAGTCCCGAACGCCCTGATAATGCCCCTAGGCGAGGAAAGCAACAGCAACACGCAGCGTGACGGCGTCAACTATGGCGTCCTGGAGCAGCGCTACGCCATTTTCCCGGAGCGGAGCGGCCAACTGCGCATCCCTGAAGCCTCCGTGGTCAGCGCCGTGCGCCTACAGGCGCCAGGGCGCAACCGCCAGTCCGGCATTCGGGTGCGGGCGCCCGAGGTGCTCATTGAAGTGCTGCCGGTGCCCGCCAACTATCCCCAGAACGAGCCTTGGCTGCCCGCGCAGCGCCTGACCATTCAGGAAACCTGGGATCCGCCCAACCCGGAATTCAATGTGGGCGAGCCCTTGCGGCGCACGGTCACCGTACAGGTTGTCGGCAACACCGGGGCCGCCATTCCGCCCTTGGCGCTGGATCTGCCCGGCGCCCACTTTAAACAGTACCCGGAGCCGGAACGCTTGCGGGATGAACAGGATGGCGGCCAGATCCTGGGCGAACGCCAGGAGATCCACTCCATCATACCCATCGAGCCCGGCGAGGCGGTTGTGCCCGGCCTTACCCTGACTTGGTGGGATACGGCGAACGAGCGCGTAATGGAGGCCATGTTGCCGGAACGCAGGGTGCGCATCCTCGGCGAAGCCCCAGTGCCCGCGCCAGCGACGGTCACGGCCCAGGAGGGGGGACAATTGCAGCCCGATGGCGATATGGCCCCAATCACCCAAACCGCCTACCCAGCTTGGCTGATGGCGCTGGCCGCCATCGGCTTCATCGGCTGGGCCGCCACCTGGCTGGCCCTTGGCCGGGGGCGTGCGAACAAGCCGCATCCAGCGACCTCGAGCGCGGGCGCCAAGATGCGCCCTAAGGTCCGCCAATGCTGGCGGGATCTGCAGGATGCCTGCCGCAGGGAGCATGGCGAAGCCATGCGCAACGCTTGGCTGGCCTACCTGGGAGCTCGGTGGCGGGCATCGGCGCCGGACGCCTTGCGGCGCATCAACGCCAATGCCGAAGCCAAGGCGCTGCTGCACCAGCTCAACCAAGCGCTCTACGCGAAAGTTCCCGCCACAGGGATCAGCGGACCTGAGCTGCTGCAGCGCACCCGCGCCCTAATGGGCCAGGAACAGGCGCCGGCCCCCTCCCCGCTGCCGCCCCTGCACGACTTCAATAGGGCGCCGCAGCCAAGCTAGGGAACCGTTGGCGCCGCCTCTAATCCGGCGCTGCCTCGGCAGGGTCCAGCCGCACCGGCTTGATGGGTGCGAACAGCAGCATGGCGCGGCCCACCCAGTAGGCGTTGGTGCTGCCCTTGCCCATCAGGCGGGTGACGGTGGCGACCGCCTCCGGCGTATTCACCGGCACGGCGACATAAGGCGTCGCCGCATCATCCCGCAGCAGCACGACATCTGGATTCCGCAGCAGCCGCTTGTACCAGCCGCGGAACCAATGGCCCGACTCCACCCAAAGCTGCCCATCGTCGTCCAGCAAGCCGAGCACCCGATCATGCGCCACCCCCGCCTCATCGAACGTGCGCAACACGGCGGTATTGCCCCCCTCCGGCTGAAAGTAGCCGATGGCCCCATCTATGATGAGGCCAAGAACGACGTAGATGCCCAGCAAATAGCCGAGAAAGCGGATGATCTTCATGGAATCGCCAAACCTCCACTGAAATGGGATGAAGCCCAGAATATCCCAACCAGGGCCATGCCGCCAAGAAACGGGGTAAGGAACCAGCAATTCTCCAGGGCCATCCCAAAGTCCTCCACCAACCCTCGGCGAAGCCCTTGCCCGGATACTGCACGAGTCGTAGTTGAATGACGGCGGAATGCCCCTGATAATTCAGGGTGTTAGCTCCA
>CAYGBY010000111.1:0-12432 GCA_964348115.1 uncultured Pseudomonadales bacterium
TATCAGGGGCATTCCGCCGTCATTCAACTACGACTCATGCAATATCCGGGCTAGCTCAAACACATTTGGCACGCCCCCGGCAGTGACCGGGAGAGCGGCGCCGAGGCCGGGAAGCCCGCGCCCCGACGTCGGATCGGGCAGCCTTTAGTGATCACCAAACCCACTGGAAGGAGACCGAACCATGAACATCAAGTCCATGCGGATCAAATCGCACCGCAGTTTCGACGTCGATTTGGTTCCGCGTCCGCCCTTCGGGAGGGCCTAAACGCGCTTGCTGTGTTGCGGCTCATTGCGTGGCGTCTGCCATAGGGCTTCGCCGCGCCTCGCCATCACGCCCTTTAGGCTCCTCTGGGCTTCCTGGACTTGTTCAGAGGTTCCTTAAGTTGGTCCTGCCTGCACAGGCTAACAGGCCGACAAACTTCGACTTCGGCCCGACTTCCCCATAACATACGTTGGTTTTGCGCAAGGAGGCCGTCATGCCGCTGCAGCTAATATCCACCGTCACTTCCGCAGGGGAACTGGAACTGCGCCTCAAGGACGTGAAGAAGCCTGAACCAGGCAAGGACGAAATCCTGGTTCGGGTGGAGGCTTCCCCAATCAACCCCTCGGATTTGGGCCTTTTGTTCGGCATGGCGGACATGGCCACTGCTCGGCAGGAGGGTGACGCGGACCACCCCGTCGTCCGCGCCAAGGTGCCGGAGGGTTTCATGCGCCTGCTCAAGGCAAGGGTCGGTCAGTCCCTGCCGGTGGGCAATGAAGGTGCTGGCACTGTGGTTGCGGCTGGCGCCTCCGACGCCGCTCAGGCGCTGTTGGGCAAGACTGTCGCCATCCTCGGCGGCGCCATGTACGCACAGTACCGTGCCGTGCGCGCGAGCGATGCACTTGTTTTACCGGAAGGCGCCAGCGCTCGCGAGGGCGCTTCCTGCTTCGTCAACCCGCTCACCGCCTTGGGCATGGTGGAGACCATGCGCATGGAGGGACACAAGGCCCTGATCCATACCGCCGCCGCCTCCAATTTGGGCCAAATGCTGCAGAAGATCTGCTTGGCGGACGGTGTTGACCTCATCAACATCGTGCGCAAGCCGGAGCAGGCGGATCTGTTGCGGGACATCGGCGCGGCGCATGTCTGCAACTCGTGCGATGCGGATTTCATGGACCGCCTCACCGAAGTCTGCGCCGCCACCGCCGCCACGGTCGCCTTTGACGCCATCGGCGGCGGCAAGCTGGCCAGCCAGATCCTGACCTGCATGGAGGCCGCCGCCGCCCGCCGCACCGGCGCCGCCGGTCCCTATGGCAGCACGGTGCACAAGCAACTTTACATCTATGGCGGATTGGATCGCAGCCCGACCGTGCTGACGCGCAGCTACGGTTTCGCCTGGGGCATGGGCGGCTGGCTGCTGCCCCCGTTTCTGGCCAAGATCGGCCTAAAGGCGGCGGATGGCCTGCGCCAGCGGGTGGCGCGGGAACTCAAGACCACCTTCGCCAGCAGCTACGCCAAGGAGGTGTCCTTGGCGGAGGCGCTCTCACTGGAGGCCATCGGCGTCTATGGCCAGCAGTCCACTGGGGCGAAGTATCTGATCAACCCCAACAAGGGCTTGGCTGACTAGGACCGGTTCAGACCAAGCACTGGGGCGCATCGGTGCTCCCCTCCCCTTGGCATTCTGTCTGACCTAAACACATGAATAATCGTAAGTTATTGAAATAAAGGAGTTTATAATTCGTCGCGAAAAACTAAAGCGCCTACAAATCAATCATTTAGCCGCAAAGTCCGACCAACTGCCAGTTGTGGCCATGCCTGCGCTCGCCAATATGCGCTCAGCGACGAAAACCGGCGCCATCATCACGGCCCTTGGCGCCCTGTGCGGACTGGGCATGGCGGCCTGCCTCCTCTTGCCGTCCTCGGCGTTGGCGGCTGAAGACGGGGCGGAGGGCCTCATTGAAGAGGTCGTGGTCGTGGAGACCATCGGCGAGCGCCTAGGCGAAGCCGGCAGCACCAGCACCATCGACGGGGATGCGCTCAAGGAGATAAGGCACAACCACATCCACGAGGCGTTGGTGCGCATCCCCGGTGTCTGGGTGGCTCGGGGTTCCGGCCAGGAGCACCTCACCGCCATTCGCTCCGCGGTGCTCACCGGGGCCGGCGCCTGTGGGGAGTTCCTCTATCTGGAGGACGGTCTGCCCATCCGCCCAGCCGGGTTCTGCAACATCAACAACCTATTTGAGGTGAACGGGGAGCAGGCGGCGGCGGTGGAGGTTTGGCGGGGGCCTTCCAGTGCGCTGTTGGGGGGCAACGCCCTGCATGGGGCTGTGAACGTGATCACGCCCAACCCCCAGGGCGCTCAGTTGGGTTTGGAGGGCGGCGCGTACGGCTACTATCAACTACGGGGGGATTTCGGCGGCGACTTCGGCGACCATTACCTAGGTTTGAGCCTGAACGGCAGCCACAGCAATGGCTATCGGGCGCAAACCGGCTACGGCCAGCAAAAGCTGTCCTTCACCCACGGCGGCGAGGTGGGCGGCTGGCAGATGCGCAACACCCTCAACCTCACCAACCTGAACCAGGAAACCGGCGGCTACGTGCGGGGCTTCAAAGCCTACAAGGATGGCGACCTGCGCCGCTCCAATCCCAACCCGGAGGCCTATCGGGATGCCTGGTCGGCCCGCGCCGCCAGCCACTGGCGCCGGGGGGACTGGCGGCTGTCCGCCTACTTGCGCCGTTCCCGCATGGTGTTTTTGCAGCACTTCCTGCCTGGGCAGCCTACGGAGACCAACGAACAGGTCAGCGGCGGCGCATTCGCCAGCTACGCTTTTGAACGCGGGGCGCTGTCCGGGCGCTTGGGCGGCCAGCTGGAGCTGATGGAAGGCAGCCTGCTGGAATTTCAGGAGCAACCCACCAGCGGCTCCGCCTTTCTGGTGGGCACCCGCCCGACGGGGCGCCACTATGACTATGAAGTCGGCTCCTTCATGGCCGCTGGTTTCTACGATCTGAATTACGCCCTCACCGCCAGGCTGCGCCTGCTGCACAGCCTGCGGCTAGAGCACTTGGGCTACGACTACGAAAACCAACACCTGACCGGCAACACCCGTGACGACGGCGCCGCCTGCGGTTTTGGGGGCTGCCTTTACACCCGTCCTGCCTCGCGCACGGATGACTTCACGGAAGTGGCTGGCCGCATTGGCCTGCAGAGGGACCTTGGCGCCCGGCATTCCGGCTATGTGGTGCTAAGCACGGGTTTCCGCCCGCCCCAGGCTACGGAGCTTTACCGCCTGCAGCAGGGGCAGGCCGTTGCGGATCTGGACAGTGAACGCCTGCTGTCGGTGGAGGCGGGCGTCAAGGGCGGCGCCTGGTCCTTCTCCGCCTTCAGCGAGCGCACCAAGCACTTCATCTTTCGTGACGCCGCCGGCTACAACGTCAGCGACGGCAAGACCAGATCCCTAGGCGCGGAGCTGGCGGCGGACTGGCGCTTCGGCCCCCACACCCTGAGCTTGGCCACCAGCTACGCAGTCCATAAGTACGACTTCTCCCGCGCCGCCGGCCGCGGCGAACTGATCGAGGACGGCAACCTCATGGACTCGGCCCCACGTTGGCTGACCAACGCCCGCTGGCGCTACCAACCGGGCGAGGGATGGTATTCGGAACTGGAGCTCAGCCAAGTTGGCGAGCACTACACCAATGCCGCCAACACCGCTGAATACGGTGGACACGTAGTCGTCAACTGGCGTGGCGGGCTTAGGATCAGCCGGCGCGCCGACCTCTTCGTTCGCCTGATCAACCTGCTGGACAACCGCTACGCTGACCGCGCCGACTACGCCTTCGGCAGCCACCGCTACTTCCCGGCCATGCCCATCCAAGGTTATGTGGGGGTGAACCTGCGGCTGTAGGGCCTGTTAACACTATCAGGGTTAGCCCTGTTGCGTCCCAGGCCACACCGCGCCCGCTCCGCCTTGCCCGGAGAAAAAACGGCTCCCGGCAGGGCCAACCCAGATAGTGTTAACAGGCCCTGGTTCATTCCATGTGCGTTCGAATTTCCGCTGCGATTTGAGCGGCCAGAACCGGTGGCACGGCGTTGCCCACTTGCGTGAACTGGCGGGCCATGGGGCCGGCGAACACATAGTCATCGGGAAACGATTGCAGGCGGGCGCACTCGCGCACACTTAGGGTGCGGGGTATTTCCGGATGTAGATGCGAACGCCCCCCGCCGTTGGAGCCGCCGGCGATGACAGTCTTTGCCGGCAGCGCAGGGTTTAGCCGGTCAACCCGGCCCAACTGGTCCCTGGCGCCGTAGGCCAACTTCATGTAGCGCATGATTGAGCCGACCTTGTGCTTGCGGGTTTCACTATTCGCGGCGGTCGGCGCCGCGTTGGGCAACAGGGCGCCGCAGCCGATGCGGCGCCCCAACGGCTTCGGCAAGCGCATGCCCGCACCCAGCCTTGTGCCGGTGATGAACAAGCGGGTGCGATGCTGCGCCACGCCATAGTCCGCCGCGTTGAGCACAACTGGCTTCATCACATCATAGTCCGCCCGCACCAACAGCCTAATTGCAGCGGAAAGACGTGAGCCGTCGTCGATGTCCCGCAACCCTGGAACGTTCTCTATGACGAAAACCTTGGGCTGAAATTGCAGTATCAGCGCCACATAGTCGAACAGCAGCCCGCCGTTTCGTCCTTGTTCAAACCCCACACGCTTGAAATTTCCGCCGGACTTGGAGAAGCGTTGATTCGCAGCTATGGAGAACGGCTGGCAGGGAGGGCCGCCAATGAACACCCCTTCGAAGGGGCTGGATATCTTTTCGCCCAGTGTCTCCTTGATGTTGTCCACATCAGATACGTCACCTTTGTGGTAAGGGGGGCCGAACACCTCCCAGTCAGGGCGGTTCAGGCGCAGAGTTGCGCAGAACAGCTCGTTGAATTCAACGGCGCATTCGTGCTTGAAGCCGGCAGCCTCAAAACCAAGATCCATACCGCCGCAGCCAGTAAATAAGCTGACTACAGGTATCCCGCAAGGGGGACGGCGCAAGCTCTCAAGCAGCAAGGCGGGCGGCCCGGACCAGCGCAGCAGTTCGCTGCGTTCGTACCTTAGATCATCATAGGTCAGCCCTCTGTTTGCGAGTAGAGCGCCAAGGTGGATGGAACCGGCCTCGGCCTCCGCCAGCAGCCGCTCCTGTGCGCTAAAGCGCCTTTCATTGGCGCTGCATCCCGCCTCGAACAAGCTATGCATCCCTGAGTTTCCTTATTTGGCGTCTAGCCGCCTGATAAACGCGCCGCGATTCGTCGACCCCCGTAAAGTCCACTCTGCCGCGGGACCGCAACCATTCCTCATAGTATCGGTGAACCCCGCGGTGACAGGTTGGGCATAAGGGCGCCAAATCGGAGAAAACCGTGCCGGATTGCTCCACCCGTGTGCCTGATGACAATGGCAGAAGATGATGGATTTCCAGCATCGCCTTAGCCCACGGAAACCGCTTGGCGGCATCCATTTGGCAGGCATCGCAGATGGCCGTGGGGTGCGCCTTGAAGTACGCCGCCCTTAGCTTGGCATTCCGTTCTATTGCCATGTGCGCCCTTCCTACTCTGGCGCCCTCTTGAAACCCAGCACTAACTGCCTGTTAGACCACGGTGTTTTTCAGCTCATGTAGTTGGCCCGCCATGTTGTTCCGCGCTAAATCGGATATGCGTCGCAGCTCTCCTTCGGCATCTTGCTGCGGCGACCCTTGCAGCGGTTGCAAAAGGTCGAACATTTCCTTCGCATCCCGTTTGTCCAAGGCAAGGCCCAACCCTGATTTTTCGTGGTGCAAGTAGGAAATCTGCGCAATGACCTTGAGACTTTCCCTTGCCTGTCTGGACCTTGGCGCAATTTTGGGGTTGCTTGCTGTTGGATTTGCGTCAACAAGGGAGACGAACTCGGAATATTCCTCCGTTCCGCAGAAATCAGACGCACGGTATGCTTGTAGAATTTCACCCAACGCGAGTTTGGTTTCGTTGCGCTCCGCGACCTTGGCAAGGCAGTACCTGAGCGAAAAAGCCAGCGGATAGCGCAGCCTTGACTGGAAATTCCAGTCCTGTGATACTGGTGAAGGGTCGGTGAAAGATCGAGCGATGAAGTGGAAGTACTCGTCGGCGGTGGCGGCGCCGTCTTTCGCCAGCGTCGCCGCCACCGGTGTTGGAACCGCTCGGTCTCCATCATCGTAAACCAGCAGCGCGAGTTTCAGGGTGCGCGAGTAGTTTCGCCAGAGTTTTGGGTAGGAGTCCGGAGGAAAAGACAGCTTGGTTTCAGACTTGGCAACAGCTTTGTCCACTGACTTCAGGTCATGGGCCAACGCCAACCGTGCGATGGCTCTCAAATTGTCGAACTGGAAGTATGGAAGCCGACCTTGGTCCCAACGCCACATAGACCATCCCACTGGGCAGGGTAAGCGTATCACAATGCCGCAGCGTTGCGAAGGGCGCAAGAACGCCAGGGCCGCTGCGGGCGCTTGCCGCCATGCCGAAATCACCCTGAAACGAGTCGACCCATGCTCGGATTTCATCGTTCTGACGGGGCCGGACCAAGCTGCGCGGCAGGTGGCTGCGGGGCTAATCGGCGGGCGTCACGCTGGTGGTCTTGGGTGGCGCAAGCCGTGACCGAGCCGCTTTTGCGCCTTGCCGGGCTGCGCTGCGCGCGCGCTGGCGTTGTGCTGTTTGACGCCCTTGATATCAGTCTCGGCCCTGGTGAGTGCGTGGAGCTGTTGGGCCCCAACGGCAGCGGCAAGTCCACCTTGCTGCGGATTGCCGCTGGGCTGTGCGCCGACTTCGACGGCCGTGTTGAGGCGTCCCCCTGCGCCTACTTGGGCCATCGGAATGGGGTGGGCGCCTTGCTTTCCGCGCAGGAGAACCTGCGGCTGCACCAGCGTCTGCAAGGTGGCTCCGTGGTGGACGCCTTGGCGCGGGTGGGCCTTGGCGCCGTTGCGCAAATGCCCTGCGGCCGGCTCTCCCAAGGCCAGCAGCGCCGGGTGGCTTTGGCGCGCCTGCTGCTTGGGCGCCGGCCTTTGTGGCTGCTTGACGAACCGCTGGCCGCGTTGGACCAGGACGGCTGCCGCCTAGTCCGGGAACTGGTGGCCGCCCACTGTGGGGAAGGGGGCGCCGTGCTGTGCGCCACGCACCAAGCACTAGGCTTGCCGGATGCCCGTCAGGTCCGGCTCACCGGCGGTGCCTGATGCTTCGCGTTTGCCGGGTCAAGCAACTGCGGGGCCTTGGGTTCCCGATCGTGCGCAAGTGGGTGCCGGGACGGAATGCTTCGCTCCCTAGGGGGCGGGAGCGTAAAGGGCGTCGCCAAGGCGTTGTCGGCCCCTGGTTGGGCGCTGCGCTTGCGCTCGTGGAGGAAGAGTTGGTCCAGCCTTGGCGCGCCGTCTCAGGCGCGGTGGGCGTGGCTTGTCGCTGGCGGTATCGAGGGACATCGAGAGATTCGCCGCTTGGCGCGCCATCTCAGGCGCGGTGGGCATGGCTTGGGCGGCGGTTGCGGGAAGGTGGCCAGCCATGTTTATAGCGCAATTTCGTCGCGATTGGCTGAATCAGATGCGGGCCAGGGATGAGGCGCTTAACCCGCTGGCGTTCCTGTTTCTGGCCGCAACCCTGTTCGCCATCAGCTTCGGCGGTGCGCCGCAGCGCTTGGCGGCCGCGGCGCCGGGCCTCATTTGGGTGTTGGTGTTGCTGGCCAATCTGTTATCTTTGGAGACCCTGTTCCGGCGGGACCATGAGGATGGCGTCCTGGAGCAGATGCTGCTGCTGGCCCGCCCGCCGGACGGCGCCTCCTTGGCGGCGGGAGTGCTGGGCAAGGTGGCGGTGCAGTGGTGCCTGTCCGGCTTGGCGATGACGCTGCTTGCGCCCCTGCTGACGCTGATGCTGAACCTGCCGCTGGCGGCGCTGCCCACGCTCTTGTTGGGTTTGCTGCTGGGCACCCCGGCCTTGAGCCTCATCGGTGCGGTGGGTGCGGCGCTGACGGTGGGGCTGCGCAGCGGCGGGGTGCTGCTGGCGCTGCTGGTGCTGCCGCTGTATCTGCCGGTGCTGGTGTTCGGCGTCAGCGCCACCTTGGATGCGGCGGCCGGGCTTTCAGCCAAGGCGCAGCTCTACTGGCTGGCGGCCATCAGCACCTTGGCGGTGACCTTGGCGCCCTTTGCCGTGGGTGCCGCTTTGAAAATTGGCGTGGAGCAACAGTGACGCTTAAGGAGTACTGGCATCGGCTGGGTTCGCCCAAATGGTTCTACCGCATCTGCGGCCCTTGGCAAACCCTGTTCGGCGCAGCGGCTGTGCTGCTGCTGGCCGTGGGCGTGGTCTGGGGGCTGGCCTTTGCGCCGCCTGACTACCAGCAAGGCGACAGCTTCCGCATCATCTATGTGCATGTTCCGGCCGCCCTGTTGGCGCAGTCCGTGTATGTATTGCTGGGGGTGGCCGGGGCGTTGCTGCTGGTGTGGCGCATGAAGATGGCCGCCCTGGTGCTGGAGACCATGGTGGGCTTTGGCCTATGGGCCACTGCGCTGGCGCTGTTCACCGGCGCCGTTTGGGGCAAGCCCACCTGGGGCGCCTGGTGGGTGTTTGACGGACGCACCACCTCCACTTTGGTGCTGTTGTTCCTCTACTTCGGGCTTTACGCCCTGCGCCGGGCCATTCCGGATGCTCGCGCCGCCGGGCGGGCCTGTGCGTTGCTGGCCATCGTCGGCCTAGTCAACATACCCATCATCAAGTATTCCGTGGAGTGGTGGACCACTCTGCACCAAGGCGCCACCTTCAAGTTGACGGAGGCGCCGGCCATGCCGGCGCAGATGTGGGCGCCGCTGCTGGTGAATGTCCTGGGCGCCTACTGCCTGTTCGCCGCCACGCTTATCGCTAGGCTGCGCGTCGCCATTCTCAACCGGGAGTCCGGGGCCGGGTGGGTGCGGGAACTGGTGGCGCAGGGCACCCCGGAAGCGGGAGCGGCCAGATGAATTTGCTGGCGGGCGAGGGCCGGCGTGCGTTGGGAAGTCAGGGCTTGGCCCTGCTGCGCAAATGCGGGCGTTTGCTGGCGGGTGAGCGCCACTGTGCGCTGGGAAGGGGGGCGGCGCCTTTGCGGCCATCGGCTGGAGGTGGAGATTGGCGGCGTGATGTTTGACAGCTGGCAGGCCTTCTTCGCCATGGGCGGGCACGGGCTTTACGTCTGGATGGCCTACCTCAGCGCCCTAGGGCTGGTGGCCGCCAACTTAGTGCAGTGCAAAGTGGAAAGACGCAGAACCTGGAGGTTGCTGCGTGCGGCGATGGAGGCTTCGGATCATGCGTCCCCAGCGCCGTAACCGCCTGCTGGGGGTGGCGTCCGTGGTGATGGGCGCCGGCGCGGCGGTCGCCTTGATGCTGCTGGCGGCCAATGAGAACCTGAACCTGTTCTATCCTCCGGCCAAGGTGGTCAACGGCGAAGCCCCTGTTGGGGTGGGCATCCGCGCCGGCGGCATGGTGCTGGAGGGCAGCGTCGCCCGCGCATCAGACTCCCTAGGCGTCTCCTTCACCCTCACGGATCGCCAAGGCGCGGAGTTTCCGGTGGCCTACACCGGCATCCTGCCGGACCTGTTCCGCGAGGGCCAAGGCATCCTGGTGCGCGGCCAACTGGGCGCGGACGGGGTGTTCGCGGCGGAGGAAGTTCTGGCGAAGCATGACGAGAACTACATGCCGCCGGAGCTGGCCCCGCTGGCCGAAGCCGCCGCCGGACGGGGAGGCGGGGGTTGATGGCGCATAGGCGTCTTGTGGTCGCGTGTGCAGTGGCGGGCGTGCTCAGCCGATCCAGTTACCACCGGCTTGAGGCAACTGACTCCTGTGGCCGCGCCCGTAGCGATGGGCGTACTCAGCTTGATTGGGGTGCTTCAGGGCGGGTCGCCAGACCGGATGCCGCACCAAAGACCGTGATGATCGCGCTGGATTTCGTCCTTGGGTGTGTACTGGTGACCGCAGGATTGGCGGCCAGCGCACTGAAACTGGACAACGTTCGGCGGCTCATAAAGGGGCTTGGCGCGGTGTGCGGGCTGTCGGGGGCCTTGCTGATGGCGGCGGCTTTGCATGATTCCTGAACTTGGACACTTCGCGGTGATCCTGGCCTTGGTGCTTAGCTTGGCGGGCGCCGGCCTTGGCCTGCTGGGCGCGGCCTTGGGGCGCCCGGCTTGGATGCGGGCCGCCCTCTCCACCGCCCTTGGGCAACTGGTGTTTGTGGCGCTGGGGTTTGTGGCGCTGGCCCATGCTTTCGTTATGGATGACTTCTCCGTGGCCTATGTGGCGCAAAACTCCAACAGTTTGCTGCCTTGGCGCTACAAGATCAGCGCGCTCTGGGGGGCGCATGAGGGGTCGCTCCTGCTCTGGACCTTGATCATGTGCCTGTGGATGGGGGCGGTGGCCATGCGCAGGGCGCACTTGCCGCAGGAATTCCTGGCCCGTGCGCTAGGGGTCATGGCGCTGCTGAATGCGGGCTTCCTGAGTTTTTTGCTGTTCACCAGCAATCCGTTCGAGCGGCTGCTGCCCTTGCCGCCGGTCGATGGCTCGGACTTGAACCCCTTGCTGCAGGACTTCGGCCTGATCGTTCATCCCCCGATGCTCTACGCGGGCTATGTGGGCTTCTCCGTGGCCTTTGCCTTCGCCATCGCCGGGCTGCTTTCCGGTCGGCTGGACAGTGCCTGGGCGCGCTGGTCACGGCCTTGGACGAATGTGGCTTGGGCGTTCCTGACCGTCGGCATCGCCTTGGGCAGTTGGTGGGCCTACTACGAGCTTGGTTGGGGAGGCTGGTGGTTCTGGGACCCGGTGGAGAACGCCAGCTTCATGCCTTGGCTGGCCGGAACCGCCTTGGTGCACTCCTTGGCGGTTACCGAGAAACGCGGCCTGTTCAAAAACTGGACCCTGCTGCTGGCCATCACCGTCTTTTCCCTAAGCCTTCTAGGGGCCTTCATCGTACGTTCTGGGGTGCTCACCTCCGTTCACGCCTTTGCCGTGGACCCTACCCGCGGGCTGTTCATTCTGGCCTTTCTGGCCTTGGTGGTTGGCGGCGCCCTTGCGCTCTACGGGTTGCGCGCCGGAACGGCGGCCAGCGCCGCCCGCTATGGGCTGTTCAGCCGGGAGGCGTTTCTGCTGGTGAACAACCTGCTGCTGGTGGTGGCCTTGGCCGTGGTGCTGCTCGGCACACTCTATCCCCTGGCCTATGAAGCGGCCACCGGAGGCGAAAAGATCAGCATCGGACCGCCTTGGTTCAACCGCTTTTTCGTGCCCCTGATGCTGTTGGCCGCTGTGGCCTTGGGCGTTGGACCCTTCCTGGGCTGGAAGCGCTCCAATCTGGCGCGATTGGGGCGTCGGCTGCTCGGCTGCCTAGGGGCCAGTGCGCTGTTGACGGCGTTGGCCGCGTTGCTGGCCAGCGGCGCCCTGTCCTTGGCGGGCGCGTTGGCGCTGCTGCTGGCGCTGTGGATCTGCGCCAATCAGGCTGTGGACTTCTGGCGGCGGGCGCGTCTTGGCGCCTCCTCCATGCCCTTGGCCTATTGGGGAATGTCCTTGGCCCATTTCGGTTTCGCCCTAAGCCTAATCGGCGTGGCGCTGACGCATGAGCTGTCTGTGGAGAAGGACATCCGCATGGCCCCTGGCGAGGTGGCGGAGCATGGCGGCGTTGCGTTCCGCTTCAACGGCGTCGTGGAAGCGGCGGGACCGAACTACCGGGCGCAACGGGGCCTGTTCGAGATTATGGACGGCGACCGGCAATTGAGGCTGGCGCCGGAGAAGCGCCGCTACCTGGTGGGCAACGCCGTGATGACCGAGGCAGCCATAGACCCTGGTTTCTTCAAGGATATCTACGTTTCCTTGGGGGAGCCGCTGGAAGACGGCGCCTGGGCGGTGCGCGTCTATGTCAAGCCCTTCGTGCGCTGGATCTGGTTCGGCGCCCTGTTGATGGCCTGGGGTGGCGTCCTGGCGGTGGCGGACAAACGCTACCGCCGCCTGCGCGCCGCTCTCCTCCCCTCCTAGGGATGCGGCATGGCTCGTCTAGGTCTGTTTGCGCCCCTAGGCCTGTTTGCCGCCGTTCTGCTTGTTGGCTATCTGGGCTTCGATTTGGAGGATCCCCATCGGCTGCCCTCGGCCCTGTTGGGCAAGCCCTTCCCGGAATTTGCGGCGCAGCGCTTGGACGGCCAGGGCACGGTGCGTCGTGCGGACTTGGTGGGCCGCCCGACGCTGGTGAACGTCTGGGCCACCTGGTGCCCCACCTGCAAGGCCGAGCATGAGCAGCTGATGCGCATTCGCGCACAGGCGTCGGTGCCCATTGTCGGCGTGAACTACAAGGACGACCCGGCCAAGGCGCGCCGCTGGCTGCGGGACTACGGCGACCCCTACGAATTCAACCTGCTCGATGAGGAGGGCGGCTTGGGGGGGGAGTTGGGGGCTTACGGAGCGCCGGAGACCTTCCTGCTGGAT
>CAYGBY010000112.1:0-12038 GCA_964348115.1 uncultured Pseudomonadales bacterium
TGCGGCTCATTGTGTGGTGGGCAAGCCACACGGCTTCGCCGCGCCTTGCCATCACCGCCTTTAGGCTCCTCTGGGCTTCCGGGACTTGTTCGGAGGTTCCCTAGGCTTTTTCGACGCGTACTTCTCCAACTACATAGAGGGCACGGAGTTCACAGTCGGCGAAGCGGCCGACATCGTATTTGAGGGGCGCATTCCGCAGCAGCGCCCCGCGGATGCGCACGACATTCTTGGCGTGTGGCGCGTGGCGTCGGACCCATCGGAAATGCGACGTGCGCCGGAGTCCGCGGGCGAGTTGATCGAAATTCTCCGCAGCCGCCACGGGACGGTGTTCGCGGGTCGCCCCGATACGACTCCGGGCCAGTTCAAGACGCGGCCCAATCGTGTCGGCCCAATCCAGTTTGTGGCGCCGGAATCCATCCTTGGCACCCTGGACAGGGGCTTCGGCATCTACGGTGGGCTGGATTCGCCATTTCACCGGGCGGTCTTCATGCACTTTTTGGTTTCGGAAGTCCATCCATTTGCGGACGGGAATGGACGAATCGCTCGAATCATGATGAATGCGGAGCTTGTCTCCGCGAACGAGGAACGCATCGTGATTCCCACCGTATATCGTGGCAATTACATTGCTGCGCAACGGGCTCTGTCGTCCGGCAACAGCGCCGAGCCTTTAGTCAGCGCGTTGGCATTCGCTTGGCGCTGGACAGCGGCGGTTCCGTGGGGGCGCATGGATGCGACGGAGCAAGAGCTTCGTGCGTGCAACGCGTTTGACAGCGACGCGGTTGCGGAGGAGAAGGGCGTGACGCTCCAGATGCCCGGAGGGGATATTGGCTGACTTTGGGGTGGTTCCTGAAGGTTCGCGCCACTGGAAATGGCGGTTCCCAACCCTTCCCGGGGATATTGACCGACTTTGGGGTGGTTCCTGAAGGTTCGCGCCATGGGAAATGACGGTTCCCACCCCTTCACGGGGATATTGGCTGACTTTGGGATGGTTCCTGAAGGGCCGGGGCGCTGCACTGCATTGACGGTGGGGTAAGGGATCAGTATCATCCGCCAGCCGTTTCGGTTTGAGCACTGCGGGGCATGGCGCAGTCTGGTAGCGCACCTGCTTTGGGAGCAGGATGTCGGGAGTTCAAATCTCTCTGCCCCGACCATTGGCTGCAGGCGCCGCGCCCGTAGCTCAACTGGATAGAGCATCTGCCTTCTAAGCAGGCGGTTGAAGGTTCGAGTCCTTCCGGGCGCGCCAGCCGGTCTTGGCGTGTAGTGGTGGACGTAGCTCAGTTGGTAGAGCTCCGGGTTGTGATCCCGGTGGTCGTGGGTTCAAGCCCCATCGTCCACCCCATGTGGCTTGTGGAATAGGGCAGCGATGCAGGTATCAATGGAGGTTCTTTCCGGCTTGGCGCGCCGGCTGACCATTCGCGTCCCCAGCGGGGAATTCGAGCGGAAGGTGGAGGGCAAGCTGCAGGAGGCCAAGGGCGGCGTGCAGCTGCGCGGCTTTCGTCCGGGGCGGGTGCCGATGAAGGAACTGCGCCGACGCTTCGGCCCGGCAGTGCGCACGGATGTCGCCAAGAACCTGATGCAGTCCTGCTATGGGGAGGCGGTGGTCAAGGAGGCGGTGGCGCCTGCCGGCCAGCCGGAATTGGAAATTCTCGCCATGGGCCCTGATGTGGACTTCGCTTTCACGGCGCAGTTTGAGATTCTGCCGGAGATTGCGCTTAAGGACTTAAGCGAAATCCAAGTGGTGCGCCCGCAGGCGGAGGTCACGGAAGCGGACATCGATGCGATGCAGGAAGACCTGCGCCGCCAGCACCGCACTTGGCGGGAAGTGGAGCGTCCGGCCGCCCAGGGCGATTTGGTGGCGCTGGACTACCAGATCACCGTTGACGGGGCGCCCGTGGAAGGTGGGCGCGATGAGGCCGTGCCCATCATCCTTGGCGAGCCCCACCAGGACCCCCTGCATTTGCCGGAGGTGGATCAGGCCGTCGCCGGCATGGCCGTCAATGAGAGCAAGACCTTTGCCGCCACCCCGCCTGACACTTACTGCATCGAGCGCCTACGCGGAAGGACGGCGCAGTTCAAAGTTGCGGTGGCGCAAGTGAAGGAACCCCGGCTGCCGGCGCTTGACGATGCCTTCTTCCAGACCATGGGCGTCACCGAAGGCGGCCTTGTGGCTTTCCGCGATGAGGTGGCCAGCAACATGCGCCGGGAACTGGCTGGCAAGGTGCGCCAGTTGCTGTATCGCCAAGTGATGGCGCAATTGCGCCGCATCCATGAAGTGCCGTTGCCGGAGGCCTTGGTGAACCAAGAGATCCAAGGCATCAAGGCGCGTATGATGGCGCAACTCTCCCCAGAGCAGCGCAAGAATGCGCAGTTGCCGGACGAACCCTTTCGCCCGGCGGCGGAGAAAACCGCCGCCGAAGTGCTCATCACCCGTCAAATCGTTCGGGATCACCAACTAGAGGCCGATGCGGAAAGCGTGCGTGCGGAAATCGAGCGCATGGCGGAGGCCTATTCGGAGCCGGAAGCGGTGACTCGCGCCATCTACGGTGACGAAAGTCGCCTGAACGCCGTTGAAGCCAGGGTGCTTGAGAATAAGGTCATGGATTTGGTGCTGGCCGCCGCCAACGTCGAGGAGCGGCAAAGCTCCTATCAGGACGTGCTCCAGGAGCGGGCGGCGCCGGAAGTGGATGGCGAAGACGAACGGGACCAAAATGAAGACAGAGACAAGGCGGTGACATGACGGACAATCAGGAGATCAGCAATTTGGGCCTGATTCCCATGGTGGTGGAGCAATCCGCCCGTGGGGAGCGTTCCTACGACATCTACTCGCGGCTGCTTAAGGACCGCATCATCTTTATGGTGGGGCCGGTGGAGGATCAGGTGGCCAACTTGGTCATCGCGCAAATTCTCTACCTGGAGTCCGAAAATCCGGACAAGGACATCCACCTGTACATCAACTCGCCGGGCGGCGCCGTCACCTCCGGCATGGCCATCTACGACACCATGCAGTTTGTGCGCTGCGACATCAGCACCCTGTGCATCGGCCAAGCCGCCAGCATGGGCGCTTTCCTGCTGGCCTCCGGCGCCCGCAACAAGCGCTTCGCACTGCCCAATTCGCGCATGATGCTGCATCAGCCGGCGGTGGGCGGCATGCGGGGCGTGGCCGCCGATCTGGAGATTCAGGCCAAGGAGATCCTGTTGATGCGGGAGCGCCTGAATGGCTTGCTTGCGCGGCATACCGGCCAGCCGGTGGAGCGCATCCGCACGGATTCCGATCGGGATTTTTGGATGAACGCGGACGATGCCGTGGACTACGGGCTGATAGACTTGGTGCAGAAGCCCCGCCAGGAACTCGCCAAGGTGGTGGGCTAGTGTGCTGTCCCGCAAGTAAGTGGGTTTAGTCGCCTTGCGGGACAGTACGCTAGGGGCCTGCGCCAAGGAGGCGCTTGCTTGCCGCAGAAGGCCAACAATCGGCGGCGCGACAGGCGCTTGCCTGGGCTGAACTAGGGAACTGAGCCAGTTCAGGGGCTTGCAATATGATTTTGGAGAAAGCAAGGTAGCGCCACCGGCGCAATTGAGGCGAACATGGCGAATAAAGGCGGTAGGGGGGATCAGACAGGCAAGCTCCTGTACTGCTCCTTTTGCGGCAAGAGCCAACATGAGGTGCGCAAGCTGATCGCGGGGCCGTCGGTGTTCATCTGCGATGAGTGCGTGGATCTGTGCAACGACATCATTCGCGAGGAAGCCACCGATTCCGGCAAGGCCGACAAGGTCGACAAACTGCCCATTCCGGCGGAAATCAACGACATCCTCGACCAGTACGTCATCGGCCAGGACTACGCCAAGAAGGTGTTGGCGGTGTCTGTCTACAACCACTACAAGCGGCTGCACTACAAGGGCAAGGCGGACGACGTGGAGCTGTCCAAGTCCAACATACTGCTCATCGGCCCCACCGGCTGCGGCAAGACCCTGCTTGCGGAGACCTTGGCTAGGCTCCTTGACGTGCCCTTCACCATCGCCGACGCCACCACGCTCACGGAGGCCGGCTACGTCGGGGAAGATGTGGAGAACATCATCCAGAAGCTGCTGCAGAAGTGCGAATATGACGTGGAGCGCGCCCAGGTGGGCATAGTCTACATAGATGAGATCGACAAGATCTCGCGCAAATCGGACAACCCCTCCATCACCAGGGACGTCTCTGGCGAAGGGGTGCAGCAGGCGTTGCTGAAGCTCATCGAGGGCACCATCGCCTCGGTGCCGCCGCAAGGCGGGCGCAAGCATCCCCAGCAGGAGTTCCTGCAGGTGAACACCGCCAACATCCTGTTCATCTGCGGCGGCGCCTTCGCCGGCCTGGACAAGGTGATACTGGACCGGTCGGACAAGACCGGCATTGGCTTCAGCGCCGAGGTCAAGGGCAAGGAGTCCCGCAAGCGCATTGGCGAAACCCTACGTGAAGTGGAGCCGGAGGACCTCATCCGCTTCGGCCTGATCCCGGAGCTGGTGGGTCGCATGCCCGTGGTGGCCACCTTGGATGAACTCGATGTTGACGCCTTGGTGCGCATCCTCACGGAGCCCAAGAACAGCCTCACCAAGCAATACGGCAAGCTGTTTGAGATGGAGGACGTGGAAGTTGACTTCCGCGAGGACGCCCTGCACGCGATTGCTAGGAAAGCCATGGAGCGCAAGACCGGCGCCAGGGGGTTGCGCTCCATCCTGGAGGCGGTGCTTTTGGACACGATGTACGATCTGCCGTCCTCGGGTTCCGTCGCCAAGGTGATCATCGATGAGAGCGTCATCTTGGGCGAAAGCGACCCCATGCTGATGTATGAGAACCGTGAACAGGTAAAAGCTGGTCAGGAAGACTGACCCTTGGCCCGGCTGGCGGTTTCGCGGCGGTTAGCGCATCGCTGCGGACGGCGGCCAACCGGTTCGGGAACTTCCCAAGGCGCGGCGGCTTCGCGGCATTGCGCCGGCAAATGTTGTGAACCCGCACAATTGTTGCTTCAATCAACCAGCGTGACTATGATGTGCCGCTATCGCCTCCACGAGTATGGGCAAACGCAGAAACTAAACCAACTGCAGGGGAAACCGTGAACAAATCAGAACTGATTGACAAAATTGCCGCTGAGGCGGAGCTTTCCACCGCAGCCGCTGGGCGGGCGCTGAACGCCGCCCTGGACGCAATTTCCGCTTCGTTGCAGCAAGGTGAATCCGTTACCTTGGTGGGGTTTGGCACCTTTTTGGTGCGGCAACGGGGTCCCCGGGAGGGGCGCAATGTGCGCACCAAAGAAACCATCCAGATCCCGGCTTCCAAGGCAGCCGCCTTCAAGCCCGGCAAGGCGTTGAAGGAGGCATTGAACTAATCACCGCCCGGGCAGCCCATCGGATAGGACGCTTGGGCCTTTCCTTGGGAGTCAAGCCCGTGCTTCGCCGCCGCTAACCGACCATGCTGCAGAAACTACGGGATCAAACCCAAAGCGCCGGCTTCAAGGTCATCGTGGCTGTGCTGGTTTTTGCGCTTGCCTTCTTTGGCTTCGGCGCCTTCAACATCTTCGCTCCAGGCGATCCCACCGTAGCCAACGTCAATGGAGATGAGATTACCCAAAGCGCTCTGTTGGGCGAAGTGGAGCGCGAGCGCCGCCGTCTGCTGGCGGGGTTGGGCGATGAGCTGGACATGGACGCTCTGGATCCCCTGGCCATGCAGGGCGCCGCCCTGGAGGGCCTGATTGCCCGCACCCTCCTTGGGCAGATGGCGGACGCTTTCGGTTTGGCCGCCTCCCCCGCCCAGGTCGACGCGGTCATCCTTGCGGATCCGGGCTTTCAAATCGACGGCGCCTTCAACGCGGAACTGTATCGGCGCGGCTTGTCCGCCATGGGCTTCACCCCCACGGGCTACCAAGCGGAGTTGGCCACCCGCATCAGGAACGACCAGCTGCGCAACGCCATCCAAGGTTCCGCTTTCGCCGCAAGCTGGGAGCGAAGCGCCTTCATCCGCTTGTTGGGCCAGCAGCGGGATCTGGCCTGGCTGCCCTTTGCGGCCGCCCAATTCAGCGCTGACGTGCAGCTTGATGAGGCGGAGGTCGAACTCTACTATCAGGAGCACGAGGCGGAGATGCTTTCCGAGGAATCGGTTTCCGCAAGCTATGTGGAGCTTAGCTGGACTCTGTTGTTGGACGATCCCAGCATCGACATCTCGGACAATGACCTGCGGCGCGAGTACGAGGCGGACAAGGCGGCGGCTGCGGACGAGGAGCAGCGCAGCAGTGCGCACATCCTGCTGCGTACTGGGGATGAGCGCAGCGACGATCAGGCCATCGCCGAATTGCAGGAATTGAAGACGCGCATCGAGCAAGGCGAGTCCTTCGCTGATCTGGCCGAGGCCCATTCGGAAGATCCTGGCTCGGCCAGCGCGGGCGGGGCGCTGGGCTCTGTGGGTCGCGGCGTGTTTGACCCCGCCTTTGAGGCGGCGCTGTGGGCGCTGCAGGAGGAAGGCGAACTGTCCGCGCCCGTGCAGTCCGCCTTCGGCTACCACCTTATCCGCTTGGACGGCGTCAGCAAGGCGGACTTCCCCAGCTTTGCCGAACAGTCCGACGGCCTGCGCCAGCGCCTGCGCGAAGCCGCGGCACGGGATCTGTTCGCGGACCGGGTGCGGGAGTTGGACAACTTGGCTTTCGAGCAGAACGATTCCTTGGACGGCATTGCGGAGGCTCTGGGCCTAGAGGCGCAAACCGCCGCCAACATCACCCGCGGCATGGGCCCTGGACCGTTCGTTGAACAATCCCTGCGCGACGCCCTGTTCGCGCCGGACGTGCTGGAGGATGGCTACAACACCGCCGCTGTGGAGTTCGGCGATGCCAGGGCGGTAGTGGCGCGCGTCAGCGAGCACCGCCCCCCGGCGTTGCGTCCGTTCGCCGAGGTGCGCGGGGAGATTCAAGCCTTGCTGGTGGAGCGCGCCGCTCAGGAAGCGCTGCAGGAGGCCCATGCCGCCGCCTTGGCCCGCTTGGAGGCCGGGGAGAGCGTGTCAGCCGTGGCTAGAGACTACGGGCTGGTCTGGGAAAACGTGGAGCGCGCCCGCCGCACGGACCCGGATGTGCCGGGCGCGGTGCGGGAGGCGGCTTTTGCTCTGCCGCGGCCGGCTGCGGGCGGCAAAAGCTTGGGCGTCGCCGAACTGGAGGAGGGCGGCCGGGCCATCGTCACCGTGACCCGTGTGGTGGAAGGAGACTCGGCCACTCTGTCGGACGCGGAGGTGGACGCCCTTAGCAACTTGTTGCTCGATTTCAGGCGGCAGCTGGATTTTGAAGCCATCTATCAAAGCTATCGGGCATCGGCGGACATCTCCCGCCCGGAATCCCAACTGGAATAACGCTGGCGGCGGGGCGGCGTGACGCCGGCATGAATTGGGTGGGCACCAAGTTTGGGCAAAGGCTTCTGGCCGAGGAATGCGCTTCCTTGGATCTGTGCGCCAGACGTCTGCACGGGGATGTGCTGCTTTGGTCTGGCCCGGTGCCGGAAGCCGCGCAATGCCTGCGCCGCTGCATGGCGCATAGCCGCCTGTATCTGGCGGATGGGACGGGGGCGCCGCCTGCGGACCTGACCAGCCTGGCGGCGAGCCTGTGTGCGCTGCCGCTGCGCAACGCCAGTGTGGACGGCTTGGTGCTGCACCACAGTTTGGAGACGCAGGCCGACCCGCGCCACGCGCTGCGGGAGGTCAGCCGGGTGCTGGCGCCTGGCGGGCGCCTGCTGGTCTGCGCGTTCAACGGCTTTAGCGCCTGGGGTTTGCGCCGCCTGTACGGACGTTTTCGCCAGGATGTTTTTTCCGACCTTAGGTTCATCAATCCCCTGCGTCTGTTCGACTGGCTGGCGCTGCTGGGCTTAGAACTCGATGGCCGCCCGAAGTACTTGGGCTACGCGCCTCCCCTGGAGATGAATCAACTTGGCGGCAAGATGGCCGTCTGGCTGGGCGGTGCGCAGCCGCCGGTGGGCGGCGCGCTGCTGTTGTCCGCCGTCAAGCAGGCCCAGGGCTCGGACTTGCAGGGGCGTCCGGCGCCGTTGCGCCGCCGCAAGCTGGCGGCGGCCTGATGTTCGAGATCTTTACCGACGGCGCCTGTCGGGGCAACCCTGGCCCAGGGGGCTTTGCCGCCTTGGTGCGCCATCAGGGGCGGGAGCGGCTGCACACAGGCGCGGAGCCGCAGACCACCAACAACCGCATGGAACTGATGGGCGCCATCGTGGCTCTGGAGGGGTTGGCGGCTGGCAGCCAAGTGCTGCTGACCACGGACTCCGAGTACGTTCGCCAAGGCATCACCAAGTGGATTCACGGCTGGCGGGCCAATGGCTGGCGCACCAGCCAAAAAAAAGCGGTGAAGAACCAGGATCTATGGCGGCGTTTGGACGCCGCCGCCGCCCAGCACCAGGTGCAGTGGCGTTGGGTGAAGGGCCACAGCGGCCACGCGGAAAATGAACTGGTGGATCAGGCCGCCAACGCGGCCATCGACGCCTTGGCGGGGTAGCCAAGCGCCAATCCGCCCAACTTGGGGGGCCTATGCGGCAAGTCGTTCTGGACACGGAAACCACTGGGCTTGAGCCGGAGCGTGGGCACCGTGTCATCGAGATTGGCGGAGTGGAGCTTGTGGACCGCCAGTTGACCGGGGAGAACTTTCACCAGTACGTCAATCCCCAGCGGCAAATCGATCAAGGGGCTTTGCAGGTGCACGGCATCACCGAGGAGTCTCTTGCCGCCAAGCCGCTCTTTGCGGACATCGCGGAGCGCTTCATCGGCTTCATTGAGGGCGCGGAGCTGATCATTCACAACGCCCCGTTCGATGTCAGCTTTCTGGACTACGAGCTGTCGCAGCTGCCGGGCGAGGAGCGACGCATCAAGGATCTTTGCCAAGTGACCGATTCCCTGGCCTTGGCGCGGAATCGGTATCCGGGGCAGAAGAACAGCTTGGACGCCCTGTGCCGCCGCCTGCAGGTGGACAACAGCGCCCGGAAGAATCACGGCGCCCTGCTCGATGCGGAGATTCTGGTGGAAGTCTATCTGGCCATGACCGGTGGCCAGACCGCCATGTTCCCCGACCCGGCGGAGCAGCAGTTCAGCGCGGCTGCAAACACCTTCACCCCGCTGCCAGCGGACCGGCCAAAACTAAAAGTCATCTCCGCCACCGCCGAAGAGCTTTCCCGCCACAAGGAATTCATGGCGCAGCTGACAGCGGCAGGCTAGCCCGCATATTGCATTAGGGGCTGCGATGATCGTGCTGGGTGTTGGTCTTTGCCTGCGAGGGGCTCGCTCTCCGGCTGAGGGCTCCTGCGTGTGGGAGCTTGCCCCTCGCGTTCCCTAGCTACGGTGGTCGGGTCAATCCGCCGGGCGACGAACAGGGAGGCCCATACGGTGTAGGGGATCGGGCCGGTGTGCTTGCCGCCGCCAATTACTTTGTGGTCGACACGGCCAGTGTAGATGTCGTCGATGAACTTGCCGCTGAACGAGAACCCAACTGACGATACCCCAACTACAGGAAAGACGTCGACTATGCAGATGAAGAACAGGGTGCCGGCTGGTGTGTCAAGCCCGCCGTGCTCGTCGACCTCGAGGTCGACGTCGCGCCAGTCCCCAGACCAGTCGCCAAAGAGCCCGTCCATACCGCAGTTGGTGGTCAGATTGCGTGAGCCAAACCAGTCGTCGGCGTCGGCGACGATTTCGATGTCGAACGTCTCTTCTGCGTATGGGTGGTTTAGCAGTTCGAAACGCCAAGTGCCGACCAGCGAATCTTGCAGCGGCGGCTTGTCCGAGCATCCGCCTGCGGCAAGGCAGAGCCCCATCGCCCCAGCAACAAGAATGCACAACGTGTGACGGAAGAAGGAGTCTTGCGAAGTGCGTTGCATAGGAAGATCTCCTCTGGCCTTTTTTTAGGCGGCTCGATTCGACTCTACTCTACCAAACTACTGTTCCGTGTCATAGTCGCTGTTGGGCGCATGATGGCGAGTGTGATGGCGCGACCCATATCGGTTTTGGAGCTGACGGCGGAGGAGGAGGCGGAACTCGACCGCCGCGTTCGCGCGTCGACGACGGCGGCGCGCGACGTCGTGCGCGCGCGCATCGTGCTGCTGCGCGGCAAGGGGATGAGGCAGACGGACGTGGCGCGGGCGGTGGGCGTGTCGACGACGTCGGTCAACAAGTGGTCGCGGCGCTTCGATCGGCTGGGGCTGGACGGCTTGGCCGACCGTCCGGGGCGAGGCGCCAAGGCGTCCATTTCGCCGGCGGTGGTCGAGGCGGTGGTCGCCAAGGCCGGCCGGGACGCGCCCGGCATGCGGCGGCGCAGTACGCGCGCCACGGCGGCCGAGGTCGGCGTCTCGGCGTCGAGCGTGGGCCGCATCTGGCGCGCGCACGGCCTCAGGCCGCACCTCAGGCGCACGTTCAAGCTGTCGGGCGATCCGCAGTTCGAGGCCAAGTTCCGGGATGTCGTGGGGCTGTGCCTGGATCCGCCGGAGAGGTCCATCGTGCTGTGCTGCGACGGGAAGACGCAGATCCAGGCGCTGGAGCGCTCGCAGCCGGGCCTGCCGCTCGGCGCCGGCCATGTCCGCACCGAGACCCACGACTACGTCCGGCACGGCACGATCACGCTGTTCGCGGCGATGAATCATCTCGACGGCAAGCTGATCCAACGCCTCGAGGCCAAGCACACGCACGTGGAGTGGCTGCGCTTCCTCAAGCAGATCGACCGGGAGACGCCGGACGGGTTGACGATCCACGTCATCGCCGACAACTACGCCACGCACAAGCACGGCAAGGTCCGGGCGTGGCTCGCCCGCCACCCGCGGTTCGAGATGCACTTCACGCCGACTTCGGGGTCGTGGCTCAATCTGGTCGAACGCTTCTTCGCCGACCTGACCGCCGTGATCCGCGATGGCGGCTTCGCCAGCGTCGCCGCGCTGCGGCGCGGGATAGTGCGCCACTTGGCGGCGCACAACGACAATCCGCGGCCCTGCCGGTGGATCGCAAAGGGCGAGGACATCCTGGCGAAGATCAAGCGCGCCAGAGAGCGGCTGGCGGAGGTCCAGGAGGCCAAGCATTAATTTAACCAATTTATGACACAGGACACTACTGTCCGGTTCAACACGATTTATCTGCTGATTTTTTCATGTCATGCCTCTAAACCTACCTCAGCCTGAGCGGGACGGGCACGTGGGTGACGGCGGCCTCGACCAGGCGGGCCGGAAGCTGGTCCTCCCAGAACCGGCGGTTGAAGCGGAAGACGAACTCGTCGAGGCACTCCTGCAGGCGCTTCCCGGAGACCCCGTGGAAGGTGCCGATCAGGAACCGCTTGAAGTTGCTGATCACCAGGTGCACGAGGGGCAGCCACTCGTCGGCCTTGTCCGGCGGGGTGGGGCGCGGTTCGTGGGCGTGGTCCCGGGCCATGGCCGTGAGGCCGCGGAAGGCGTCGCTGCGGACCCTGAGGCCGTCGCCCAGGCGCCGGCTGAACGCGCCGACCTGCTGGTGGTTGACGCCGTCAACCACCTGGGCGGCAAGGAAGCCGGCCCGCTCCCCCTTGCGCTCCACCGCGAACAGCACCGGCTGCTTGCCCTCGGCGCCGCGGCCGCGCTTGCCGGCGCGCCTGCCGCCCACCAGGGCGTCGTCCGCCTCCACCAGCCCCGTCAGCCAGCAGGACCGGTCCCGGTCGCCCATGGCGCGCCGCAGCTTGCGCAGCATCGATTGCGCGGTCGGCCAGGACGCCCCGACCATCTTCGACAGCCGCAGCGCCGAGACGCCGCCCTTGTCCGCCGCCGCCAAGTACATCGCGGCGAACCACTTCGCGAGCGGCAGCTTGGTGTGCTCGAACACCGTCCCGGCGGTCGCCGAGGACTGGCGCCGGCACGCCGCGCACTGGTGCAGGCGGCGTCGCTGAAGCACGTGCGCCCGGTCGTGCCCGCAGCGCGGGCAAATGAAGCCGTCGGGCCACTTGCGCCGCGCCAGCTCGGCAAGGCGGGACTCCTCGGTGGCGAACTTGCGGGTCCATTCGAGAAAGCTGGTTGGGGGTTGCTGC
>CAYGBY010000113.1:0-11992 GCA_964348115.1 uncultured Pseudomonadales bacterium
ATGCGCTGATCCGCCGCCTGACGAGCTGCGAGCGCGCATTGGAGATGTTCGGCGCAATGCGCTTCAGCTTCAACGCAAACCACCT
Organism: uncultured Pseudomonadales bacterium; assembly: GCA_964348115.1. Lineage (GTDB taxonomy): Bacteria > Pseudomonadota > Gammaproteobacteria > Pseudomonadales > Azotimanducaceae > Azophilus. Next base: position 86 of record CAYGBY010000113.1, read on the forward strand.
ACCGAACATAAGCAACGGATATCCAAGCCATGAGGCGGCGCGGGAACTGAACAGAAAGCCGTTTACGATGCCAAACACGCCCCTTCGCCGAGACAACAGGGCAAGCATATGCAGCGCATTGTCGCCGACGTAGTAGCTTCCACCCATCTTCAGGACCATTCCTTTGTTCAAGTCGTGACCCAAGCTTGTTATCTCGTCGACTAACGGGCCTCCGTCGCGGGCGTTGATCAGAATCAGTTCCCCGATCGACTCTCTGACATCAACAAGCTGTGAATAGCCGGAGCAGAAGGGGCATTCGCCATCGTATACCAGCCAAGCTCTATTCACCCATTGCCTTTGGCGCCGAGCCACGGCCCACATACGGAAAGGCATGCCGAGTATGGGTAGCGACTGAAAGGTGCGTAACAATGAAAAGCGAGGTGCCGAAAACGGTGATAAGATGAGCAGCAAACCCCAGAAAAGAGGGTATTGCGAAAAGTAGATATTCAACAACCATGCGCTTCCGCAGTGAAAGCCGATGATCGCAATACCAAAAGGTCGTTGCAGGTGAGGTCTGAATAGAGCAAAGACGGCTGAAGCTTGGACGTAAACAAATGCAAGATAGAAAAAGTGCGCCAAAAAATAGTACTCCGTAGCCAAAGAAACCAACGGCGGCGGTGGTACCAAATCGTTCATAAGCCGGTCTAATAAGACCCTGGCGAAGCCATCGAATGCAAATATCTCCAGCTTGTTGGTTAAAATTTTGTGGAGCCCGCTCAAGCTGAAGGTGAGAAGCGTTACGGCTTGCATGAGCTAGAAGACCGAGACACAACTCATGGCGTCCTTCCGCCGCATCGTTGGGCGACCCGCCGCGGATGGCAGAAACAGGAGTGCGAAGCTTATGTAAACATAGAAATGTTCGCCATGATTGATAGAGCCATAGGAATATTTGATGGAAATGAAAAAGGTCAGGATGGAAAAAACAGCAATCCGCCAGAGCAGGACGCCTGGAAATAGAACAGCCAGCCATCCGATGATCCATGCCATGCCCGAAATCAGTACGACGTGGTCCGCTATATAGTCGATACCCACCAAGCGATCCAGCAGGACCGTCGGCCACAGGGGGTCGGTAAACTGAAGCCCTTTGAAGACACGGGAGAAGTCTAGGTGTGTGGCCAGAGAGTAGGTCACGAAAAGATAGAAGAACCGAGCCAGCCAAGTTATTTGGATAGCTGCTTTGGAGAATTCCGTAGCCGTTCGATACTCGCCGGTATCCACGTGCAAAATGAACTTGCGGAACCGTCCTGTCAGACGACGTATGGGTCTCATGGAGCCGGTTCCTCCGAAAAATCGACAATACCCTGCCAAAGACGATTGTCGCCGATAAACTGGCCGGTACGTAGACGGGCGATGGCGTAGTCCGGAAGCCGACGTATAGCTATGCATTCTCCGGCGGACACCATGCGATAGTTGGCGAACTGGAAATCAAGATTATCAAAGCCGTATTGTTTCCGGTCATCCGGTAAATCATCGACATTCGCTGGCATCAGATGCAAGTAGAACCGCAAACTCATATCTTCAATGCTGCATGTTTCCTTGACATAGATCAGCCAGTCATTGTTTCGATAGACGTCCCAGTGAGACTCCAAAACTCTTGTCGTCGATGCCAATTCTGTAATGTCCACAGGGCCTTCGCGCGTATTCCAACGGCCGATTATCCTTTCGGCCCGATAGTAGTCTGACTTCGCCTTGCCTTGGAGGATTTCGTGCAAACCCGTTTGCACATCGCGCAGGTCGACCCCATTTCTGACAATACTGAATTCAACATCTCGCCTGCCGACCAGCGCCATCACCGTCGGATAAAGCAACTCAACCACGGCCTCGGTGCAGTCATCCGGCTCCCCGGACCGGCACCGGCGGACGGCCTGGCGCAGTACTTTCATATCTCCGATTGATCGGCTGGGTATCAGGTAGCGCATCGCGCCTTGATGTTGGGGGGTGCGATCAATCCATCATCGTTCGCCGCATGCAGAATGACGGCATGTCCAGTTTTATGCCAAGGGGGAATACTAGCAAACAGTCGCCAATTGAAGAACGGAAATATCTCGTCTTTACTGATATTCAAAGCAGGTTTCATCTGTATCATGAACAGATAAAAGATAGGGACGGCGATGATTAAAAATTTCACCAAACGATATCGAGATAATAGTATCATTATCGAACGCCTATGCGATTTGCAAGGTTGGAAATCTCGTTTTTCAACGCTGGTCCGGCCTGAGCCTGACACTTCCTCTGACTTCTTCTTTGGAGGATTATATACTGTTCTAACTCAGAAACCTTTCGGGATTTTCCTCCCGGCATTCCGGCCTTCTTGGTTCACTCACTAAACCAAGGAGCCTGAGCATGAAACTGTTGCACGCCTGTCCCCTTCCTGCAAGCGCCTGCGCATTGACGCCCGGGCCGCCGGGACCGCCGAGCGGCGCCTGCGCACCCCGGCGCTCAAGCCCAAAAGCACCCGGCCATAGCCGATGCGCCTCCTTCCGCCTAGGGCCGGCTCAAGCCAAGCGCCGCCGGGCCTTCAACGGCGCCTGGGCGCAGCGCTGGAGGTGCGGCGCCAAGACCCAGGCCCCTGCCGAACCGGCCTAGGCGGGCCACATGACCTACAGCCGAGACGGCCAGACCATCAAGGAGTTCCGCGTCGTCCGCCCGTCGACCAAGCACATGGCGGGCCGCGCGTTCTTGCGGGCCTTGGCCGGCAACGCCCAGCGCTTCCTGACGGCCCTGGCCCAGACCATGCCGTTCCCCGTCGCTCATTTGACGCTGGCCAAAACGCGCTCCTCGCGCCTTGATTGGCGCGGCCTGGGACCCAACAGGGCTAACCCGGATAGTGTTAACAGGCCCTAGCCTGAATTCCGAAATGTGCCGAGCCAGTACCGCTTGCGCCGATGGAAAATTCCGTTACAATTGGGCGCCATAACGCGGGAATAGCTCAGTCGGTAGAGCACGACCTTGCCAAGGTCGGGGTCGCGAGTTCAAGTCTCGTTTCCCGCTCCAATTCCCCAGCGATTGTCATTTTGGCGTCCAACTTCACTGTTCGGCGCGTAACACCCCGCATTTCCGGCTTAATTCGGGCCAAATCGACCGGCAAACCGTTCCTGTGGCGGGGCTGGAACCCGTGGTGAGAACTTGGGTGCCCCTGCCCGGTTCAGTCCTTGAGCCGTCGATAGATTAGCCATTCGGCCACCAAGGCTGGCGCCAAGTCGTCGCCTTCTATTTCCATGGAGGCGTCCAGGTAAACCAGGACGCCGTGGTGACCCTTGGCTTCCACCTTCTTCAGTTCGAACCGGCCGCGCACACGGCTGTCCACCACTACGGGTTGGATGATGCGCAGGCGGTCGAAGCCGTAGCTGGTGCGGTAGGCCACCTGATCGGTGGGCAGGTTGGTTGCCTGGGCCATGTCCGTGAGCAGGGAGATAAGCAGAAAGTTCTGCGCGATGGTGCAGCCGAACGGGGTTTCCTTGGCGGCGCGGGCTGGGTCGGTGTGGATCCAGGCGTCGTCGCCGGTGGTGCGAGCATGGGCATCGATGCGTTCCTGATCGATGCGCCGCCAGGAGGAGACGCCAATTTCCCGGCCGATGTAGGGGGCAAGCAGCTTCAGGTGTTCTTTAGTGCGCATCAGTCCGCCTCGTGCGGATGCCGGCCTAGGCTAGGAGTGTACGCTGCGGAGAAATTCCCAAGAAATTTTTCTGCGGCGCAGAATTGCATGGTGGTGCCCATGCCCCGCGCATCAGCGCACCGGATGCCGGGGTGGGCACTTTTGTGGAAGTACCCACTTCCCGGCGCGTCAGCGCACCACACGCGGGGGTGAAAACTCCTGGGGATTGTTTCTTCAGTGGTCATGTGGGCGTTCCACCCCGGCGGGGACGCGGATGGAGGCGACCAGGGCCTGCACCTTGGCCGGCACGCCAGGGGCGAAACGGCTGACGGATAGGGCCACTGCGAAGTTCAGCAATGCGCCCAGGGCGCCGATTCCCTCCGGCGAGATGCCAAACCACCAATGTTCGGCGTTGTTCTGGTCGGGTGCGGCGAACTTGAACCAAGCGATGTAGGCGAAGGTGAAGAGGAGGCCGGCCAACATGCCGGCAATGGCGCCTTCCTTGGTGGCCCGCATGGAGAAGATGCCCAGCAGGATGGCTGGGAATAGGGAGGCCGCCGCCAGCCCGAAGGCGAAAGCCACCACCTGGGCCACGAAGGCGGGCGGGTTGATGCCAAGGTAGCCCGACACCAGGATGGCTGCTGCTGCGGCGATGCGGGCGTACAGCAGCTCCTCCCGGTCGGTGATGCCCCGGGCCAGGGTCTTTTTGATTAGGTCATGGGAAACGGAGGTTGAGATCACCAACAGCAGCCCCGCCGCTGTGGAAAGAGCTGCCGCCAGACCGCCGGCGGCCACCAGGGCGATGACCCAGCCGGGCAGGGCGGCGATTTCGGGGTTGGCCAGAACCATGATGTCCCGATCTACATAGACTTCATTGCCGCCATCCGTCGGCGGATTCGCCAAGCTGCGCTGGCCGTGCTCGCCGGGCGTGGCGAGGAATTCCGGGGCCCCGGCGAAGGCGGCCCCTGGCGCGTATTGGATGGCGCCGTCGCCGTTCTTGTCCAGCCAGCCGATGAGGCCGATGGACTCCCAACGTTGAAACCAGTCCGCCACCTCGGCGTAGGGCGTGTTGTGGACAGTGTCCACGAAGTTCAGCCGGGCGAAGGCGCCCACGGCGGGGGCCGTGGTGTACAGCAGGGCGATGAACAGCAGGGCGTAGCCGGCGGAGCGGCGGGCGTCGGACACCTTGGGCACCGTGAAGAAGCGCACGATCACATGGGGCAGCCCTGCGGTGCCGACCATCAGCGCCAAGGTGATGGCGAAGACGTCGATCATCGCCTTGCTGCCGTCCGTATAGGCCGTGAAGCCAAGGTCCACCAAGGTGCGGTCGAGCTTTTCCAGCACCCTGAGGCCGCTGCCGTCCGCCACTTCCGCCCCTAGGCCAAGCTGCGGAATGGGCACCCCGGTGATCAGCAGGGAGATGAAGATGGCCGGCACCAGATAGGCGAAGATCAACACGCAATACTGCGCCACCTGTGTGTAGGTGATGCCTTTCATGCCGCCGAGCACGGCGTAGAAGAACACCACGGCCATGCCGATGGCCACGCCCCAAGCGATGGGCACGTTGAGGAAGTGGCTGAAGACGATGCCGACCCCGCGCATCTGCCCGGCGACATAGGTGAACGACACCACGACCAGGCACACCACCGCCACCACCCTGGCGGTGTTGGAGTAGTAGCGGGCGCCGATGAAGTCCGGCACCGTGAATTCGCCGAACTTGCGCAGATAGGGCGCCAGCAGCAGGGCCAGCAGCACGTAGCCCCCCGTCCAGCCCATCAGGTAAACCGCGCCGTCATAGCCCATGAAGGCGATGATGCCCGCCATGGAGATGAACGATGCGGCGCTCATCCAGTCGGCGGCCGTGGCCATGCCGTTGGCGACCGGGTGTACGCCGCCGCCGGCGACGTAGAATTCCCCGGTCGAACCGGCCCGCGACCAGATGGCGATGCCGATGTACAGCGCGAAGCTGGCCGCCACGAACAGATAGGTCAGGGCCTCCACGGACATGCTTCAGCTTCCCTTTTGAGAAAGCATGCTGTTGGGACGCCCCTGTTCATCATCCCCGACCCCGTACTTGCGGTCCAGCCGGCGCATGGCGGCGGCGTAGATGAAGATCAGCACGACGAATACATAGATGCTGCCCTGCTGCGCCCACCAGAAGCCCAACTTGAAGCCGAAGAAGGTGATCTGGTTCAACGGCGCCGCCAACAGCACGCCGAAGCCGAAGGAGACGACAAACCAGATGGCCAGCAGCGTTGCCATCAACTTCAGGTTGGCCCGCCAATAAGCCCTGTGCTGTCCGTTGGCTTCCGCGGGGTTCATTTTCTTGTTCATTGCGTCGTTCCCAATTCGTTCCCGGCCGCCGCCCTGTTCGTTGATTCCTGCGCTGGCCGGCAATCAGCGTCTTCCTTGCCGGTGGCGCACCCGACATTGACTAGCCGGATGCCCGCCCGGCGCCACGGCACGGCAATCAGCGTCTTTCTTGCGGGCTGCGCGCCGGATAGCACAGATTAGCCGACTTCGGCCTTGATGGCGCCATGCAGTGCCTCCAGCTTGTCGATGATGGCGTCCAGGCTGCGAAAACCCGCCTGAAAGATGGCGGTGGCGTTGATGGCGCCCCAGCCGAAGCCCATGGCGGCCACGTCGGCCACCCGGCGCAGCACGTTGTCCATATCGGTGTAGAAAGCCTTGCCGCGGGCATCCCTAGGCGGCACGTCCAGCATCATCTGCAGGCCGATGCCCGCTGGGTCCCGGCCCGCCGCGGCTGCGTGCCGACGCACCGTCTGCACCATCTGCGCTCCGCTGGCCTTGTCCTCCACGGCGGTGGCCAGCCAGCCGTCCGCCAGTTCGCCCACGCGCTGCAGCGCCTTTGGGGCGGCGCCGCCCAACCAAATGGGCAGTTTAGCCCCTTGCGGCGGCTTCGGCTCCAACGCCATGGCCTTGCAGTTGTAGAACTCCCCGGCGAAGTCCAACTGCTCTTCGCCCCAAGCGGCCCGCAGCAGCGCAATGGCCTCATCGAAGCGCCGGCCGCGATTGCCGAAGTCCTCCCCTAAGGCCTCGTACTCCGATTCCTGCCAGCCGATGCCCACGCCCAAGCGCATTCGGCCGCCGCAGAGAACGTCCAGCGTGCTAACCTGCTTGGCCACCAGCAGGGGTTGCCGTTGGGGCAGCACCAGCACCTCCGTGCCCAGGCCGATGCGCTGCGTCACCGCCGCCGCATAGGCCAGGGTGGTCAGGGCCTCCAGGATGGGCATCTTCGGCGGATATACAGGCTTCGGCCGGCCCGCCGCAGGGTAGCCCATCACCACATGGTCAAAGATGTCCAACTGATCGAAGCCGATGCGCTCTATGGCCTTGGCCATGCGGGCTATACCCTCCGGCCCCTCCCGATAGGCCAGACTGGGAAATTCCACGGACAATTTCATGAAGTTGTTTTCTCCTTGGTTGTAAAACCCGTACAAGTGTTGAATTGCATTCGAACCGCAGTTTAGACTATTGAGATTAGTCTGAAACCGGGAGAATAACATTGTTCCTACGCTATCTGACCGAACGGCAGCGGGAGGCGTTGCTGCATTACGCCCACGAGATGATGCGAATCGACAACATGGCGGCCGCGGAGGAACTGGTTCGTCTGGATGTGCTGCGATCCGAGGCCGGACCGCAGGTGGAAGCGGAAGACGTACCGCTCGAAGAACTTGGAAGTCTCTTTGAAGACCGGCTGAGTAGGGTTGTTCTCCTGCTGGAAGTCGTTGGTGTGGGTTACGCTGAGAAAGGATTTAGCGCGAAGGAGTCACGGTTGGCGAACGATTTGGCCGACGCGCTTGAGATTGACAAAGATGATGTGCTTGGGCATATCGAGTCATGGGTGCGGCGTCAGTACCTTATGGTGGACGAAGCGCATCGGTTGATGAGGGGTTGAGGTGTATGGCTATACCGAAATTACCGGCGTTGTCGGGGCTGGATCCGGTTGTGGACAACAGGCAGTCAGCTATACCGGTATTACCGGAGTTGGTGGCGTTGCTGCGAGAAAATTTGGCTGAATCCGTTCGGGACAATGTCTTCCGGGACAAGGTCATTCCGACGATGGGTAGCGTTGTCTATTGTGACTATTTTTTTGGCGTAGCGGAACATTCGGGAATATATGTTGGGGACAACGAGATAGTTCAGCTCTCAGGCAGCGGTGAAATCGAACTGGTAGACCCCAAGGAATTTGTTGAGAACACGACGGGAATAAGCATTTATGTGTCTTGCGACGAAGATGAAGCTGTAGGCGATGTCCAGGTAGCCGAACGCGCGCGCTCCCAAGTCGGACGAAGTCGCGATTACAATTTCTTAATGGACAACTGTCACCAGTTCTCCGCCGGCTGCCTGACGGGAGACTTTGAAAACTCGAACAATTTTTTGTGGATGCTAAAGGATGAGGCATCGGACGTTTTGGGCTCCAACACATGGCGGGTGTGGGAACTCAGTTCAGATGAACTCCTTGATTGATTGGCCGAGCGGGTTGCTCTGTGTGCGAAATAGGTTGAAGGCAGTTTGTAGGCGATTGGCTAATCGGTGATAACGCCACCACATTGATCTTTTGTGGTAGCCGACTCGCGCCCGCTAGGTGGAGCCCGGCACGCCAAGATTCATGACCTATTTTTGGCGCCGATTGGCGTTGGACAGGCAACTCCTATTGCTAGCAGTTGTTCACCGGATGTTCCCCGCCGCCCAGCCAATCACCTGTCGCCAACCAGACTTCGTAGAAGAACAGCCACTCGGATGCCCACAGGAGCACTGAATCGACGACCCACAGGTGCGCCGACCATTCTCCCCGCCCCGGAATCCACAGGCAGAGCCTTGCGCGTTCGCGGTCGTAGAGGTGGGGGACGGTCTCGTCGGACCGGTCGCGTAGCTTCGGTGACTCCACGTACACTTCTGGAGCCATCCGGTTGGATCGCCTGACTTCGACTCGCACCCGGTACCGGTCGCTCAGTGCCGTGGGTCTCAGGTGTCCCGTCCAGACCAGCCTATTGCCGGCCTGGTCGAACCGTACCTTCGAGTCGGGCTGCGCGGTCCGGAGTCTGGCAGCCTGTTGAGCCAACGTTGGCGCCTTGGTACGCCGATGCCGCATCTATCGACCGAAGAACGTGTGATTGGGACTCCGCGCCGCCCGTGGCGACGCGCTCCCGAGTGTACCGGTCGCCGCCGATACGCCGATGCCTGTGTCGCGCCGACGTTGCATCTCCTGAGCATAGTCACTGATCGCACGTGTCGCGGCGCGCTCGCCGACCCAGCTGCCGAGTGCGTCCGGCATATTTGGGAGCCTTGCGGTCCGAAGACGTTCAAAGTCGCGGCAGGTCCTATCGATCCAATCGCGGAAGCACTGCTCTCGACGCGGATGCGTCGCCCACTTGTCCGCGAAGTTCTCGAGGGGATTGACGGGATTCCCCACATACGCGACACCGGTGGTCGTACATCCGATGTAGTCGGGCATTCGGGCGAGCACACCCGACAACGCGTCGACGACGGATGGCGAACCGTCGTACGCACACGCTGCCAGCGTCGTGATGATGATCGAAATCGGTGCGTCCTCGTCGTCAGTGAACATCAGATCGCGATGCCGTTTCAGAAGCTGCACGACGATCTGAAGCGTCAGCTTTCGCCGCTCGTTGGGTGGCGCTGGCTCCACCTCCGCACGGACCGCTTCGTTGGTGACCGCCGCGACCTCGGCACGGGTCAAAAACCACTCGGCATAGCCTTTCGGGTCCGTCTCCTTCCAGCAATGCAGCTCCTTGTCCGGCACCAAAAGCGCCGTTCCGGTTTGTTCTTTGGGGTCAGGGATGCCGGAAATGATATCCATGTGGAACTCCCCAGCGTAAACTAGCCGCCAGCAGCGGTTCTTTTCGCGCAGCATTCGCTTGTAGGTGGCGTGTGACTTTAGGTGCTCGCCGACCATGCGCTTCACGTTGGCGGGATCGGCGTCGGATGAAATCGACATCTGGCACATGAGATCCAGATCAAATTCATCCCGCCCGACCGGCTTGGTGGCCGTGCCGATCGCGATGGACCCTTGGGTGAACACGACCGGCGAGTAGCGTTCTAGCGGCGATCCCTGTTCCGCGAGGTATTCACCGACCGCCTCGTAGTGTCCAACGGCGCGGTCGTGTTGGGTGGGCGTGAGGTCCAGTTGCTCTGCGCCTGCGATGACCAAGTGGTTCAGGAGATCGTGGCTGGTGCTATCCATGGGCGGCATCCCCTGCATCGGTGTAGTTCCTAGAGAACACCGTCGCCCGGTGTTCAAGAAACTGCTTGTCGTCGAGTTCGGAGACCGTCTTGCGGAAACTGGCCTTCGCCATACCGATGAGGTCCTCGGAAAGTTGGTCGAGGTGATAGTCGGTCGGTGCAACCACGGGATCGACTTCGACGAAGCGATCCAGTCCGAGCAACTGCCGTACGCCGCCGCTCGCGGCCTGCGACTGGCCGCGCATCATGATCTCGGCGAATAGTGATACCGCACCGGGCCCGATGGCACGCAGGCTTTCGGGGTAGCGGTTCTTACTAGTGGCCTCCGTTGTGGTGCCGATCCGCAGAGCGGCGACGTAGCTCTGCGGCTGGCGGAGATAGCCAAGCGCTTCGGTGACGGCAATCTGCACGGGATTATTCGCCCAGACCCCGCCGTCTATCAGCCTCAGCCCGGGATCGAGCGCCAGGGGTGGTAGGAAGGTCGGGGCCGCGCTAGTCGCCCGGGCGACCACGGCCATCCGTTCCCGCCAGTCAACGCGCAGGCGCGAATGATGTGGCGTTTTGAATAGGTGGATGCCCGATTCGGCATGGTACGCAGGTATGACGAGCCGCACACAACTGTCACCCAGTTGGCGATCACCGAAGTACTCGTCGAGAACCGATTCCAGCGGCTCGGCCGGGTAGCGGCTTCCCAACGCCTGACGCATGCGGCCCAATGCCCTGATGCACCCGACCGGGAAGATCGTCCGACCGTGCTCGCGGAAGAAGTCCACCAGCTTCTGTGCGCAGTAGCCCGCACCGAGACCAAGTGCTATGATGCCGCCGGTGCTCGTCCCGGCGATCAGGTCCATGGCATCCACTATGCGCTGGCCTGTGTGCGCTTCCCATTCGGCGAGGTACGCTGCGGTGAAGAGCCCCTTCAGTCCGCCGCCGTCTAGGCTAAGGATCTGAAAGCGCCGTTTAGCTGCAGCCGTGTTTTGCATTTGTCGCTTCCGACAGCCATACTTGCTTATATTTGGAATAGACTAACCTGTCGATTGCGACAGGTCAATTTGTAGCCCTGATTCCATGTTTCGTGGACACGCCGTGACCGTGTGGGATGTCTTCAAGGTCCAAATTGAAAGATGGCATCAACGTTGCCTCCATACTACTGAATATTCAAAGTTGCCCTAAAACGATTGCCAATCCTGTCGATCTTCTAGCGGTTTTTCCGACTTACGTGCTCCCTGTCCAGGCTCCAATCGGAGGTCGCCCGTGTAGAAAGCTTTCAAATCCCCGTCCCCATCATCCTCGCGGTAGTAAATAACCGATTGCGCGAGACCTATGTCGTCCGGCTCGCCCAGCTTGTCTGACCAGCTTTGTATCCCCCGCAACACTGGCTCAAGACCGTCAAGGCGGACTCCAGCCACCTTGCCGAGTTCACTCTCCATCTCCTTCCTTTCGCGCTGTCGAGAGATGTTTTTCGCCCACCAGCTCATATCATCAAGCGACCGATTCAACTCGTCTTGGTATTGCACGACTGGGTTGTCACTAAGCAGTTTGTCGAACCCCGATAACGTTCTTTTGATCTTGTCATCTAATGCCTTAACGCTACGCATCAGGTCATCGGGATTGTCTTGCAGTGCAAGCCTGAGCCGCTGACGATCAACATAGATACTGGCAATTCCCGACAGTGCGAAAATTTGTTGGTCTGCGGGTGCTAGCGTGGCACCAGTCTCCGTGGCTATGGACTTACTAATAAGGTCGTATTTGTAATGTACTGCACTTAAGTCTCTCTCCACCAAAGCCAGTCGGATCTTCATTTCATCCGTAAATCGTCTGCTCTCATCGAACTCGGAAGATATGTCCTCTAGGCGCACGAGAGCGCTTAGGACCTCACCGTAATCCTCCGCGACATCCCGCTCGAGAGTTTCCCGCACTGCCTCAAGAAGCCGTTTTAAGGAATCCTCCAAGCGGTCGAATCGTGCAGATATCATCATTGATGCCACGGTCATGAAGAACATGACCGGCAGCACTACCGGAACAATCGCAGCGCGGGTTGCTAT
>CAYGBY010000114.1:0-5809 GCA_964348115.1 uncultured Pseudomonadales bacterium
GGCCCTCCCGAAGGGCGCCCCGCGGCGCGCGGACTGCGGAATCCCCGCCGCGCCGATTCGAAAAGCATGGCATCAGCTCCCAAGCGCATCATCTCAGCGCCTTGAGTGAGCCGGAACGGCGCTACAGCGAAACACGCAAGCCCTTAGGCGTACGCCGTCTGAGCTGTCAGGCCATCCTGTTGGGCGAGGTGGTCATCGATGTGCCGCCGGAAAGCCAAGTGCATCGCCAAGTGGTGCGCAAGGCGGCGGAGGTTCGCGACATCCGGCTGGATCCTGTGGTGCGTCTTTGCTATGTGGAGGTGGACGAGCCGGACCTGGATCATCCCTGCGGTGATCTTGAGCGTCTGATGACCGTCTTGGCGAAACAGCGGCAAGTTGACCAAGCTGGCATCGCCGCGCCGCTGCCGCCGCGCCTGCAGAAACTGCTGCGGCAAGGGCAGTGGCGCGTGACGGCGGCGGTGCGGGCGGCCCGCGCCGCCCCCGCAGCGCCCATGCCGCCAACAACGCTGACGACACCGTGACGCAGGTGGTCGAGACGCTGGGCAGCCTCCACGCAGCACCCAATGCAGCCAACAACGCTGACGACGCCTGACGGAAGGCCCAAGTGGTGGCGCTGTGGCCGGGCTTGCAGGAGCGGCTCTACGGCGTGGCTCTGGATATCGGCTCCACCACCCTGTCCGCACTTTTGTGTGATCTCGCCAGCGGCGAAGTGCTGGCGGTGGCCGGGCGCATGAACCCGCAGATCCGCTTTGGCGAGGATCTGATGAGCCGCGTATCCTGGGTGATGATGCATCCAGGCGGGGAAGGGCAACTGACCGCCGCCGTGCGCGGGGTGGTCAACGCGCTCATGGGCGAGTTGGCTGAACAGGCGGGCATCGACGCCCATGAGGTGCTGGCCGTCACCATCGCCGCCAACCCCATCATGCACCATCTGTTTTTCGGCCTGAGCCCGGTGGAGCTTGGCGGCGCCCCTTTCGCCCTGGCTTTGGACAGCGCATTGGAAGTGTCGGCGGCGGAGCTGGGCTTGGCGGTCAATCCCGGCGCCGGCGTCTATGCGCTGCCCTGCGTCGCTGGCCACGTGGGGGCGGACGCCGCCGGCGTGCTGTTGGCGGCAGGCTTCATCCTCATGCGTCCATCCTCCTTGGTTGATGTGGGGGCGGACGCCGCCGGCGTACTGTTGGCGGAGGCCCTCTACAAGGGCAGCGCATTGAGCTTGGTGGTGGATGTCGGCACCAATGCGGAAATTCTGCTGGGCAATCAAGACCGTTTGCTGGCCGCCTCCAGCCCCACAGGCCCGGCCTTTGAAGGCGCCCAGATCAGTTGCGGCCAACGGGCGGCGCCGGGCGCCATCGAACGGGTGCGCATAGATCCGAAAACGCTGGAGCCGAAGTTCAAGGTGATCAGCTGCGATCTGTGGTCGGACGCCTCCGGGTTCGCGGAGGCCGTGGCCGCCACCGGCATCACGGGCATATGCGGGTCCGGCATCATCGAAGTGCTCGCGGAACTCTATCTGGCCGGCGTGATCGACGCGGATGGCGTCATCGATGCCGGACTCAAGGCCCGCTTCCCGCGCATTCGGCAACAGGGCCGCACCTGCGCCTATCTTCTGCATCCAGGCGGCGGGGGCGCCCCGGACTTGGAGATCACCCAAGGCGACGCGCGCCAAGTGGCCATTCGTTTGGGGCCTGCTGCCTCATGGCGCCCCATCGTCGCGATGCCTACAAATGTTAGGGAACCTCTGAACAAGTCGTGTGCCCCCTTCGAGAGGGCTTAAAGCGCGCACATGCGGTGTTGCGGCTCAATGTGTGGGGCCTCCTGCCACACAGCTTTGCCGCGCCTTGCCATCACGCTCTTTTGACTCCTCCGAGCTTCCGGGACTTGCCCGGAGGTTCCTTGGACCCCTGTTCTCAAAAACGGATCTATGGGAGGGTTGGGAAAGGGGCGTTGTTTGCCTGACTTGGTGACTGTGCGAAAATCATCTCCCGTCGAGGGGTGGCAGGAGGGGCTTTTGAAGCCGGCGGAAAAAGCGATTCCAAGGTCCCGGCTGGTGCTGTTCGCCTTGCCGGAATATGCGGTGTATCTGGGCAGCATCCCGGTGGGGCTGTATCTGCCCTTGGTTTACTCCAAGGATCTGGGCCTGGATTTGGCTGACGTCGGCCTCATCCTGATGCTGGCGCGCATCTCCGATGTGGTCACTGACCCGCTGATCGGCTACCTGAGCGACCGCACCCGGGGCCGCTTCGGGCGCCGCAAGCCCTGGATGGCGGCGGGCATGCTGCTGATGATGGTCTCCGCCTTCATGCTGTTCAACCCAATTTGGGGCGTCTCCAACGCCTACCTGCTGGTTTGGGCGGTGGGGTTGTGGCTTGGTTGGACGCTGATCAACATTCCCTACTACGCTTGGGGGGCGGAGCTTTCCGACAGCTACCACGAACGCACCCGCATCACCGGTTGGCGGCAGGCCTTCGCATTCCTCGGCAACGTCAGCGTACTGGCCGTGCCGGTGGTGGCCGGGCAGCTTACCGGCTACGGCGCCCTGCCCAAGGAGGGGCTGACCATCATCGGCTTCATGACCCTGGTGGCCCTGCCGGTGATGATCACCGCCACCTTGGCCTGGGTGCCGGAGCGTCAGGGCTACAAGCCGGTGGCCTCGCCGCTGTTCAGGAACCTTGGCCTGATGGCCCGCAACGGCTCTTTCCTGCTGCTGTTCTTCGGCTTTTTGCTCAAAACCTTAGGCACTGGCTGGGGTTCCGCCACCTTCATGCTGTTCGCCACCTACGCCGTGGGGGCGGAGGCGCAGACCCAGGCAATACTGTTGGGCTACTTTGGGGCCAACGTGCTGTCCTTGCCGTTGTGGATTGCAGTGGCGCAACGCATCGGCAAAAGGCAGACCTGGATAGCCGGCGGTGTGCTGTTTGTGTTCGTTACGCCCCTGTTCCTGCTGCTGGAGCATGGCGACCTTGGCTTGTTCTTCCTGCTGCTTGCGTTGTACGGCGTCGCAGGGGGCAATTTCAACGCCATCTCCATGTCCATGAAGGCCGATGTGATCGAGATCGCCTCCCACCGCACCGGGGAGAACATTGCCGGCTCCTACATCGCCGTGTGGTCCCTTGGGCAGAAACTCATGCAGGCCCTGGCCTTAGGCATGGCGCTGCCCTTGCTGGACCTCCTGGGCTTCTCCGCCAGCGGCGGCAACAGCGCCGCGGTCATCGACATGCTTTCCTATGTCTACGTGCTGCCGCCTTGGTTGTGCTACGCGCTGGCCGTGGCGGTGATCTGGCGCTATCCCATTTCCGCCGCCCGTCTGACCCGGCTGAGGCAAGCATTCGACCGCCGCGTCGCCCGCCGGGAAGCCTTGTCGCAGCCGGCGCTGGCCGCCAGCCCCCCACATGGTCGCCGACGCCGAATTTAGCTGCGCAATCGCGAAGCCGGACGGCGGCTCAGGTTAAAATACGAACAAGTCGCGGGCCGGAAACGCAAGCCTTTGCGGCCTGATGAGAAGCGGCTGCGCACCCTGCGCCAGGAGCTTATGCAGGCGCCCATGGAGCAGAGGGTCGCCAGGGCGCTGGCTGAGGGCTTTTGTGGGGGTTCCCAGCGAAATTGGCTGAAGACATTTGTATGCACAACCAGTATTCGACTAAAGTGCGTGATAATGATACGGCGCAGACTCATCCACAGCGCACTTGTCGAGGGTGTTCCGGCATGATTAGGGAAGCGACTCGGATCATCGAACCGATCCCCGCGAACCTCGCACAACTTGTCGACCAGCTTGTGGGCGGCGGAGCTGGGCGCCACAGTGTCGTTTCGCTGTTCAGCGGATGCGGCGGCATGGACTTGGGCTTTGTCGGCGGTTTTTCTTTTGGCGGGAAGTTCTACGACCGCCTGCCGTTCGAAATCATCTGGGCGAACGACATGGACCGGCTGGCATGCGATACCTACGCAGCAAACCTTGGCGACGATCATCTGCATCGCGGCAGCATCGTCGACGTGATCGACACGCTGCCGGAGTCGGCGGACTTGGTCATCGGCGGCTTTCCCTGTCAGGACGTGTCCATCAACGGCCAACGTAGCGTCGCGGATGGCAAGCGCACCATCCTGTACAAAGAAATGGTCGAAGTGATCCGGCGCACGAATCCCAAGGCGTTCGTCGCGGAGAACGTCAAGGGCCTGCTCATGTCGCATGGCAAGCCCCTTTTCGACCGGATGCTTGCCGACTTCGCGCTGCCGGGCTATACGGTTTCATACCGTCTCTATCTCGCCGCCGACTACGGTGTGCCCCAGATGCGCGAGCGCATCTTCATCGTCGGCCTGAAAGGCGACGAACCGTTCGTCCATCCCGAAGCAGTGGACACGCAAGTGACCGCGCAGGAAGCCTTGGAGGACTTGGAGTGCGCCGACGAGAACAAGGAGTGGTCACACATATGGAGCAAGGCGCAGCGCAGCCCGGAGCAAGGCAACCGTCGCCTGAAGGCCGACAAGCCCGCGACCACGATTCGCGCCGAGCACCACGGCAACGTTCAATGGCACTACAAACTGGCGCGACGCATCTCGCTGCGCGAAGCGGCTCGGCTCCAATCCTTTCCCGACAACTTCGACTTCGTGTGCGCTATGCGCGCTACGGAGCGGCAGATTGGCAACGCGGTTCCGCCGGTGCTGGCGTGGCGCATAGCCAAGGCCATCCGAGATCACATTGACCCTGACTGAGTTTGAAGCGCTCCTAGATCGCGCAGCGCAGTTCCTGACGGCCAATCTCCGTGCGAGTACGCTCCTTCACGGCCCAGAGCAGTTCGAGCAGGGCGTACTCGCCGCGTTGCAGAACGTAGCTGCCGATCTGGACGTAGCGGTGGAACCGACCTTTCACCGCCACGCTTTCCCCGACATCCGCGTCAATGGCTTCGGCGTGGAGGTCAAATACAGCAAACGCGACACATGGAACGCGGTGGGCAACAGCGTGTTCGAGTCCATGCGCGATCCCGCCGTGACTGCGGTCTATGTTATGTTCGGCAAGGTCGGCGGCGAGCCGTCCGCACGATGGCGCCGCTACGAGGACTGCGTTATGCATGTCCGTGTGTCGAATGCGCCGCGCTTCGTGGTCGCTATGGACAGCGACGATCCGCCGCTGTTCGAGCGGTTCGAAATCAGCTATGAGGACTTCGCCAAACTGGACGAGGCCGGCAAGATGGCGCATATCCGCGACTACTGGCGCAAGCGTCTGCCGCCCGGCGAACGCACATGGTGGCTTGAGCCGTCCCATACGCTGCCGATCAACGTCCGGCTCTATATGCACCTACCGCAAGCCGAGAAGCGCGTGTACCGTGCCGAGGCCGCGCTGCTTTGCCCGCAGATATGCAAGGGTCCGCGGGCGCGGGGCAAATATGAGGACGCGGCAATCTACCTGCTGACGTACCATGGCGTGCTTTGCCCGCAGGCGCGCGACCTGTTCAGCGCGGGGAGCGTAGCGTTGCGGACGGACGACACGCGGGGCGGAAACTACCTGCTGCGCGCCTTGCAGGACATCGAGCACCTCATGACGGATGCAGCGCAACGCTTGGATGACGCGTTGTTCGTGGAGTATTGGGGCCGTAGTTGCGAACCAGACGAGCGGATTGAACAATGGCTAGTACTGGCGGACCATTACGCTCGGGGTACTGGCTGGAGGCCGTCTGCTACGCTGTTCGGCTAATTTTGCGGGCTGAAGGGTGCCTTACTACCTGCGAGGGGTGTTCCCCTCGCGCACCCCGGCTGAGGGCTCCGCCTGCGAGGGGTGTTCCCCTCGCGCACCCCGGCTGAGGGCTCCGCCTGCGAGGGG